>JAEVEY010000005.1 GCA_016842045.1 Candidatus Thermoflexus sinensis | reverse complement strand
CGCGCAGTATAGTAAATGCAACGGTAAGATGGGCAGGGCCCTGGGGGCCTGAGGGACCTGCACAGGCCTGCCCACCGTGCTCCAGCGGCCTCCTCTTCCCGCTCACGGTCCGATCGAGCCGTGGGGGAAGAGGCTGAGGAAAGGGGGTAGGGCTCTTTCGCCCTACCCGACCCACAGGACCGGGCAACCTTGGCAGATATATGCAGGAGGTGTGAGATGGTCGAGCCGCTGAAGGTGTGGTTGTGGGTGCGGGAGAAGGGGCAAGCCATGGTGGAGTATGCCCTGATCCTGGTGCTCATCGCCGTCGTGGTCATCGCGATCCTCACCCTGTTGGGCAACCGGGTGAGCGAGGTCTTCTCCACCATCGCCAGCGCCCTGGGTGGATCGTAACATCCTTTTCCCGAACGCCGCCGGGGTCCTTGGGGACTTGTGGCTCGGGCAGAGCTCCCCCGCGGGCTTCCATCCCTGAAAAGGGGCGGAAGGGGCCCCTTCCTGCCCCCCTGTGACCAAAGTCCTATTTCGATGAGGTCCTTCTAAACGTATTCTTGAGGTCAGAGATCTTTAACCACGGAGGTGTGAGATGGTCGAGCTGCTGAAGGCGTGGTTGTGGGTGCGGGAGAAGGGGCAGGGGCTGGTGGAGTATGCCCTGATCCTGGTGCTCATCGCCGTTGTGGTCATCGTCATCCTTTCCTTCCTGGGCACCCAGGTGAGCACCGTCTTCTCCAGCATTGCCAGCGCCCTCGGAGGTTCCTGATCCCCTTCCCCCAACCAACCGGAGCCGGGTTGAGTCAGGACCCGGGCTTCAGAAGGCGCTGGGGCGTGATAGCTCCAGCGCCTTCTTCGTATTACTGACGCTGAAGGGATCATGACACGGCCTTCTCCTTGCCGGCTGCACGAGATCCATACCCTGGAATTTCTGAAACGCGCTCAGAACCCGGACGGCGGGTGGGGCTATGGCCTCCAGCGTCGCTCCATGACCGAGCCCACCAGCGCGGTCCTCCTCGCGATGGCGGAGCTCCTCGAGCGCCCGGCCGTCGCCGCCGGACGTGCATGGCTGCAACGCGCGCAGCATCGAGATGGCGGTTGGGGGCTGGATCCCGAAGACCCGGATAGCAGCTGGCCCACCGCCTGGGCAGTCCTAACGCTGGCCCGCTGGGATCCCGCGGCGTTAGAGGTGGTCCGGGGTGTCCGATGGCTCCTTCAGGCCCCGGTGCTCCGGCTCCAGACCGATGAGCTAATGGCAGAGGTGTATCGGAGCCTGAGGATCGACCCCTCGTTGCGAGGCTGGCCATGGCGCCCCGGCGAGGCCTCATGGGTGGAGCCGACGGCGCTCACCCTGCTGGCGTTGCACGCAGCCTCCGCGACCGCCGAACAGGGGGAACGGATCGCGGAGGCCATCCGCTACCTGAGCGATCGCCGCTGTCAGGGAGGGGGCTGGAACTTCGGCAATCCCTTTATGCTCGGCGCCTACCTCCCGCCCCGCCCCCATCCCACGGCCTGGGCGCTCCTCGCCCTCCATATCCTGGCTCCTCCGGCGATCCGCCCGGAGGACATCGAGGCGCTGCGCGTGGAGATGCATCGGGATGGCGGAGCGATGGCCCTGGCCCTGGGGATCATGGCCCTGGAGGCCATCGGGGTGGAAGACCGAGAAGCCCGGGAACGCCTGACGGCCATGCAGCGGCCCGATGGGAGCTGGGAGGAAAGCCCCTATACCACCGCCCTGGCGTGGATGGCCCTTCACGGAGGATGGCCATGGCGGCGCCGCGATTGACCCGGCGGGCTTTGCTGCGGCTATTGCTCTTAGCTGGCATCGGCGGCGGCCTGGCGATCGCCGAGCGTCGCACCCGGCCGGCTGGCTTACGGACGTTTCTGGGCTGGATCCTGCGGGGCTGGCGGCGGCGGGTCGAGCCGCCCGCGGTGGTCGCCCTGGGCGCTTCGCTGTCTTATGATGAAAAGCTCCTGCGGGATGCGCTGGCCGAGCTGTGGTCTCAGGCCGGGATGCCGGATGTCGCAGGCAAGCGGATCCTGATCAAACCGAATCTCATCGAATGGATCGAGGGGCGTCCCCTGGTCACCGCGCCGGAAGTGGTGGGCGCCGTGATCGATCTCCTGCGCGCCCGAGGAGCCAGTGAAATCGTCGTCGGTGAAGGTCCGGGGTTCCGGCGGGATGCAGGACCCGTGGTGGCTCAGAGCGGTCTGGAAGCGGTGATCGCCCGCCGGAACATCCCCTTTATCGATCTCAACTATGACGATCCCCAGCCCGTCCCTCCACGGGATGGCTGGTTCCCCGGACGATCCCACCTGTGGTTGCCCCGCCACGTCATCGAGGCGGATCTCATCGTCTCGGTGGCCAAGCTCAAGACCCACCACTGGGCGGGGGTCACGTTGAGCCTGAAGAATCTCTTCGGGGTCATACCGGGGATCTGCTACGGATGGCCCAAGAACATGCTCCACGTCAACGGCATCACCCCGAGCATCCTGGGTCTGAAGCAGGCTCTGCCGCCGGTGGTCAGCGTGGTGGATGGGATCGTGGGAATGGAGGGCGATGGCCCTCTGTTCGGGACACCGGTGCCCCATGGAATGCTGGCGGTGGGAAGGGATCCACTGGCGGTGGATATCACGTGCGCCCGGCTGATGGGCTTCGAGCCGGAGGAGATCGAGCATCTGTCATGGGGGATCTGGGCCGGCATCGGCCAGGGGGTTCACATCGAGATCCGGGGTGCCTCGATCCAGGCCCTGCGCCGTCGATACCAGCGCCCCCCACGTTAGGGGTTAGGACAACTGCGAGCAGTTGTCCTACCGAGGAATGGGCGCCGATCCCCCTCATCACTGAGGAGGATCGGCGCGAGGACCGGTGGCGCCCGGCCGGAACCCTGGCTTTCGAGCGGCCCCCGGTGCGCATCTTCCACGTCGAGGGAACGCCGTGATCGGGATCTGGATCCTGACGCTGATCCTGACCCGGCTGGAGGCGGCCTGGCTTTCGCCGCTGCGGCCGCTGACACCTCTGGAGCAGTCCCTCCCGGCCTGGCCGCCAACCTCGCCCCTCCCGGTCTGGCTGGAGCGGGTCCTGATCGCCCCCTGGGCCCGGTGGGACGCCCACTGGTATGCGCGGATCGTTGAGCAGGGCTACCGGGCCGGGGATGGGACCACACAGTTCTATCCGCTGTATCCGCTGCTGGCCATGCTGCTGACCCGCCTGGGGCTGCCCCCAATGGCCGCCCTGACGCTGGTGAGCCTGATGGCGGGCCTGGGCGCCGTCCTTTTGTTCGAGCGTCTGGCCCGGCAGGAGATGGATCCGGTGCCGGCGCGCCGGGCGACGCTGGCTTTCATGCTGTTCCCGACCGGCTTTGTGCTCTTCGCCCCCTATTCCGAGGCGCTCTTCCTGCTTTGCGCCCTCGGGAGCCTTTCCGCCGCCCGGAACGGCCGCTGGGCCCTCGCCGGGCTGGCCGCGGCCCTCGCGACGCTCACCCGACCCCAGGGGCTGTTCCTCCTGCCCCTTCTGGGATGGACCCTCTGGCGGATGCGCAGCCCGAGGCGCGCCTTTGGGATCCTGCTCCTTCCAATCCTGGCGCTGGCCGGGTGGTCGCTGGTTCGGATCGCTCTAATCGACGGCCTTGCGCCGCTGGGAGAGGGTCTGAACGCCTGGATCTACACCTTGCTCCTCTCTCCTCATGCAAACCAGGTCGTCCCCATCCAGGCCTTCATGTGGCCATGGGAGGCGATGAGGCGGGCGATCGGCAAGCTCCTTCGGGGACCGGATGTCGATCTCGTGGCGAATCTGGTCCTGGCTGCATGGTTCCTCATCCTGGCTGCCCGGGCGTGGCGGTGGATGGATCGCGGCGAACAGCTCTACACCCTGGCCGTCGCCCTGTCGGCCTTTAGCTACCATACCGGGCCGGTGCACCCCTATATGGGGTTGCCCCGCCATCTCTGGATCGCCTTCCCGGTCTTCCTGGCGCTGGGGCGCTCCCAATCCGTCTTTACAGGCATGGTTCCCACCTTACAGATGCCAGCATTCTTTTTCATGATCGGCCTTTATGTTCTGGAAGCGTGGGTGCCATGAGCGGCCATTGGCTCCGGGACGGCATTCGGGCTATTAAAGGGTGTCTTCAGACCCGGGGGTATCGCCTGGCCCTGGCGCTGAACATCGCCCTTGTTCTTTCCTATATCGGGTTAATTGCCATCGCCCTGATGCATCGGCTCACATGGATGGCGGATTTCACCAGTCACTATACGGGTGGATTCATCCTCCGCGAGGGATTCGGGACCCGGTTATATGATCTAACCCTCCAGGCCACGATCCAGCAACGCCTTCTCAGCGGGCGCTATTTGGGGGATGGCCTGCTGCCGTTCAACCATCCTCCCCACACCGCCCTCCTGATGGCGCCGCTCACCCTCCTTCCGTTAGAGTGGGCTTACGGGATCTGGCTGGGGTTCAACCTGATCCTCTGGGCGGTGCTGCTGTGGGATCTCTGGAGAACATACCCCGATTGGAGCAGGCGGGAACGGGCAATGGCAGCGCTGACATGGACCGCGTTGCCTTCCTGGCTGAGGGCGGTGGCGCTGGGCACCTTCTCGATCTGGGGAAGTTTTGTCATGTGGCGGTTCACGATGGCACTGCAGCGGAACCGGGAACGGGAGGCCGGGCTCTATCTGGCGCTGGGAAGCGTCCACCCGACCGTCACCCTGTTCCCGCTGCTGGCCCTGGTGGGAGGACGACGGTGGCGCGCGGTGGGGGCCTGGGCGGCCGCCATGGCCCTGATCGCGGGGCTGGTCACTCTGCTCATGGGCCCTTCTATCTGGATCGGGTTCCTGAATGTGCTTCGAGCGACCGCCAGCGCGCGGGATCACCCGGGGATCGATCCGGCGAGCATGTATAACCTGCGGGGCGCGCTGTTCACCCTCCTGGGGCCGGAAGCGTGGGAGGAGATTCAAATCGCCGCCTGGGCGATGCTGGGAATCGGCATCGGGCTCACCCTGATCGCCTGGTGGAAGATGGGGCCGGCGGGGGGCCCCTTGTTAAACCTTCACCTGGGATGGACGGTGCTGGCAGGGCTCCTGCTCAGCCCCCATCTCAACCCACAGGACGGGCTGCTGGTGGGCCTTCCGGCCCTCTGGCTGTATCAGGGGATGCGCGGGACCCGTAGATCGCACCGGGCCTTCGCGACCATCGCCGTTCTCAGCCCGGCAGTATTTTTCTTTGGAGAAGCCCTGATCGGGCCCCGAGTGGGGATCCGTCTTCCGATTCTCGGCATGCTGTTGCTTGGGGGATGGACAATTAGCTTCTTATTCCGCAATGGAAGGTCATCCTGACTCAAATGTGGAGAGATCGGATGGAGAAGGATTCTGTGGAAATCTCGTTTGTCATCCCATGTTTAAACGAAGAGAACAGCATTGGGATCGTGGTGGCCAAGGCCCATCAGGCGCTGGCCATGTTGGGGATCCCCGGTGAAGTGATCGTAGCCGATAATGGCTCCACCGATCGATCGGTGGAGATCGCTCAAGCCTGCGGGGCCCGCATCGTGCGCGTCCTGGATCGGGGATACGGCAACGCCCTCCGTGGGGGTATCGAAGCCGCCCGGGGGCGCTTCATCCTGATCGGGGACGCGGATGACAGCTATGATTTCCTGGAAGCCCCGCGATTGCTCGAACGGCTGAAGAACGGTTATGATGTCGTCATCGGCTCCCGGTTTCTGGGGACCATCCGGCCCGGCGCCATGCGCTGGACCAGCCGGATCGGCAATCCCCTGATGACCCGGATTTTGAACTGGTTGTTTGGGCTTCAGATTACGGATTCCCAGAGCGGGATGCGGGCCTTTACCCGGGAGGCGTGGCGGCGAATGCGATTGCGGTCCACCGGCATGGAGTTCGCCTCGGAGATGTTGATTCAGGCGAAGAAAGCCGGGCTGCGACTTGCCGAAGTTCCTATCACATTCCATCGAGACCGTCGGGGCCGCCCGCCGCACCTACGACCTCTGCGGGATGGCTGGCGTCACCTGAAACTGATGCTGACCTATAGCCCCACAGTCCTGTTCCTGGGGCCGGGCGGGTTGCTCATGATGCTCGGCATCCTCCTGATGGGAAGCCAGCTGCTGGCACCGATGGATC
>JAEVEY010000062.1 GCA_016842045.1 Candidatus Thermoflexus sinensis | reverse complement strand
CCAAAGGACTGTGGGGCGGGGGGATAAATATATTTTTTGGGGGGAGTCGCGCGCCGAAGGCGCGCGACTCCCCCCAAAACCCCCAGGAGAAAACCAACCGCGTAACTCCTATGAATATTTCCAAAACCCAGGCGGACAATACGCTTACGCCTGGAGCTCTCGAGCGAAGGGCTCGGGCGAAAGGGGGTACCCGGTGGCGAAGACCATGAGCGTGTTCCAATCCACGGATCGCCCAGGACGGAAGTAACGCTGGATGAAGAAAGCCCCGGTCTCCGGGGAGACAAGCCAGGTTTCGTCCTCGCCGATTCGGGCCCGGAGCGTCATCAGGAGCTGAGAAGCGGCCAGCTCCCCCAACAGGTAGTTATGGTAATAAACGGGCGCCACGCTGAAGTGGATCTTGGCCGCCCAGTCCGGCGCGTCTCGCTCCTCAGGACGGCGAACCATCTGGAACTCCTCCACCAGATCCCACCACAGGCGGTTGAGATCCTGGCGCGGGTTCTGATAGAGGGCCCGTTCGAAGTGGGCCATCACCAGCACCCAGCGGGTGAAGATCAGCAGCTTGGCCCGATGGCGCCGGAGGGCCTGAGGGAGCGCTTCCTGGAGGGTTCCTTCATCGAGGCCCAGGTAGCGCTTTAACCAGGCCGGGTGATAAATCAGACGGCCCATCAGCACCGCGATGGCCTCGGTGGAGAGGATGTGGGCGGGCGTTCGCAGGAGGAAAGGGAGGCTGCGGTCGATATATTTATCGTAAACCGCGTGCCCGAGCTCGTGGAGCATCGTCTCCGTCCAGTAGGCGTCGGGCTGGAGGTTGGTCAGGATCCGCACATCCCCCTTGCGGTCGATATGGATGCAGTAGGCGTGCTGTTGCTTCCCTTCCCGTTCGTAAAGATCGCTCCGCGCCAGGATGTCCTCGATCTCCAGCCCGATAGCGGTGTAAAAGGCCCGGGAGAGGGCAACCGGATCCCGGCCCTCGAAGAAGCGGCCCAGGCCATCGCCGGTCTCTGGAGGCTCCTGGAAGAAGGGATCGCTGTAATGCCAGGGGCGCAGCTCCCGGGGGTCCACTCCGAAGCGGCGGGCCAGCTCAGCATCGAGCTCTGCCTTATAAGCCGCGAACAGCGGACGGGTGAGTCGATCCAGCTGGTCCAGCAGACGGAACAGCTCCCCCTCGTCCTGCTCCGCCAGGGCCAGGCTCATCGTGTAGAAATGATCGAAGCCGACCTGCCGGGCTCCTTCGTTTCGGAGATCGACCAGGCGGAGCAACCGTTCGGCGATCTGAGCGCCGATCTGTTTGCTGGCCTCCCAGGCCTCCCGTCGCAACGCCAGGTCAGTGGAAGTCCGCAGGATCTGGCGGATCTGGTTGTCCGTAACTGGCCGCCCGCGCAGGGTGGCCCGGAACGTGTTGAAGGCGCCTTCGACTTCCTTCTCCAGGTCGGTGATGGCATCGATGAGTCGGGGGTCGATCTGAAGGCCGCGGAAGTCGTCGTAGAGGATGCGGGCCTGGCGGGCGAGGAGCGGGGGGACCTCCGGGTTGGGGGTGAAGGTGCCGTCTTTTAGAAGGCCCGTAGCTTCCATCAGCTGACACAACCGGGCAAAGGCCTGGCGGTCCGCGTAAACCTTGCGAAGGGCCGCGGTCAGCCGGGCATATTCCTCCTCATCTTCCTTTCGCCCTGTGGTGGTGAAGCGCCAGTAAGCCTCCGACTGGGCGATGACCAGCGGCTCCACCTGACGGGTATGGGCCTCAATGAAGGATTCCAGAGCCTGGATCACCGGGCACATTTCCTCCGTATAGAGTCTGAAAAAGATGCGGGGGTTGGATCCGGTATTCCGGGCCTCGGATCCAACCCCCGTGTGGATGCTCCCCTTAAGCGTTCTCCGGATGTTCCATCGGGCGAGGGCGGCGCACCCAGAGGATGAGCACATCGCCCTCCGGCCAGCGCTCGACTCGCGCGGCGATCACATCGGCCCAGCGTCGCTCCCCGGAGGGCGCGGGGAAATCCAGCTGCACCGGCCGGCCCTCCTCCCACGCGCGGCGACAGCGCTCCAGCATCTTCTCCCCGTTGAAGGTGCGCATCTGACAGACCGCCACCGGCTGGGTGGTCGGCCCCTCGTAAATTGAGAACGCCCAGATCTCCCGGGCCGGCTGAAACTGAGGGGTCGGTCCTTCCACCACTGTGATCCATTCCGGCTCCATCCAGCGCATCGCCCGGTTCCCTCCTCAATGTAAGCGTCTTGAGCCTCGGGTTGCAAGCGGGAAACGCTCCCACCGCCCTCTGAGCCACAGCCCCTGCGTTATAAAATTCTACCACCTTACGAGGAAAAATGGTTGCCTTGAGGAACCATGCCTGGGCTTTCCAGTCCTCATACCGTTCGGGCCCAGCGGATGGCCCCACCCCCTGGATCCTTCTCTCCATGGCCGAAGGGCTGTGAGGAGGATGAAAAGGATGTAGGGACGAGCCGGGCGCCAAAAGCACGCAGCTCGCCCCCCACATCCCCAGGGGAACGTTCCGATGATGAAAAAGCCCGGGAACCATGCCCGGGCTTTCCGGTTTCAAGGTGCAGAGCAAACCCCGGATAAGGGCCTGTGTCGTAAGCCCTGAAAATCATGGAGGCCGGGCGGGCTCCGGGAAGGCCGCCTGCCCGGCCTCAAAATGGGGGATGGGCGAGCATGCCCGTGTCCAGAGCGGGATCCGGGTCAGAAAAAGGCACCCCGTCGGGTGTGACTCAACAGGTAAAGAAAGAAGGGTCCGCCCAGGAAGGCGGTCAGGATAGTCAGGGGGATCTCCTGGGGTGGGAGAAGGGTGCGGGAGAGAAGATCCGATAGGGTGAGCAGGGAAGCCCCCAGGAGGATGGAGGTGGGAAGAACCCGCGGGTAGCGGGGCCCGACGATCAGTCGGGCCAGATGCGGGGCGATCAGTCCGACGAAGCCGATGATCCCGGTGAAGGCCACCGCGCCGGCCGTGGCCAGGGTCGCCGCCCCAATGGTCAGGCGCTTCACCCGCTCCACCGGCAGTCCCAGCTGCTGCGCCTGCTCTTCCCCAAATTGTAAAACATCCAGCGGGCGCCCCAATATGAGCAGGATGCCCAGGCCGATGGCCACATAGGGGAAGGCCCCCCGGAGAGCCGGCCAGCCTCCCAGGGCATAGCCGCCCAGCATCCAGATCCAAGCCCGGTGAGGAGCCACCCGGCCGACCATGGCCATGAGCAGCCCCAGACTGATGGCATTGAGGATCGCTCCTACAGCGACCCCGGCCAGCACCAGGGTGGTCAGCGGCACCATGCCCCCGATACGGGCGAGGCGATACACCAGCCCGACGGTGAGCAATCCCCCCAGGAAGGCCGCCAGGGGAAGGGCCAGCAACCCGAAGACGGTGGTGGAAAGGTTCAAAGCGACGGCGATCAACGCCCCCAGGTTCGCCCCCGCTGCCACCCCGATCAGGTAAGGGTCTGCCAGCGGATTGCGGAACAACCCCTGATAGGCAGCTCCTGCCCCCGCCAGCGCGGCCCCCGTGAGGGCGATGAGCAGCACCCGGGGAAGCCGCACCTCCCACACGATGGCCGCCAGGGTTGGATCCCCGGCTTTCCCCAGAAGGATCCGCCCCAGCTCCGCCGGGGAAATCGGAACCGGGCCCAGGGCCACCCCCATGGCCAGGCTGCCGCTGAGCAGCAGCCCCAGGCTGGCCCACAGCCCGATCCGGACGGTCCGGGAGCGTCGGGAGGCCAGGGAGAGCGCGTGAAAGGACATTTTTCCCTCCGCATTTCCTCGGGGCGGGTTCGAGAAGGCAGGACTCCCGCCGAGCTCCTTTTAAGCGTTCGCAAAAAGGACGGGCACTTACGTGCCCTGCTACGAACAGGAAAAACCCCTTGTTTGTAGTAGGGCACGGAGCGAAGCGGAGTGCCCGTCTAAGCGTTCACCCAAAGAGGACGGGCACTTGCGTGCCCTACTACGAACGGGAAAAGCCCTGAACGGAAAACGAAATCACCGGACCGGAGCGAGAAGCCGCATCGCAATGGGTAACGGAAGCTTTGCCGCGGGTTGTGGGAACAGCTCCGGGTGGATGATCCGCGCGAGCGCCTCCAGGCCATCGACGATCCGCGGGCCGGGCCGGGAGATCAGATCCGCATCGATCGGGTAGATGCGTCCTTCGCGCACCGCCCGCAGGCGGTTCCAGCCCGGGCGTTGCTTCACCTTCTCCGGCGTCTCGCCATAGTTGGCGGTCCCCAGGATGATGAGATCAGGATCCTGGCGGAGGAGCTCCTCCAGGCTGATCTGCCCCCACTCGCTGGAGAGACTCGCGCCGATGTTCTGCCCGCCGGCACGGGTGATGAGCCGGTCGATGAAGGAGCCCGGCCCGGCGGTCCATGGCTTGCCCGGGTCTGTGGCGTCGAGCTCATAGAAGACTTTGGGGCGGGTTGACGTCTGGCGGACTTTTTCCTCAATCGCAGATAAGCGAGCCCGGAGGTCAGCCACGACCTTCTCCGCCTGTTCGGTGTTCCCGGTTAATCGCCCGACCATCTGGATCTGCTGGAAGATCTCTTCGATATCCTTTGGCGTGCGCTGATGGAACACGACCAGTCCCAGATCCTCTAACGCCTTCACCTGTTCCGGGCTGATGACGCCGGGGGCCAGGATCAGATCGGGGCGCAGGGCCACGATCGCCTCGGTGTTGATCGACGGATAGGTGCCGCCGATGCTGGGGACGTTCTTCGCCTCCGGCGGGTAGTCCGAGAGCTCATCCCGTCCCACGAGGCGATCGCCAGCCCCCACCGCGAAGATCATCTCCGTGGCGGAGGGGGCGAGGGTCACGATCCGCTGGGGTCGGGCCTTCAGCACCACCGTCCTTCCGAAGTCGTCCGTGATGCTCAGGAAGGGCGCGGGTGTCGGCGTGGCCGTGGGGAGGACGGTGGGCGATGGAGTGAGAGTCGGAAGCAACGTGGCGGTGGGGGTGGGGGAGGGAGCCCCCGCGCAGCCGGCCAGAACGATCAGGATCAGCATGAAGGCCATAATCCGTCGCATCAGAACACCTCCAGTCTGGGATGGGATCCCTCGCTGAAAGGGGCGGAGGCCCATCCCGGCTGGAGGCATAAAATCGGCGGCCTCCCTGCCGGAACGGACAGGGAGGCCGCAGGAAAGCCAGAAGGGACCCGGAAACGGGTCGGGCGGCGCTCCTACCCCTTCCGCGAGGTTCGGAGGAGGCCGAGGCGGGCGACCGGGCTTCCACGGTCCGCATCCGCGGCCGTGGTTACCGTTGCGGGACAGCGCCGGACTTTCACCGGACTTCGCCTTTCAGCCCTGCCATCCGGGGCGTCGGGCACCTCGGCCATATTCAATTGGATCCTGAGCTCGAAAAGGCGGAGGGCGTGGAAGAGCAAATCTTTGACGCGCCTTCCAGCCTTCCGCTCAGCTTTATTTAAATGATAGCCGCGCCTGTGCTTCTGTCAAGAAACCAGAGGGGTGGACAGGGCTTTTCAAAGTTCCAACAAAGATGGCACAACGGTGAAAAAAGGAATGGCCCCTCCCCCTTTCTCCTCGTTAGAACATTGAAAAGCCCCGAGAAATGGAGGCCGTGGGAGGGGGAGGATAGAGCGAATGATGCAACAAGTCTAAGAGTAGGCTATGATGGCATTTGCCTGGCCCCAGCCTGAGGATCGGAAGGAGAGACCTGTGAAGCAAAGCAAGCGTTCTGCTCGGAAAGGCACGAGGGGCGAAGCGTCTAAGGGATTCACGGAAGAAGAGCGGGCGGCGATGCGAGAGCGCGCCCGGGAGCTGAAAGCCGCCGCACGCCGTGGATCCAGGGAGGATGAGGAGAGCGCGGTGCTGGCGAAGATCGCCGGGATGCCGGAACCGGATCGCACGATGGCCATGCGTCTCCATACACTGATCCGGGCCAGCGCGCCGGATCTCACGCCGAGGCTCTGGTATGGGATGCCCGCCTATGCCCGGAGCGGCAAGGTTGTCTGTTTCTTCCAGCCGGCGCACAAGTTCCATACAAGGTATGCGACGCTCGGCTTCACCGACGCGGCGAATCTCGATGAGGGCGCCATGTGGCCGGTGGCCTTCGCGCTGAGGGAGCTCACGGCCGCCGAGGAGGAAAAGATCATCAAGCTTGTGAGGAAGGCAGTGAGCTGAAGCGAGGACTCCCTCAGGGGTGGAGAGGGAAAATCATTTCGTTTTCAGGG
>JAEVEY010000176.1:22597-45708 GCA_016842045.1 Candidatus Thermoflexus sinensis | reverse complement strand
CCCGATCCCCTCGATTTCCAAACGCATCACATCCCCGGGCCGCACCGGGTGGATCCCCCGCGGGGTTCCGGTCCAGATGGTGTCGCCGGGCTCCAGGGTCATAAACGAGCTGATGAAGGCGATCAGGTCCGGGATGCGATGGATCATCCGCGAGGTGTGCCCTTCCTGGACCAGTTGGTCGTTCACGTAAAGACGCAGGGCCAGGTTGTGAGGATCCGGGATCTCATCGGGGGTCACCCGCCACGGCCCCATCGGGCCGAAGGTGTCCTGCCCTTTGGCCCGGACCGGCGGGCGGTAGAAGTTGCCGACGAAATCCCGGGCGGTCACGTCGTTGCCGATGGTGTAGCCCGCGATCACATCCCACGCGTCCTCGGGACGGACGTTGCGGCAGCGGCGCCCGATGATCACCACCAGTTCCACTTCGCCGTGGAGGAAGGTCACCCCCTTCGGATAGATCACCGGGGCTTTATGGCCGATCCATGTGTTCGCCGGTTTGAAGAAAAGCGCCGGCTCCTCGGGAGGCACCACCTGGAGCTCCTCCGCGTGCTCCGCGTAGTTCAGGGCCAGCCCGATGGCCTTCCCCCCGGGCGGGACGGGGGGAAGCCACACCACCTGTTGCGGATCGAAGGCCCGCCCCTCGGCCACCAGCCATCCCTCCTCCGTGACCTGTCCCTCCCAGATCCGTCCGTCTGCAGCAAACCGGGCGATCCGCATGCGCCGCCTCACACGCGTCGGATCTGCTCCGGGCTTAACCGGGCTTTGGCCGCCTCTTTCTGATAGCCCAGCCATTTCAGGAGATCATTGATCCCCTTGGTCCCTCCGCTGATGAAGAGGGCGGTGAGGAGCATATCGATCCATCCCGCCTCGATCCCGAAAGGCCGCAGCGCCCGGATGGGCGTGAGGGCCGCCAGGGTCAATCCGTAAAGCAGGGCGATCCCCGCATATACCTGTCTTTTGCGCCCCCCGAGCAGGGGGTCCAGCCATGGGTCCAGCAGCTCCAGCAGTTGTTGCAGGCCAAACCCCGCCACAAATACGGGCCCCAGGGCCATCGCCAGGGCATCCAATGGGAGCCTCCTTGATCAGATTGTGGAAGGACCTGCCCCCTGATTTCGAGAAGGCTTTGAGGGCTGGGAAGGTTAGATTGGATGGCTTGTCTTGCTCTTCCCTCGCCTTTTTCATACAGTAGGAGTTACGCAGTTGAAGGCTCTAAAGGGGGGACGGAATGGCCCCACCCCCCTTCCTCCCCCCTCCCCACGGCCCTTGGGGCCGTGGGGAGGGGGGAGAAAAAATCCTTGCCCCCAGGGAAACGAACTGCGTAAGTCCTACATACAGAAGGAACAGATAGGATCCTCCTGCCTATTCGATCAGGCCATATCCTTTCAGCACCTGGCGCAGTCGCTCCACGTTCTCCGGCCGCATGGGGGCCAGGGGCAGGCGGACCTCCGGCGAGATCTTCCCCATCATCCCCAGGGCTGTCTTGGCGGGGACCGGGTTGGTCTCGATGAAGAGGGCGTCGTTGAGGGGCAACAGTTCATAGTGAAGATCCTGAGCCTCCCGCCAGCGGTCGGCGGCCACCAGATCGTAAAGCCGGGCCACCCGGTCGGGCAGGACGTTCCCGGTGGCGCTCACATATCCGGCCCCGCCGATGGCCAGGACAGGGAAGCAAAGAAGCTCGATCCCGGAGTAAACCCGGAAATCTCGTCCCATCCGGTGCAGCAGCCGGTTGATATGCTCGAAGTCCTTATTGGCCTCTTTGATCCCGATGATGTTCGGACATGCCTCCCGCAGCCGGGCCACAGTTTCGATCTCTAAATGGACGGCGGTGCGCCCCGGGATGTTATAGAGGATCACCGGGAGATCCACGCGCTCCGCGATCCCTTTGAAATAGCGAAAGAGCCCTTCCTGGGAAGGTCGCACGTAATACGGAACGACCACTAACAGCGCGTCAACGCCTGCCTTCTGGGCCGCCTCGGAGAGACGAACGGTCTCTTCGTAGTTATTGGTTCCTGTCCCCGCGATCACCGGAACCCGTCCCCGGGCCACCTCGACGGCCAGCCGGTAGAGGCCCACGCGCTCTTCGAAGGTCAGGGCGCTGGGCTCCCCGGTGGTTCCCGTGATCACCAGGCCGTGGGAGCCCGAGGCGATCTGCCATTCGATGAGACCGGCGAAGGCCTCCCAATCCACCGCCCCGTTCCGGAAGGGCGTGACCAGGGGCACCAGCGAACCCCGAAGGCGATCGGCCTCCTTCATAACAGGCCTCCTCCGTTCCCGGGTGCCAGGCGTCGATAGTGGCCCTGGAAGTAGAGCAGGGGAGATCCATCCCGCAGGATCCCCGCGTCTTCCACCAGGCCGAGATAAATGGTGTGATCGCCCCCCCAATATGCTCCGGCCACCGTGCAGTCCAGGTAAGCGAGGGCATCCTCCAGGATCGGCGCCCCGGTCACTGCCATCCGGCAGGCGAGTCCTTCGAACCGATCGGCGATCGGGATCCGCCCGGCGAAGCGCTCGGAGAGCGCGGCCTGATCTTCCGTCAGGAAGTTCACGGCGAAGCAGCGCCCCCTTCGGAGCAGGGCCTCGCTCCGGCTGTCGTTCTGGATGCAGACCAGGACCAGCGGTGGGTTCATGGACACACTGGTGAAAGCCGTGGCCGTGAGGCCATGGATCTGATCATCCGCCCGCATCGTCACCACCGTCACCGTGCTCGCCCACCGCCGCATCACCTGACGCAACTGTTCGGGCGGAACGGGCATGAACAGCCACCTCCATTGGCGAGGATGAAGGGATGATAGGGCCTGAGGAGCCCCCCAGGTAAGCCGCCTGAAGGGTGGGATCGGCGAGGAGTTCCGCTGCCGTTCCTTCGCGCACGATTCGCCCGGTCTCCATCACGTAGGCGCGATCGGCCACCCGTAAGGCCTGGCGGGCGTTCTGTTCCACGAGCAGGAGGGTCAGGCCCTGTTCCCGGAGGGCGCGGAGGATCCGGAAGAGCTCCTGGACCAGCAGCGGGGCGAGGCCCAGGGAGGGTTCATCGAGGAGCAGCACCCGGGGCCGGGCCATCAGCCCGCGCCCGATGGCCAGCATCTGTTGCTCACCCCCGCTGAGCGTTCCAGCCATCTGTCGTCGCCGCTCCTTCAGGCGGGGGAAGAGCTCAAAGACCCGTTGCAGATCTTCCTCCACCGCCTTCCGTTCACCCCGGCGGAGACGCAAGTAGGCCCCCAGACGGAGGTTATCCTCCACGCTCATCGAGTCGAAGAGCTGTCGCCGTTCCGGGATCTGAACCAGCCCCAGCGCTACGATCCGTTCCGGGGGCCATCCGGTGATTTCATGCCCATCAAACCAGATCCGTCCGGCCATGGGGCGCAGCAATCCACTGATGGCCCGCAGCAGGGTAGTCTTCCCGGCCCCGTTTGCTCCGATCACGGCCACCATTTCCCCTGGATCCACGTGCAGGGAAACTCCGTGGAGCGCGCGGACCGAGCCATAAGTCGCTTCCAGCCTTTCAACCTCGAGCCGCATCCCACACCTCGTCTTCCTCGCCCAGATAGGCAGTGATCACCCGGGGATCCTGGCGGATCACCTCCGGCGGCCCCTCGGCGATCAATTGCCCGTAATCCAGGACCGCGATCTCATCCGCCAGCCCCATCACCAGGCTCATGTCGTGCTCCACCAGGAGCACGGTCATGCCTTCCGCGTTCAGGGAACGGATCAGTTCCGCCAGATGGGCCTTTTCCATCAGGTTCAGACCCGCCCCGGGTTCATCCAGGAGCATCAGCTGAGGGTCGGTGGCCAGGGCGCGGGCGATCTCCAGGATCCGTTGCAGACCCAGCGGCAGGCTTTCCGCCGGGCGATCCGCCCATTCCGCCAGCCCGACCCGTTTCAGGACCGCCCATGCCCGCGCCCGGGTTTCTTCCTCCTCGTGCCGCGTTCGAGGGGAGCGGAGGATCGCTCCGAGGAGACCGCTCCGGCTGTGGCGGTGCCCTCCGACCAGCACATGCTCGAGGACCGTCATCCCGGGGAACAGCTGGACGTTCTGAAAGGTGCGGGCGATCCCCAGGGCAGCGATCCGATAGGGCGGAAGCCCGATAATGGAACGGCCCTGGAAGCGGATGTCGCCGGAAGTCGGGTGCAGGATCCCTGTGATCAGATTGAACAGGGTGGTCTTCCCCGCCCCGTTCGGGCCGATCAGTCCCTTGATCTGGCCCGGCCAGATGCGGAGGGAGACATCCACCAGAGCCATCAGGCCACCGAAGGCTTTGGAGACCCGGATGACCTCCAGCAACGGCTGCCTCGAAGGACCTCCCGTTCCGTCTGGGCTAATGGGTAGCATGGCCTTCATTCTCGGATGATCCTGTATCCCGGATTTTGAAGAGATCGGATGGGGGCGGGACCATCAGGGGCATCCCGCCACCCTGGAACGGCAAAACGCCTCTCCCCGTGGCCCTCTGGAACACCAGGTGGGAGTAAGCCCTATCCTGGTTTGAACGAGCGGCGCGCGAATCGGATGTGCAGACGCGGGCGGCTTTGAAGCCAGCGAAGCCCTCCGACAGTCAGGCCATCGGGCAGGAACATCATGATCAGCACCAGAATGAGGCCAAAGGCGATCGCCTCAAATTCCCCCTGGGCGTTGGGGAGCACTCGATGCAACTGAGTGCGCAACGCCTCCTGGACCAGCAGGATGGTCAGCGCCCCGAAGGGTGCCCCCCAGATGCTCGTCATGCCGCCCACGGCGGACATCACCACCAGCTCCAGCGATGGGCCGAACCCGAAGGTCGCCGGGATCACCGTGGTCTGGAAGTGCGCGTAGAGGCTCCCGGCCAGAGCGGCCATCGCCGCGCTGAGGCCGAAGATCATGGCCTTATAATGGGGAACCTCAACCCCGACGCTTTCCGCAGCGATCTCGCTGCCGTGGATCGCCCGCAACGCTCGCCCCACGCGGGAGTGAACCACGCGAAGGCCCAGGGCGATCGCGCCGAAGGCAAAGAGCCAGACCAGGAAGTAATAGCGCCAGGCCGGCCACAGCAGGAATCCGCCCAGCCGCAGGCGGGGGATCCCCTGGATGCCATCGAAGCCGCCGGTCAGATTGAGATGGGGCAACCCCATGTTCTCCCGCAGCAGGATGTAAACCACGATCCCCAGGCCCAGGGTGGCCATCGCCAGATAGTGGCCCCGCAGCCGCAGAATCGGACGCCCGATCCCATAAGCGGCCATGCCGACCAGGAGGGCGCCCATTCCCATCACCACCCACGGCCACCACCAGGTCTCCGCCAGCGCAGGGGGGATGCTTAGCGTGCGGGCCCGCACCGTCAGGATGGCCGAGAAAAAGGCCCCCATGCCATAGAACGCCGCCTGCCCCAGGGAGACCTGGCCAGCGTAACCCATCAGGAGGTTCAGCCCCACCAGGATGATGGTGAACAGGCCGACCCGGATCATGGTGTCCAGGGTCAACAGGCCACCCGTGAGAGCGGGCAGCGAGAGCCCCATCGGTCGCAAGGCCTCCAGCATCCCAATGGCGAGGATCAGCGGAACGCCGATGGCGAACCCGATGACGTTCGATGGGAATCCCGTTCGACCCATTACTCTCCTCTCCCGAATTTCAGACCCGCTCCACTGCGGCCTCTGCCCCCGCGAAGCCCCGGGGATGAAGCAGAAGGACCAGGATCAGGACCACGAAGGCGAACAGATCCTTGAAGCCGGCTACGGTGACCCCGGCCCACAGGTTCTCTAACACTCCCAGGACAAGGCCGCCCAGGACGGCTCCCGGGAAGCTCACCAGCCCACCCATAATGGCCGCCACGAAGCCCTTCAACCCCAGTTCCAGCCCCATATCGTAGGTCGCCCGGGTCACCGGGCCCAGAACGATCCCGGCGATCGCGCCCAGCACAGCTGCCATTCCGAACGCCAGGGTGCTCATGGTGTCCACCGGGATGCCCATCAACCGGGCTGCCAGGCGGTTAACCGCGCACGCTCGCATCGCCTTGCCGACTGTGGTGTGTCCGAAGAACAGCCCAAGGGCTATGACGGTTGCGATCAGAGTCCCTGCGATCCACAGGCTCTGAGCTTTCACCCGCACCCCACCGAAACGAAGGGTGGGGTCTGAAAGGCTCATAGTGGTGAATGAAGGCAGCACCTTCGCGTAAGGTCCCCACAGCAGAAGGGCAGCCCCTTGAAGCGCCAGATACACCCCGACCGTGATGATGATCCGGGTCAGCGGGGAGGCGCGACGCGCCGGATACAGGGTGAGCCGCTCGACAGCCATCCCCAACGCTCCTACGATCCCCACGGCCAAGAGAGCGGCGAGGGCGAGGCGGAGGCCGGGGACGGGGGGCCACCCCTGTTCGTAAAAGAACGCCGTGAGCATCGGACCCAGCATCACGAAGGCGCCCTGGGCGAAGTTGATCACCCCCATCACCCGATAGACCAGGACGAAACCCAGGGCGACCAGCGCATAGATGCTCCCCCCACGCAATCCATCCAGGGCGAACTGAAGATATTCTGGAACTCCAAAACCATGGCGCCGACCTAACAGGACCAGAAAGATCACCAGCCCCAGCGCTGCAGCTGTGATCCCCCAGCGCCTCGCGAACTGAACTCGTTCCTCCCAGGTCCTATCCCGGATCACGGCGAACGCCCCCTGCTTCTCTTTCGCGAGATCTTTGGAGCGCGGAGACCGTCCGGAGGGCGGCCTCCGCGCTCCACGCATCTCCTTCCCTCATCTTTGACCTCAAAATCCCATGGACAGGAGAAAAGTTTGTCCCCAGTCCGGTTACTTCCATTGATCCTCAGGAAGGATCTGGAACTTTCCATCCTTTACTATGACCATCACGAAGTCCGCGTAGTTGAACCCCAGGTGATCCGTGGGACTCAAATTGAAGATACCGTGAGTGCCCGGGAAGTCCCGGATCGTGGTCTCCAGGGCCTCCCGAACCTTCGCCCGCTGCTCCGCCAGCGACAGGCCATCCGGCAGGGTCTTCAGGGCGGCCAGGGCCCACTGCAGCGCATCATAGGCGTGACCCGCGAAGGT
This sequence comes from Candidatus Thermoflexus sinensis, assembly GCA_016842045.1. GTDB lineage: Bacteria > Chloroflexota > Anaerolineae > Thermoflexales > Thermoflexaceae > Thermoflexus > Thermoflexus sinensis. The sequence goes on along the minus strand of JAEVEY010000176.1, from coordinate 38,690 downwards.
GCTGATGGGCTCTCCCTTCGTGAAGTCCTGGTAGGCCTTCACGAAATCCAGGTTCAGCTTCTTCACGGGATCCGTATCCGGCAACTGATCGGCCACCAGGATCTTGCCGCAGGGCATGACCGTGCCCTCCGCCGCCGCGCCGGCGGTCTTCATCAGGTCCGGGCTGCATGAGCCGTGGCCGTGGATGATCCGGATCTCCGGCAGGGCGTCCCGGACGGCGACGTTAACCAGCGCCGAAGCCGGCGGGATGGAGCCGATCACCACGGCCTGGCATCCGCTGGCCTTCACCCGCTCCACCTGGGGGAACTCCGTGGCCGTGCGCTCGAAGGCATCACCGTAGACGATCTCGATACCCGCCTGGGGGAAGATCGCCTGAGCGCTGGCGAAGGTGTCCTGTCCGTAAGCGGTGTTCTCATAGAGGTGACAGACCTTCGTAACCCCCACGGCCTTCAGGTAATCGGCCTGCTTCTGGGCGGAGTGAAGGTTCTCGGGGACCGGCTTGAAGATCCATTCGCGCATCTTCTTTGTCTCAGGGTCTTCGATGATGGAGCGCGCGGAGGCCATGGAGATCATCGGCACTTTGGCTTCCGTGGCGATCGGGACCATCGCCAGGCTGGGGCCGCTCAGGGTGCCGGCCACCAGGACCACCACGCCTTCCTGTTCGATGAGGCGCCGGGCGACGCTGGCCGCCGTGTCGGTTTTGCTTTCGTCGTCGAAGATGAGGATCTGCACCTCATGGCGCACCCCGTCTGGCCCGATGATCCCTCCCTGGGCCTTCAGCTGCTCCTGAACCAGCTGGGCGGTGTTGCGCTCCGGGATGCCCAGGCTGGCCCCGGGCCCGGTGATGGAGGCGATGAAGCCGATCTTATAAGGGCTCCCGACTTTCGGTGCCGGTGTGGGTGTGGAAGGAGCAATCAGCGCGGATGTGGGGGTTGCAGCAGGCGGCGGTGTCGGCGTGGGAGCGGCGCATGCGGTCAGCAGGACGATTATCAGGGCGATCGCCAGCCATCCATGACGATTCATAGGCCCCTCCTTTCCAGATGATTACCCGCTGTCAGGCTGAGCGGGAGCGCTACCATATGATGCGTGATTCCATCCTGAGGGATTCTGGGTGGCGAAGGGGCTGAGTGCCCCGGGGGCCCAGTCCCTCGAATCCCCTCCCTGCGGCTCAGCGGTCATGCCCGGCCGGATTGCCACATCTGGATCAAGCAAACGTTCGTTTAGTTCCCTTATATTTTTTATAGCGATAATGATCGAAAATGTCAAGGGCTTCCAGAAGGCACTCAGGGCTTTTCAATAATCTGAGCGTTCCCATGGGGAGCGAGGGACGAGCCGGGTGTCTTTCTGCGTCCGGCTTGCCTCCGACATCCTTTTCGTTCCTCACCACGGCCCGAAGGATCGGGGAGGAGGGATCCATGGGGATGGGGTCATCTGCGTAAGTGAAGCCTGGCGTTAGGGAGTGAGGGGACGCGCTTTCGGCGCGTCCCCTCACTCATCTCGCCCTCCAAACGCTTCGGGCCATCAGGGGGCAGCAGAGCAAATCCCTTACAATATCAACGCTACCCCAAAAAGGAACCGGACATTCGATGGCAGGTTGCGTTATGTTTATAATCAGGTTAAATGGAGGCGAGATCGTGCGCACACCGTATGGGACGGAATGTCCGTTCTACTATGAGGATTACTATCGGGGTCGGCAGACCCGGGCCTGTCGGCTGATCGAGCGAACCCCCGGTGGGGGAACGTGGAAACCGTATCTCTGCGCCACCTGCCCGATCCCCGGGATCGTCCGCGCGAACGCCTGTCCTCATCTGGCGCTGGAGGCCCGGGTGGCGAAGACGTGGTTGGGCTTGCGGGAGCAGGTGCGCGTCTACGCGGTTTGTGCCCTTCGCCTGGTGGAGGTTCCGCGTCCGGAGATCGGCTGCGGGGAATGCCATTTGCACCGGCTTCCTCATTCAGATGCGGGGAACCATGCCCTATGATCCGCGCGGTCCTGTTCGACCTGGACGGCACGTTGTTGGGCAATGATATGGAGCGCTTTATGCCGGCCTATTTCGACCGGCTCCAGGCGTTTATGGCGCCTCTCTATCCCCCAGAAAGGTTCCTGGCTGCCCTCCTGGTTGCGGTGCGGGAGGCGATCCGCCGACCGGACCCCCGGCGCACAGTGTGGGAGCGCTTTGTAGAGGTTTTCGAGCGGGAAACGAAACAGCTCATGGATTTCTGGATGCCGCTCTTCACGCGTTTCTATGCGGAGGTGTTTCCTTCTTTGCGCGCCCTCACGGAATGCCGGGCCGAAGCCCGGCTCCTGGTGGAGCGGGCGCGAGCGCGAGGCCTGCGCATCGCCGTGGCGACCAATCCGGTCTTCCCGGAGGTTGCGATCCGTCAGCGCATCGAATGGGCGGGTCTGGGGGATGTGCCCTTCGACTGGATCACGACGATGGAGAATATGCGCTTTACCAAACCATGGCCGGAATATTACCTGGAGGTAGCGGAACGTTTACAGGTCCCGCCGGAGGCATGCGGGATGATCGGCAATGACTGGAAACAGGACATCGAGCCGGCGGAGCAGGTGGGGATGCGAACGTTCTGGGTTTGTGGGGGTGAGAATGGGTGGCTCCGAAAAAACCATGGCGATCTCCAGAGGGCCCTTCAATGGCTCGAGGATTTATAGGACAACTGCGCGTAGTTGTCCTGCAAGGATGGGAGGGATCGGGGCCGATGCGTGGATGGAAAGCGGTGATCGGGATGCTCGGGTTAGGGTTGATGATGGGCGGGGGAATTGGGTTCCTCCTGGGACGCCACGTCTGGCCGGTGCGTTATGTCGATGTGGCGCCGGGGGATCTCCATCCGGCGTGGCAGGCCGAGTATGTCCAGATGGTCGCTCTGGCCTACACCCGGGATCGTGATCTGGCCCTCGCCCGAGCCCGGCTCACCCTCCTGGGGGATCCCATCGAGGTCCTGCAAGGGCTTCCCGGGCATTCGCCGGCGCCCATCTCTCCCGAAGCCCGCTCGGCCATCGCGGACCTGCTCCGCGCCCTGCGTTCCTCCTCTACGTCCGAGCCGCCCGGAGGTCCGCCGTGAAAGGTTATGCAGGGATCGCCTTCCTGGTGGGACTGATCCCCGGCCTGCTCGGAGGGCTTTACCTGGCGTGGGAAATATTCCCTCCGCCGCCCGGGAAGTCTTCCCCGGCGGAGCTGGCTGCCCCTTACCAGGAGCTATGGATCGTGCTCGCCGCCCAGGCGGATGCCGTGGAAAGGGATCCGGTGACGCTGCGGCGACGGTTGGCGGCGCTGGCCCTGCCGGATCTTCCGGAGCGGGTAGCCGCCCTCGCGGAACGCGGGCTTCTGGAGAACTGGCCTTCCGGGATCGTTCAGGACCTGGCTCGCGCGGCCCAGCAGTTAGGCGCGCGCTCCCCGGCGCTGGTGGTGATCCTGGCCACGCCAGTGCCCACCCGCGTGCCGCCTTCGCCAACGCTGATTCCCACCCCAACACCTTCTCCGACCGTGACCCCGACGTTCTCCCCATCACCTGCTCCGAGCCCGACACAGGAGTCTCCTCTTACGCCTATGTCGGCCCTTGTCGAAACCATGACCCCTACGCCGACGCCATCCGTTTCGCAGGTCATCGAGCAACGGCCACTGTGTGAAACCTCACCGTTGCTGCGGATCGAGGTCCTCGGCCCGGACGGGGAGGGGCGGTCCGGGGTGCGCCTGTGGGTGAGCGGACCTCGAGGGATGGAGACCTTGCTGACGGGATTGAAGCCCGGGATGGGAAAGGGATACGCGGATGTCCGAATGGAGCCCCAGGGTGCCTATCGCTTGGGGATCGAGGGGTCGGAGCCTGTGCTGGCAGAGGTGAGCGCCCGCCCGTGCAAGCTCTCAGAGGACCAGATCGGCTGGACGGGATGGGAGATCCGGGTGCGTCTGTCCCGTTGAAGGAATTTTGGGGGACGTGAGCCGTCCCAGGTTCTCGACATGATCGCGACGTTTGGGGAGGAAGCCATGGATGTCTCATCGCCGTCTGCGGAGCGGCAGGCGCTTCGATGGGCACAGCGGGCGCTTCGGGCGGCTTCCCCGGAGGAGGCCCTGTGGTGGGCTGCCCGGGCCTATGCGGCGGCGCCTTCATCCCCGCCGATCCGTGCGGTGGTGCGGCGGATCCGGAGACGCTTCCCAAATGCTCGGGGACGTCCTCCCGCCCGCTGGCCCAGGTGGATCATTGGGATCGGGTTCCTCTATGGGCTGCTGACGCTGATCGCCGTTCTCCTCATCGCCTGGGGCTCTGGAGCCGTTGATCCGTGGGAGCTTCTGGAGGAAGGGGAGCCCCCTCTTCCGGAGGCGGTGGCGCTGGACCCCGCCCTGGATGCCGCCGCGGATCTCCGAAGACGGGATCGGCAAGGTTCCAGCACCGCGACGAGCGTTGAGGAGAGCTCTCCAACAGCAACTCCGCTTCCTTTCACCCCGGCGCCCTCACCATCTCCTTCTCCGCATCCCACCTTTCTGCCAGACCCTTCGCCGACTCCAACGCGGATCCCTCGTCCAGCTATGACGGTGCCCTCTCGTCCGCGTCCCACGGTCTCACCCACCCCATTGCCTGGGCCGCCGTTTCCGGGTCGGTGGATTCTGGTGGATCTGAGCGATCAGGAGCTGACAGCCTATGAGGGAGAAACCCCCATCCTGCGGACGAAGGTCTCGACCGGGCGGCCCCGCACGCCCACGGTGATCGGGACCTTCCGCATCTATCTCAAGCTGCGCGCTCAGACGATGACCGGTCCGGGTTATCGGCTGCCCAATGTTCCTTATGTGATGTATTTCTATAAGGACTACGCCCTGCATGGGACCTACTGGCATAACAACTTTGGCCGTCCAATGAGCCACGGATGCGTTAACCTGCCGACGCCGATCGCGGAGCAGCTTTACCAGTGGGCGGATATCGGGACTCCCGTTGTGGTGCAGCCGTAAGGAGGAGGCGGGATCGTTCCCAGAATCTTATTATCCCACCGTCACCTGGAGGGTCCACTCCATCTCCTGAAGGGGAGGCAGCAGGCCGAAGAAACCCCATTCTCGCATCGCCTCGCTTAAATCATCGGGCGCCCCGATCGCGGGCTCCAGGGCCAGGTTCTGATAGGGCGGCGTGTCCGCGCCCGACCATCCTCCGGCGTTGATCCACAGGCCGAGATGGGTGATCGGACCCCGCCATCCCATCTCCCACCACGCGCCGGTCGGGTGGATCAGGCGAACCCATGAAGCGGCGGGGCGAAGGAAGAGCTTTAACGCCCATCCTCCTTCGGGATCCGGTTCCTGGAGATCCAGAAGGCCTCCCTCCACCGGAAGATGGGGCCAGGAGAAAATGGTGACTTTGGGGGAAACGCCGATCGCCGTTGCGACCCGCCCCACCGCCGGCCCTGGAACCAGCAAGCGCATCCCGGGCGGCATCGGGAAGAGAGGATGGGCCGCCCAGAGGAAGTAGAAGGTATGTTCCGCGTTGTTCCGCACGCGATAACGGATCCGGACGCTGGGGCGATCGGCCTCTAACAGCAGGGTGCGCTCAAAGCGATAAGGGAACATGCGGCCTTCCACTACACCGGTAGCGATCACGCGTTTCCCCTCCTCGATCCGGGCCTGGATCCTCCACGATTGGGACCAGAGCTCTCCATGATCCGGGATCGGAATTCCCGCCCAGGGGTCTGCGGGGTAAGGCCCTGGGGCGATCGCGGGGAAACATTCATCCCAGCCGCCCAGGTCGAACTCCCGGACATAATGGGCTTCATCGCGGGGGAGCCGCCATGGGAGGTAAGGATTCCGCCATAGCCAGGAAAGGCCCCGGCGCCGATCCTCCCATGCGGCGATCTTCCCGCCCAGATCCGGGAGGATCGTGAGCGCGAGCCATTCATTCTCCAGCCGCAGAGCCGGGAGCCCCTGCTCGACCTCTTCACGGATGCGCAGGACGTTCACGGCTGTCGGAGGCCCCGAACTTCCAGAACGGGTAATACGAACAAGAAACCGGTCTCAGGATCCTCGAAACGTCCGAGGACGCGCTCCGTCTCCCGGATCAGCCGTTCCAGGTCGAAGTCGTCCGGAATGACGGAGAACAGCGTGCGGTGATGGAAGGCGGTTTCCGCGCTCTCCAGGATGGAGCGCAGGGAGGGGACCAGGGGCAGATCCTCCCGCCCCACCCACTGGCGCAAAGAGGCCATTCCGATGGTGTCGATCATCGTCACCCCGGGAACCCCTAACGCTTCCCAGGCGCGAAGCACATCATGCACCTTCTCCAGATTCGGAATCACCGCCACCACACATTTCGGCATCTGAACCTCCTCATTCCCTTGCGGCGTGAAGTTCCTGAAGACTCCGTGGCCCGAAGGACCAGCGTAACAGGATCGGTGTGATCAGCGTGGTGGCCACCACCATGGCGACGACCGCCACGAATTCATAAGGCTGAAGGAAGCCCGCTGAAAGGCCCAGGGAGGCCAGGATCAGGCCGACCTCTCCTCGGGAGATCATCCCCAGCCCCACGCGCCAGGCCTGCAACGGGCGGAATCCTCCCAGCCAGGCCCCCACGCCGCAGCCGATCAGTTTGGAGAGAATCGCCACGGCGATCAGCAATAGGGTGAACACTGCCCCTTCGAGCGACATCGTCCGCAAGTCGGCCCGAAGGCCCACACCGACCAGGAAGAGGGGCACAAAGAAGCCATAGGCGGCTGGGCGCAGACGCTCGAAGACCGTGTGACGGGCGGGATGATTACCCAGGCCCAGGCCGGCCAGGAAGGCACCGGTGATCGCTGCCAGCCCGCCCAGCTCCTCTGCTGCCCCCGCCAGGGCCAGGATGGCCACGAACGCCAGGGCCATCAGCCCCTCGCTAACAGGCTGGTTCTGAACCCACGTGGCCATTCGCGGCAACACAGCCCGAGCCAGGAGAAAGGCCAGGATCAGGAAGAGCATCATGCGGGCGAGGGCGATCGCCAATCCCCCGACTCCACCTCCGGCCCCACCTCCGGGGTTTACCACACTGGTGAACACCGCCAGGGCCAGCAGCGCCAGTATATCATCAACCACCGCCGCCCCCAGAAGGGCGATCCCTTCCGGCGAGCGCAGACGGCCCAGCTCCAGCAAGGTCTGGGCTGAGATACTCACACTCGTCGCACTGAGAACCAGCCCCATATAGATCGAGGCGGATAAATTATGATGGAACGGATAGGTGACTATCGTGCCAAGCGCAATCGGCATCACCACGCCTGCCGTTCCAGCCATCAGGGATACTTGGTGATTATTTAGAAATTCCTCAAGCTCGATCTCCAAGCCGGCCATGCCCATCAGGAGAATGACTCCCAGATCTCCGAGAGCCAGAACCGTCTCCTGGAGTCCCTGATGGTTAAAAATCGGCCAGGAGAAGACGTTGAGCAAGCTGGGCCCAAGGATCAGACCAGCAACGAGCTCCCCCAGCATAGCTGGCTGGTGCCATCGCAGGCTCAGCCATGCGCCTGCTTTCGCCGCGATAATTAACATTGCCAGGAGCAGGACAAGAGCTGGGACGTGAATATGCGTCCCCATAGAATCCTCCCGTTTGCCTGTTCCACTGGGATGAGGGGACCGGCCAGGCGCACGAAACCCTGGAAGGTTGTCAGGAAACGCTCATGACGCCAGACCAACCGTCGAAAGCCCACCTTCCACCCGGCCAGAAAGCGTTCCGCTTAAGGCGTGGAAAGGATTGGATTACTTTGCCTGATCATGCGACAGATTTGCTTGTTCCGTGGTTAATAGATGCCCTCGCAATACCTTTACCTGCTCTGGGGTTCCAATAACGATCAGCTCGTCGCCGGAGAACAGCTGGACACCGCCATCCGGATTAGGAATAACATGGGTTCCTCGACAGATCGCCAAGACTGTCACGCCATATTGTTGCCGTATTTGCAATTCTTCCAGGTTCTTTCCAGAGATAGATGCCCTGTCAGGTATTTTCAGCCGCTCAATGTGCAGGTTGGTTAGTTGTAATTTCAGCTCATAGAGAGGGGCAGACTCCAGCAGATGAGTTTGTGGGTCGTATCGACCATACAGCTCATCCCTTACGGTCTGGGGGCAGAGGGGCACCCCGATCAAATAAGATGCCCGGCCGATCGCGTGGGCTGCCACGGGTGTGGTCAGAAGCATGAATGCGATCGTTGCCAGGGCGCGAGCCACAATGCTAAGTTCTTGGAAATAGATTGCCGCTGCCACCAGGATAGAACCAATTCCCAGGGTAGTGACTTTAGTTGTGGCTGACATTCGCGTGTAGAGATCGGGCATGCGCAAAATACCTATTCCAGCCACAAGCATAAAAATCGTGCCAAGGATCACCAGGATGCCACTGAGTATCTCCTTCACAGCTTTCCCCTCCGCTCCAGATAACGTGCGAATGCTAAGGTTCCCAGAAATGAAAGCAGCGCCATGACGATGGCCACATCGAGTAGCATCGGAAGATTGCTGGCTATGGCATAGGCGGTGATCATCCCGATTCCCAGGGCCCCGATCAGATCCAGAGCGACAACCCGATCCGGCAGAGTGGGTCCCCACACGAAACGGACGAAGGCCAGCGCTATAGCCAGACCGATCAGTGGCAACACCACAAACAAAATTACGCTGGCCAGGCTCATCGTGTCACCTCCAGTATCCGCCGCTCAAGCTGATCCTTAATCTTCCGGCGAAGTTGATCTGGATCGTCTCCTACATCAACACTGTGGACATACAGGACCTTTCGATCTGCCGATATATCGATGCTCAAGGTGCCAGGTGTAAGAGTGATCAGATTGGCCAGCAATGTGATTTCCGCATCAGTTCGTGCGTCCATTGGGACTGCGATTATGCCTGGTCGCATTTGATAACCCGGATTCAGCACAATATACGCGACATTCAGATTCGCCTTGATGATCTCCCGGAGCGCAAACAGGGAAAGCCTCAGGAATTGCGGTGTCTTCCAGAAATATGACGAGGGCCCATGTATTCGATATATCAGCCAGAGAGCGGCGTAACTTAGCACAAAGCCGAGAGCAAAGTTGACCGTATTAAATTGCCCGGTTAGTGCCATCCAAACTAAGGTTAGCAGGATGTTGAACAGAAACGTGATCATGCTGACTTCTCTCCGCTCTTAAATTTTCAGGCGCCTGAGCCTACATCTGATATAGTTGCTTTGCCGCTTCTATGCAGAGCTTAAAAAATGGACCGGCAAACAGACCAAGGAAGATCATTGGCATGGTCAACAATATTAGCGACAACCAGAACGCTGCAGATATCTTTCCGGCTGACGCTGGTATATCTCCAGAAGGCGAAGGCTTCCAGAAGGCCTCGTTCCAGATTTTAAGCATGGAGAAGAGGGTTAAAAGACTCACTGCCATCGCGGCTGCGACGATCCCAAATTGTCCTGTCTCCAGTCCGGCTCGAACGAGCGCCAGTTTACCAAAGAAGCCGGATAACGGAGGGATCCCCGCCAGGGAAAGAGCGGGGAGCATGAACATGCCTGCCAGAACAGGATGATAACGATAAAGTCCCCCCAGCTTTTTCAGGTCATAAGTTCCCTGCATTTGATGGATAGCTCCGCTGATTAGAAAGAGCGCGGCTTTAGCGGGAATGACGTGCGCTATAAAGAAGATAGACCCTGCCAGGGCGGATGGGGTGAACAATCCCAGGCCCATGATCAGATATCCGATCTGGCTGATGATATGGAAAGATAGGAGCCGGCGGATCTCGGTCTGCGCGACTGCGCCCAGCACGCCTGTGATCATGGTCAGGCCGGCAATCGCTAGAAGGAGCGTGCGGATTTGTTCTGCTTCCCCCGGGAACAATAAGGTGAAAAGGCGAATAAGCGCGTAGACGCCTACTTTGGTTAACAGGCCGGAAAAGAGAGCGGTAATGGCCACCGGAGGTGTATGATAGGAGGCTGGGAGCCAGAAAAAAAGCGGAAAGATTGCAGCCTTAATGCCAAAAGCGATCAAGAAGAGAAGCGCCAGTGCCATCACCAGGCCCGAATGCTTTACCTGGCTGATCCGATTGGCTATATCGGCCATATTCAACGCGCCGGTCGCTCCATAGACAATGCCCGTGCCTGCCAGGAAGAAAGTCGATGCCATCAGATTCAGAGTGACGTACTTGATCCCTCCCTCCAATTGCGATCGATCGCCTCCCAGGGTTATCAGCGCGAAGGAAGTGACCAGCATTACTTCGAACCAGACATAAAGATTGAATATATCACCAGCTAGCAGGGCACCGCACACGCCAGTCAACAAGAAGTGCAGTAGCGAGTGATAACCCGATCGCTCCCGACCAGGATCGATGGACACCAGAGAATAAATGACCACTGCAAGAGCGATCAGGCCTGTCAGCACGATCATGATGCTGCTGAAAAGATCCGCCGAGAGAGTGATGCCAAAGGGGGCTGGCCAATTGCCTATCTGCACAACGTGGATTCCATGTCGCTGAACGGAGACAAGAAGTGTCAATCCGGCGCCCAGCAAGCCTGCTGCGCCTCCCGTGCTGAGCGCGCGCTGAACCAGCCGTTGATTATACGAGGAAAGCGTCAGAACAGCCGTCAAAAGCGGTATCAAAACAGGAAGGACGATCAGGATATGCATCGGAGTTTTTCCTCACAGAAACCAGTTTAAGGATGAGACATCCGGATCCATAGAGTTGTCAGGCTGGTTTCTAATCTTGGCTTTACTCTACACGATCCACAGAATTGCGGATCAGGAATATTGAACAATGGCCTGGATCTGAACGCGCTCTGGAGATTTCTGAGCAGAGAATACGACCTTTCGCCCCATCTTAGCCTCAGGCGGGTTCCTGTTGCCATTTGTCCTCCTCAATGGTCTGCTGGAGGCCTTTCTGTGTTTCGCATTTCATCGAGGTCATCGGTGCCAACCGTCTGATAAGTGCGCTTGATCAGAATGATGACAAACGCGTGAATACCGAAGCCGATTACAATGGCTGTGAGAATAAGCGCCTGGGGAACCGGGTCTGCGAATGGCGGTTCCAGGTGGGTTGCGCCGTCTGGAATTAGAGCAGGATGTCCCCGGATCAGGCGGCCCATTATGAAAATCAGAAGATTGGTCGCCTGGCTTATTAGCAGCAGGCCGATAACCAGTTTGACCAGGCTGCGTCGCATCAGCATATACAGACCGGCCGCATATAGTCCTCCGATAACCAGGGCCAGAATCGTGTTCACGCTTACTCCTCCGTCAGATCCAAGATAATCTTCAGCGTGGCCCCAATGACAACCAGGTAGACGCCGGTATCAAACAAAAACGGCGTCCCTATTTTCCCCAGGATCGGCAGCGTTAGCTCCAACCATATGCCGGTCATGAAAGGCCGGGAGCTGAAGACCCCTGCCAGCCCACTGCTGAGCGCAATCAGCAACCCGGCGCCGATCAGGATGCTCGGGTTTATGCCTAAAATCCGGCGAGCCGCTGGTGCCCCATAAATGATCGCATATAGCGAGAAGGCAGCTGCCGCGACCAGCCCCGCCACGAAACCGCCCCCTGGCTCATTGTGTCCTCGCAATAACAAGAACACTGAAAACAACAACATCAATGGAAACAGATATCGAACAGCCGTGAACAGGATGGGCGAGAATACCAGCTTTCCAGGCTCGTTCAGCGCTTGGTTTCCCCTCGGATTATGGTTCGAGGTTTTTTCCAGCCCTGGTCGAAGGAGTGCGTGAGCACCGATTGCCGCCACTGAAAGGACAATAATCTCACCGAGAGTGTCTAAGGCGCGGAAGTCCACCAGAATTACATTCACCACATTTCGCCCCTTTGCCTGGATCCAGCTGTTCTCAGCGAAGAAGGCAGCAAGGTGTGGCTCGCGAGTATGCGCCATCGTAATCAGTATCAGGGAAGTGATCGTTCCACCAGCGAGAATAGCTATCAGTGCATCACGGATGCGCGCGCTGCGGCTGGAGAGCGATGCAAAGCGAGGTAGCTTATAAACAACCAGAACAAACAGGATGATAGCCAGGGTCTCTACTGTAAATTGGGTCATCGCCAAATCGGGCGCGCCGAAGAAAACGTAAACAAGCGCAATACCATAGCCGATCACACTTAATGCGGCTGCGGCTGCTAGGCGGGAGGGTGTGAGCACAGCCATGAGCGCTGCCAGTAGGATCAGCATCAGAATGCCCCACTCGTAAGGCCGGACATCCGAGAGACCTTCCCATGTTATGGCCAGCCCGTCTGGAATCCGTTGCGCGCATCCGATCAGGCCAACGATTGTGATCACGATGATCATCACATAAACTCGCAGATATCCGCTTTGCAGAAGGCGGGTCTGTGTGCTGGCAAGGCTGTTTAGGCCCGACAGAAGCAGGAAGTACACGCGTTGTGGTCCGAATCGACTGGCCATGGCCACCAGGATCTTAGCGTGACGTATGGTATCCAGCATGGCATAGACAAGGATTCCTGTGGCGAGGGTCAGAATGCTCAGGGCGAAGACCGGGTTAATGCCATGCCAGAGCTTCAGCTCTACTGTTATCGCCTGGGCGCGGACAGCACTGACTGCTGCTGAGAGGAAAATGCTGGCAACTGTTTCGGGAAAGAGGCCGCAGAGCAGGCTGATCCCGGACAGGATGATGGGGCCAGCCAGCATGGAGGGTGGAGCCTCATGAGGTTCTTTGGGCAGATTCGGACGACGGCCCCAAAATGGTTTCAGGCCGACCAGTCCTGCTGCCGCTACCAGAAGGATATTCGCCAGAACACCTATGCCTGTCACCAGAGGTGCTACTCGAGATACCTGAAGTTTGGCTTCGTAGAGCAGTTCCTTGCTGATAAAGCCCAGCATCGGCGGGGTTCCGGCCATCGAAAGGGCCGCGAACCCGGCAGATACGGCGGTAACAGGCATCGCTCGTGCTAATCCGCCCAACCTGATCACGTCTCGTGTTCCAGTCTCATGGTCGATGATCCCGGAGATCAGAAAAAGTGCACCCTTATAGAGCGCATGGGCTACGAGAAGTAGCATGGCAGCCTTCACGGATAGAACGGTATCGAGGCCCAATAGTAAGGTCAATGTGCCCAGAGTGCTGACGGTAGAGTAGGCCAGAAGTAGTTTCAGATCAGTTTGCCAGATGGCCATGAATGCGCCCAGAACCATGGTTGCAGCGCCTGCGCCAGTGACGAGGTAGTGCCACGCATCTGTCCCGCCCAGAATCGAGCTGAGGCGGGCCAGCAAATATACTCCGGCCTTAACCATGGTTGCAGAGTGAAGATATGCGCTGACTGGTGTGGGAGCCTCCATGGCGCTCGGCAACCAGAAGTGAAAGGGGAACTGGGCTGATTTGGCAAAGGCCCCGATCAGGATTAGCAGGAGAATCGGAAAGTAGAGCGGGTGGCCATTGATCGACCTTCCATTATTTAGCAGCGTAGAGAACTCCGAGCTGCCGCCTGCTTGAGATAACAGAAGCAGCCCCGCCAGCAGAGCCAGCCCCCCAGCGCTGGTCACCAGAAGCGCCTGTAGCGCTGCTGAGCGGGCCGTCTCTCGCTCGTTTTCAAAGCCGATGAGCAGGAAGGAGGCTATCCCGGTCAGCTCCCAGAAGACAAACATCGTCAATGCGTTGTCAGCCAGAACAAGTCCCAGCATGGAGCTCATAAACATCAACAGGTAGACGTAAAACCTGTCTAAATCTGGATGATTGTGGAGATATTCGCCTGCGTAGACCACAATCAGAGCGCCGATGCCACATATCAATAGCGCGAATGAAAGGCTTAATCCATCCAGATAGAACGAAAGAGAGATCCCCAGCTCAGGCGACCAGGAATAAGAGACGGCGATGGTCCCACCGGTCATGACATGCCCTATGTGCCGGGCGAAGTAAATGGTCAGACCAATCGGCAATAAGGCCAGGACCCAGCCTGCACCCCTGCGCGCAAAGCGAACAACCAGAGGTGTGGCGAGTGATAGCGCGAATCCGGAAAAAACAGTTGCCAGCAGGTCCATGTGACGCTCCTATGTTCTCTGCGATCTTCTGCAGTAGCGAGCATCGAAAGACGCGATGCCCTCTTGCCGGATGCTCGGCGCGTTCTCATGATACCAAGAGCAAGAGGTTTTTCAGCTCTGGAAAGCCACTGGGGCAGCCTGTGGTTCTCGAAAGGCCTTCGCGCTTTCCCGCTCTATTTTGCTGCATGAGGGCGTAAGAATCCTTGTCAGACCAGGAAACGGATCTCAGGCGGGAAGATGCTCTTTGGGGGAGCGATCTTTTAACCAGAGGCCGTTTGAAGCGTATCTTTAAGACCCCACACGAGGCGTTCCACCGGGCCATCCTGACCAATCAACCGGCGGAGCTGCTCCTGAAAGCGCAGCGGATCACCCGTCGTGAAGAAGCGGTGGAGGGCGGTCCTTGCGTCCCCCCGCCAGGCCCCCCGGTTGAACCCGGGATCGGTCTCCTCCTCCGCCCCCCGGGTCTGCGCTCGCCAGATCTCCGCTGCCCGCCGGGCCACCGCTGGCGCCGGATCCACCAGGGAAACCTCTGGTCCGGCCAGACGACGGATCAGAGGAGCCAGGAAGGTGTAGTGGGTGCAGGCCAGCACCAGCACATCCGCGCCTGCCTGAAGCACGACATCGAGATGAGCGCGAACCCGCGCCTCCGCTTCTTCCCCTTCCAGAAGGCCGGCCTCGACCTGTTCCACCCATCCGCTACAAACCCGGGGGACCACCCGGACATGCTGGGCAAACCGTTCCACGACGCGGGCCATGAGGGGGCCATTCAGGGTGCCGAAGGTGCCCAGCACGCCGATCACCCCGGTTCGAGTCTGGGCGGCCGCTGGCTTCACGGCCGGTTCGATGCCCACGAAGGGGACATCGGGGAAGGTCTCTCGCAGCGGCCAGAGGGCCGCGGCGGAGATCGTATGGCTGGCCACCACGATCAGGCGGGCTCCCTGATCCAGCAGGAATCGCGTGATGGCCTCCGCAAAGCGTCGGATTTCCTCCGGCGGCCGGGGACCATAGGGGACATGGGCCTGATCGGCCACATACAGCGTGGGCGCATCCGGGGCCAGGCGGGCGAACTCCCGCCATACCGCCAGCCCTCCCACGCCGGAATCAAAGATCCCTACCGATGGCCCCATGCTCACCGCTCCGATCCGGATGTGAGGGGCCAGGCCTCCTCACATCGCTTCAGCACCCACCTGGCCTCCTCCAGCGCGATCCGTGCATCCTCTTCCGTATAAAGGCGTTGAGGGGGTGCCCCGACATCTTCATCCCCATAAAAACTGAGCTCCCGTTCCAGACGAAGACGTCGTGAGATCGAGGCCAGGCGATCGACCTCATTTCGGAGAGGAGGAGGCAGGCGATTCTGGTAATTCTTCAGCCAGAGACTGACATCGTGGGTTCGTGGAACTTCCACCCCTACATGACGCAGGATCCCCTTCAGGGCCAGCTCCACCGCTTCCTGCGATCGGCGGACCACCAGATTCCATGCCTGACGCTGGTGAAGACGTTCCGCCTCCCTCAGGATTTCCTCTGCCTGAGCCAGATAGGCGCGGGCCATTTCCTCGCTGGTCATAGCTCGATGATCTCCCCGGGTTGAAAATCCGGTTTTAGATCCCAGTAACGAATGGCCCCCTGACGTTTCCGCTGGGCACCCAGTGCTCGCAGCCGCTGACGCAGGCGTTCCAGAACGGTAGAGAGCAAGGGCTCCCGTTCATAGAGAATCCGGGCATCCTCCGTCAGGTCCAGATAGAGCGGAGTGATGCGCATCGCCTCTTCCGGCGTCTTCAGAATCACAGAGATCTCAACCGGGATGCCCTGTTGCCACAGTGCCTGCACCTGCGGCTCCACCGCCCGATCCGCGGCCTCCAGCCAGGCATAGCGCTGGAAACGGCCTGGAGGCAGATCCTCCACCACGACCAGCAGGTCGATATCGGAGGTCGGGGTGGCCTCCCCCCGCGCCACCGATCCAAACAGGGCGACGGCGACCAGCTTCTCCCCCAGTGTCTTTCGAAGCGCCTCGGTGTAAGCCCGGGCCAGCTCCCATAGCAAGTGCTGAACGCCCCCTGTATCTTGAGCCTGTGGAGCCGAAGACTTCATGGGTTGAGGCCTCCTGTTCACAGAACCGCCATTCATTTTAGCGATTATCGGAAGGATCC
>JAEVEY010000176.1:0-22484 GCA_016842045.1 Candidatus Thermoflexus sinensis | reverse complement strand
TCTTCGCATCGAAGCGGAGCGTTCAGGAAGGGGAGTGGCGAAGCGGCAGTCGGACCACGAAGGTGGTGCCGCTAACGTCGCTCTCCACGTCGATATGTCCACCGTGGGCTTCCACCGCCAGCTTCGAAAAGGCCAGTCCCAGCCCATATCCGCCCCGACCTGGCAGGGCGATAAAACGCTCGAAAATCCGTTGCCGTTGCTCCGGCGGGATGTAAGAGCCGCTGTTGAAAACCTCCAGGACAGCCATTCCCTCCCTGGGATAGGCGCGAATCCGGATCTCACCCCCCGTTGGCGTGAACTTGGTGGCATTCGACAGGAGGTTCCAGAGCACACGGGAGATCAGTTGCCGATCCATCCACACCCACGGGAATTCCGGTGCAATCTCCACCGTCACACGGAGCCTCTGACGCTGGAACATCACCCCCCATTCCTCTACCGCTTCCTCTATCAGTCCACCGAGGTCTGCGGGTTCCCACTCGATCGGCATGCGCCCGGATTCCAGGCGGGCGAGATCCAGCAAGTTGCTGATCAGATTCTGAAGACGATCCAGCCCGCGCAAAGCCGTTCGGACCAGTGAGCGGGCCGGAGGACTTAACTCCGGGTAGGTGGCCAGCTCCTCCAGAGCGAGGTGGACGGGCCCCAGGGGGTTTTGCAGATCATGCATCAGCATTCGGATCATCTCCTCCCGCAATCGATCCCGCTCCCGCTCCGCTGTGATGTCCCGGAGAACTAACAGCCATCCCCCTCCGGGCGGGTCGTTGTCTCGCACCGGCGAACATATCAGGGCAAACTGGCGGACAGAATCTTTCAGGGGGAAGGAGAGCTCAAGGCGGAAGCCCCCGGCTGTTTCCCGACGAATCCGACGCACCCCCTGAGCCAGGGCGCGTGCGGCCTCCCGGGACCAGCGCCGCAGCTGGCGAAGGAGATCCACCAGTGAGCTCTCTGGCGATAGCTCCGCTCCGGCTATCAGCTGCCGGGCTACTGTATTCATCTGAACGATCCGTCCGTTCCGATCCAGAAGGATGAGGCCATCCTCGACCGTGGAGAAGATCGTTTCCAGACGTCGGTTGACCTGCTGGAGCTGCTCATACAGACGGGCCCGCTGAAGGGCGATCGCTGCGTGTTGCGCAATGGCCTGGGCCAGGGCGCGGTCCCCTCCATCGAATTCGCGGCGTCGCCGACTGTCCCATACCTCCACCACACCCAGGGGCTCCTCCCCGACAAACAGAGGGATCACCAGAACCGACCAGCCACCATATCGGCGCAGGAGGGCGCGTTCACCCTCATAAGCATCCGGGGGATCGTCCGCATACAGCACCTGGATCTGTCGCTCTCGAAGGGCTACCCACTCAAGCGGGACTTCTTCTTCGCGGTAGATCACACCCAGATCAGAAACCCGCTCCATCGGGTTGGCGGATTCGGCGTAATACTCGGCAGCCACCCGTGCTGTTCGATGCTCCGGATCCATGGCAATGAAATACGCGCTGGTTCCATCCAGGGCCTCGCAGAGGGCGGCGGCGATCTCGGTGAGAATAAGGCCGGGTTCCTTCGGGCCCAGGAGCACGCTCACTGCCCGGTAGAGCATCGTCTGCTCCCGCAGGCGCTGCTCATAGCGCCGAAGCAGGCGCCCGCGGTCGAAGGAGATCGCCAGGAGCGTCGCCAGCAACTCCGTCGGCCGCAACAGGGGCCCTCCAGGATCTTCTCCCTCTGGGGCTTCCAGCTCCACGAGCCCCAGCAGGCGGCCGGCAGCATCCAGGAGCGGAAGGGCCACTCGTGTGACCGAGATTTCCTCTTGAAACCATGCCAGCGCCTCTGGATCCCCGGCCGGGAAACGATAGAGCCGGGCGCGCCATCGGTATCGCTCCAGCCGGGGATCCTTCTGAAGCCAGGGCTCCAGCGTCATAGGGGGGAACGAGGGCGGCGGCACGCTTTCCCGCATCGCGATAACCCTTCCGGACTCGTCTAAGGCACGACAGCGCGCCCCTTGCCATCCCAGGCGGACGAATGCCTGCACTACCTCCGTTAATGCTTCCTCGGGATCCGGATGTTGCTGGATGGCCAGGTAGCCCTCATATAAGGCGATCAGCCGATCCCGTTCCAGTCCCACCTGGGCCCGTTCCCGGCGGACCCGTTCGTAAACCCGGGCGGCCTCCAGGCCCAGGCCGATGGTCCCTGCCACCGCCAGCATCAGGGTTTCGTCGTCCGGCGTGAAGGCGTAAGGCTCAGGGCTCTGGGCATCCAGCACGCCCCACGGGATCTCCCCGTCGAAGATCGGAACAGCCAGCTCAGACCGGGTGGCGGGATCTCCCACGACGTAATCGGGATCCAGGGAAACATCCGACACCCGTTGCGGCTCTCCTGTTCGGAAGGCCCGCCCGGTGATGCCCTGGTCTACCGAGATCATGCAGCGGCCGAGATCGGCTGCCGCGCTGTAGCCTTCCCAGGCCATGACGCGCAGCTGCTGCCTCGATGGCTCATAAGTCAGAATGGCTACGCTGGGCCAGCCGGTTTCCTCACGGATGATCCGCACCACCTGGGGAAGGGTGACGGCGAGCTCTGGGCTTGAGGCCATGATCCGGGCCACCCGAAAGAGGAGCGTCACCGCCCGGTTCAGGTGCTGTTGCTGTTCCAGGGCGTGGAGAGAATAAAGACGCAGAGCCAGCGGCTCCGCTGCTGCCTCGGCCAGATCACGGGCGTCTTCCGGGAAACCTTCCGCACTTTGCTTGAAAAGAGCTAACAGGCCCTCGTTCCCCCAGGGATCCTTCAGTGGCACCACCAGGGCAGATCGGGCCAGCCGTTTTTCAGCAGGGAGCATCGCTTCGGAAAGGGGGAGGATGTAAGGACCGGCCCTGGAGGTTTCCCGGCTCGCCCTTAAAAGGAATTGAAGGAGCGTGTGGAGATCATCGGTGGAGATCTTTTCCCATCCGACCTGCCACCAGCGGGCCGGACGCCCATAGGAATCCAGCTGGGTGAAGAGGAGGGCATCGGCTTCAAAGGCGCGCTGGACCGCTCTTAACGCGTGGGCCATTGGGGCTTCCGTTGCCCACGCTCGATCAAGCTGCTGAAGCAGATCACGAACACGCCGGAGCTGTTGAAGGGTCTGCTCCAGTTCAGCCACCCGACGCTTCAATGATTCCGGCTGGAGGAGTGGGGCCATTGATTCATGGAGCGGATCATCCATTAGAACGATCCTGTTTTGAATTTGCGCAGGGTGGTGCTGTTCATCGTTTCCCACGGTTTCCGTGCGGGCCCGGGGCCAAGGGCGCCTGGGCCCACTTTCTCGGGACCCCCATGATCCGCCCCCCTGAGGGCCCTTGGAGGTGCAGGGAGGGCGGATGAAAGGGGAAGGGGTCTGTTTCCGCCTCCTGGACAGAAGCCAACGGCGTAAGTCCCGTTGAGGTTGCTCTTCATCATTATTTATACCACACCCGGCATCATTAGAGAACTCAACCTGTCGCGCTTTCACAGCTCTTCGGGTCGTGGAGGAATGGCCAGGGGGAAAGCAGGATGCCTTATTTTTCGGACGCCACGCTCAGGCGCTGGGCTTTGAACAAACTGCTTGATCTTCATCTTCTCATTCGGGGGATTTCAGGATGAGGCTGCCTCAGGCAACCCTGCCCACCCCAGAGGGAAGGGGAAAGGGACTCGCCTCCCATCTGGAGAGGGGTCGAACAGCCAGCCGCCTGGCCCACCTGGGCCGAAGTCCAGTTACCAGTTCGAAGTGAGGGCGTGAGGGCGGATCGTGATCCCTATCGTTGAGATCCCATTCGCGGTGGATCGCGAGCGACAGGCCTTCCTTCAGGTTTATACGACGAGCCCGCGAGATGGAGGGATCACTCATCTGAGCACAGTTGGAGTTGTTCTGATCCATGAAGGACCCAGCGAGCTCCGGCCGGCCATGCCCTCTCAAGAGCGGATTCTCATCCAGCATCCGGTAACGGCTCAGCGGATTCAGGGCGGGGTGGTCGTGGTTCAGGGAGTGGGAGCGGCCAGTTTCGAGCAGACGCTCGTGATGGAGATCCTGGATGATGAAGGGAACCTGGTGAGTGCCCTTGCGATTACCCTGGATGCCCTCGATCCAGGCCGCCCAGCTCCTTTCGTGGTGGAGATCCCCTATGGGAGGTCCCAATCCGGGCCCGGCCGGGTGGTAGTGCGCGATCCCAGCCCGGCCTTTGAAGGGGATTTCCACCGGGCGAGCGTGGAGATCTGGTTAGGGCCATAACCCCTGCACTCGGGGATCTGGGCAGACACAGTGATTTGTGGCGCAATGTTTTCAGGCATGTGGGATCCATCCTGTTCTTCGGACAGGAGGCCCATTGCCCTTCCCGGAGGCCCAGGGAGTTTCAGGGAGGGGAGAAGCGCCACACCGGTGACTCCCCATGGTCCGCTACGGGCGAGGCACTGTCGGCGCCCTGGCTCATATGCTTTGACTTTTGTATAATTGTAAGCAAACTGTCTTCAGGGACAGGGATATGCTTCTTATGCTGGCGCGGCTTGAGGAACGATGGCGGGCCTGGCGTCAGGCGTTCCAGGAGTTCTTTTATGGGTTCGCCGCCTACGATGTCGTGCAGCATCTCCTGGAGATGCGGGCCGCCACGGAGAACCTTTTCATCGCGGCCCTCTTTGGCGACCTCATCGGTCTCCCCATCATGCCGCCTTATTACAGCCTGCGCCTGTTGCCTTATGTGGTCCCTGTTCTCAGCACCTGGAAGCGCCGGGTGCTGAGGGAACGGGAATTTATCGATGAGCATGAGTATCATCTGCATGGGCTGTAAACTGGACTTTGGATGTTCATCCTGATGGGAGGGCAGACGATATGACCGAGCAGAAGCCACGGGAAAGCCTGGTGCGCCGGGTGGTGAATTTCGTTCAGGAGTTAACGTATGGTATGGCGGCCCATGACATGGCCCGCTACGCACTCCGCACCCGGGCGAGCATGGAGCATCTGTTCATCCTGATTACGATGGGCGATCTCATCGGTGTCCCCATCCTGCCGCCCTATTACAGCCTGCGCATTCTGCCCTATGTGGTGCCTCAGATCAGCACCTGGAAGCGCCGCATGCTGCGGGAGCGGGATGTTGCCGACGCGATGTTCTAACCGGACTTCGGACGAACTCGCTGCTTTCCTCATTCAGGGAACGTTGGGGTGGCGGGGTCGTCCAGGGTGGCCCAGCTACCTCTCTCCACAGGCGCAGGAAGCGAAGGGATGGCCTGAAGTGGTTTCCTGGCCTCCCCCAAAATCTTTTGAGGTGAAAAGGGAATGGCGACCGCGCTGGCTCAATTGATCCGGGAGAATCCTGAGCGCCGCTACATCATGTTCGGCGGCAAGGGCGGGTTGGGGAAGACGACCTTCTCCGCGGCCACCGCCTACTGGCTGGCCAGGCAGGGCTACAAAGTTCTGGTCTTCTCGGTAGATCCCCAGGCCAGCCTTTCGGATATCTTCCAGCGAGATATCTTCGGAAAAGGCCCGGTGGAGATCATGCCGAACCTCTGGGCCCAGGAGATCGACGCCGATCGCCGGATCAAGGAGTATCAGGAGGAGATCCGTCGCAAGATTATGGACATGTATGGCCTGGATGAAGTGCCTCAGGAGATTGAGGATTACATCCAGGCCGCCTCGGCCGAGCCGGCGATGGAGGAGAGCGCCATCTTCGATGCTGTGGTGGATATCGTGGTCGAGGGTCGCTACGATTATTATATCTACGACCTCGTCCCACTGGGGCACGCTCTCTATTACCTGAGCATGGCCAAGGTCTACGATGAATGGATCACCAAGATCACGAAGCTGCGGGAGGAGATGCGGGAATATGAGGAGATGGTGGCCCGCATCCGCCGCAAGCAAACCGAGGAAGACCGCATCCTGGAGGAGCTCCAGTATATCCGGCAGCGCATCAATATGTCCTCCAGCATCCTCACGGATAGCCGGAAGACGGCCTTCTTCTTCGTCCTCATCCCTGAGGAACTGGTGATCCTGGACACCCTCAAGGCGGCCGAGCTGTTCCGCCGGTTCGATGTGCCGATCTCCGGTTATGTGGTGAATCGCGTGCTCCCTGTGGAGCTGCTGGGTCAGAACATCCCGGAGTATCTGCGCAACCGCATCGAGATGCAGCGCCGGCATCTGGAGGAAATCCGTGCCCGCTTCGGCAACCAGGTCCTGGCCTACGTCCCTGAGCTGGAACGGGATGTGACCGGTCTGGATATGATCGCCCGGGTGGCGGATTTGCTCTTCGGGAACGGAGCGGCCTGAAATCGATCCTTTCGGGGAGGGATGGGGGATGATCCGGATAGAGAAGACGATGATCGATTTCCTGCGGGAGCACCCCCGCTTGAAGTACGTGTTCTTCGGCGGGAAGGGCGGGGTTGGGAAGACGGTGATGGCCGGCGCCACGGCCCTCTGGTTCGCCCGACAGGGCCGGCGCACCCTCCTCGCCTCCACCAACCCGGTCCACAGCCTCTCGGGCCTGCTGGACCAGAATGTGTTCGGGAAGCCGACGCCGGTGGCGGGAGTTCCCAACCTGTGGGCCTATGAGATCGACACCAGGGACACCATTGAGCGCTCCAAGCGGGAGATCCGGGAGAAGATCCAGTGGTTCCTGAAGTTCGCCGAGATCTCCACGCGGGCTGATGAGTTCGTGGAGTCGGCCACCATGAACCCGGCCTTCGAGGAGTCGGCGATGTTCGAGAACATGATCGACCTGATGTTCCGGGATGAATATGAGGTCTACGTCTTCGACACCGCCCCCACGGCCAACGCCCGCCGGCTCCTCGGCATGTCCAAGGTCTACGCCCTCTGGGTGAACAAGATGATTAAATCCCGTCAGGAAGCTCAGGCCCTCCGCAAGCTCCTTTCCTTCACCAAGAAGGAGGAGCCGGACCCTCTGATGGATTATCTGATCAGCTTCCGCGACCGCATGGAGCGGGCCCGCCGGCTGATCACCGACCCGGAGCTTACCGCCTTCTTCTTCGTGACCCTGCCCGAGGCGCTGCCCATTGCGGTGATCCGCCGCTTCATCAACTGGTTCCATGATTTCGGCATCCCGGTGGGGGGTGTGATCGTCAACGGGCTGATCGATCGGGCGTTCCTGGGTGAGGATACGCCGGATTTCGTCCGCAACCGCATTGAGATGCAGGCGCGTTATCTCCAGGAGATCGAGACGCTTTTCGATGGGCTGGTGCGGGGGATGACACCCCTCCTGGAGAACGAGGTGCGTGGCGTCTCGATGCTGGAGCGCTTCGCGAATTACCTGTTTGCTTCCTGATCGGACGCTTTCTAAGTGAGGTGAAAGAGGGGTTGGGGGTGGTGCCGCAATGGCCTCCCAACCCCTTTTTTTGGACCGGATAGACGTCCCCCCCCCTTTATCCCCCCCCCCCGCGGCCCAAAGGGCCGGGGGGAGGGGGGATAAAAGAGATTTTGGGGGCGAGCCGGGCGCCGAAGGCGCCCGGCTCGCCCCCAAATCCCCAAGGGACCAAAACCAAAAATCAAATCTGGAAGGAGCAGTAGTCTCCCTGAACCCCCCATTCTCACAACCCAAGGGGCAATGAGGATGAGGGGCCTCAGGATATTGGAGGCTGGACCAGGGGCTTTGAGCACTGCGATCCCAGGAGGGCTCTTTGGAGGATGTGGCGCGAACCGGTTTGCGGCCTTCAAGCTCCGATCTCCCCCTGGAGCCGGGAATGCCCTCCGGTCGCCTCAGAGGGCTATGGGCGCAATCCGTCCTTTGGGGAGGCGCTCAGGGCTGGTCACGGGTCCTGGGATTCCTGCAATCGCTTCTTCTGGCCCTCTGGCTCGGGCCAGCCGATTTCGGCCGGTTCACGGTTCTTCAGGCCTGGCTGCGGCTGGCCCACCAGGCGGTCAGCAGCGGCTTATCCTCTTTAATGGCGCGCGATCTGGCCCGCGCCGATCACCCCCGGGTCCGGATGTATCTCCTGATCCAGGCGGGGTGGATCCTGTTGCTCATCGCTTTGACCGCTCCCGCCTCCCTTGCAGGTTGGGTCCCTTCTGCGATCCGTGGAGAGCTTCCCCTGGTGACGCCCCTGTTGCTTCTGATGACGTGGATCACCTGGCATGGCACGCGCCTGACCGCCGCCGGCCGTCTGGATCAGGCAGCCATTGTGCTGGTCATCACCCGGACGGTGGGCCTGAGTGGGATGACGCTGGCGGCTCGATACGGATGGACGGCGCTCTGGGCGGGTTTCGCGGGGGCGTTGTTGCTGGATGGGATCGGGCTGCGCTGGATGGCGAAGCGTTTCGGTGCCCCCTGGCGATGGCGATCGAAAGGGGGGCGCGTGTGGGCTCCGGAGGTGGCGTGGGAGGGGCTGGAGATGCTGGGCTTCGGGATCGTCGGTGCGCTCTACGCGCGAGCCGATAGCCTGATCCTCCTGACCCTGAAGGGCCCGGTGGAGGCCGGTTTCTACGGCCTCGCCTATCGGTTTTACGAGGCCGGGCTGCTGCTGAGCAACGCGGTGTTTACCGCGCTGCTCCCCCGGCTGGCAACCGAAGCGAATCCCGAGCGAACGGTCCGGCGGGCTCTGGGGGGCGCTCTGGGGATGGCAACCCTCGCCGCCTTTGGCATAACCTTCCTCGCCGACCCATTGATCCGCCTCCCTTTCGGAGCCACCTACCAGCCGGCGATCCCGATGTTGCGGGGGCTCGTCTGGGCATGGCCTCCCGCCTTCCTCTCCAGCCTGGGGGCCGCCCTGTGGATCGCCCGGGGGCGTTCCGGCCACCTGTTCCGGGTTTTCCTCCTGGGGACCATCCTCAACCTCACCTTAAACGGGCTGCTCATTCCCCGCTGGGGCGGGATGGGAGCCGCCCTCGCGATGCTGGGATCGTCGTGGGGGATGGGGGCGCTCTTCCTCCCGGCGTTCCGGGACCGTTCGGCGGGCTCCCCCAGGGCCGATTAATGCTGCAGTGAGAACGTCAGGGCAGGCTCCCCGTTGGCCTGGAGCTGCCCCACCCACGCCCCCAGAAGGCATCCGCCCAGCGCCCGGACCGGCGCCAGCGTCCGGAGGGGATGGTCCAGCATGCGGACGATCAGCAAACCCAGCAGAGAGGCTGCCAACGCCCAGGCCTCTGGGGAGGCTCCCCGACGCAAGGATGCATGGGCGGGGACAGGTGACTTGCCTGGCTGCTTTTCCCTGCCCGGTGGATAAGTGGGGGAGCGCAAGCTATACGAGCAGCTCAAGGGAAGGCAATTCGATCGGCTGGGCGGGGAAGACCTCGAGCACGGGAAGGCGCGGGATGCCCAGGCTCTTCGGTAGCACGCGGCGGAAATTCGCCACCGGCTCCGGCCAGCGCCTCAGCAGCGCCCGGGCTCGCGGGCTTCCGGTGAGCTGCAGGTGCCGCTCCAGTATCCCCTGGAGAAAGGCGATTTCCTCCGGGCTCTCCACGGGGTCGATGCGCACGAGCTGGGGGTTGTAACGCCGCTCCAGCCCCCGGCGCTCATCCAGGACATAGGCCACCCCGCCGGTCATCCCGGCGCCGAAGTTCTCCCCCACCGGGCCGAGGACCACCACGCCGCCCCCCGTCATATACTCGCACCCGTGATCGCCCACGCCCTCCACGACCGCCCACGCCCCGCTGTTGCGCACGGCGAAGCGATCCCCTGCCCGGCCGGCCACGAAGAGCCAGCCGCCAGTGGCGCCGTAGAGGGCGGCGTTGCCGATCAGCACCGGCGAAGGATCCCGCAGGTCATGGGGTGGGCGGATGATGATCTCGCCCCCGCTGAGACCTTTGCCCACGCCATCGTTGGCAGCGCCGATCAGGATCAGCCGCATGCCCCGATGGGCGAAGGCCCCGAAGCTCTGCCCCGCCTCGCCGATGAACATCAGGGTAATGGTTCCCTCCGGCAGGCCCGCCTCTCCATACCGTCGGGCGATCTCCCCTGCCAGCCGCGCCCCCGCCGCGCGATCGACGTTCCGGATGCGGTAGATCCCGCGCACCGGGCGGCCTTCCGTAAGGGCATGGATGGCATCGCGGATGATCTGATCGTTCAGGGCAAAGGACCAGACCCGCGGGGCTGCAGGAACCGCAGGAGGCGACACGGCGGGGCGAAGCATGGCTTCCCAATCCACGTAATCATCCATGGCTTCCAGGAGATCCGTCCGCCCGATAAGATCCCCCAGGCGGTGATAACCCATCGCCGCCAGGATCTCCCGGACCTCGCGAGCAACCATCTGGAAGTAGGCCATCACGTGTTCCGGACGGCCGGCGAACTTCGCCCGTCGCTCTGGATCTTGCGTGGCCACACCGGTGGGACACGTGTTCTGGTGGCAGACCCGGGCCATTACGCACCCCAGGGCGATCAGGGGGACGGTTCCAAAGGAGAACTCATCGGCCCCTAACAGGGCGGCGATCACCACATCCCGGCCGGTGCGGATCCCTCCATCGACCCGCAGCCGCACCCGGTCCCGCAGCCCGCAGGTCACCAGCATCCGGTGGGCTTCCGCCAGCCCGACTTCCCACGGCATCCCGGCGTTCTTGATGGAAGACCATGGCGAGGCGCCAGTCCCTCCGGCGTGCCCGCTGATGAGGATGATATCGGCCCCCGCCTTGGCCACCCCCGCGGCGATCACACCCACCCCGACGGTGGAGACCAGCTTGACCGAGACCTGGGCCTGAGGGTGGATGGCTTTGAGGTCGTAAATCAGCTGGGCCAAATCCTCAATGCTGTAGATGTCGTGGTGCGGCGGTGGCGAGATCAGATCGATGCCGGGCTGGGCGAAACGCAGGCGCGCGATCTCCGGCGTCACCTTGGTGGCAGGGAGATGTCCGCCCTCCCCGGGCTTGGAACCCTGGGCCATCTTGATCTGGAGCTCTTCCGCCGAAATCAGGTAATAGGGCGTGACCCCGAAGCGAGCCGAGGCCACCTGTTTGGTTCGGCTGTTACGCTCCGTCCCGTAGCGGGCAGGATCCTCGCCTCCCTCGCCGCTGTTGGAACGCAGGCCCAGCCGGTTCATCGCAATGGCCAGGGTTTCATGGGCCTCCGGGGAGAGCGCCCCGTGGGACATGGCGGCGGTGGAGAAACGGGACAGGATGGCTTCCATCGGCTCCACCTGTTCGACGGGGATCGGTGCGCGATCGCTGCGCCAGCGCAACCGATCCCGCAGATCCACGGGCTCTCGATGGGCATGGCGGGCGAATTCCCGATAGCGCCGATAGGCCTCCGGGAAACCTTCCCCCAGAACGTCGGGGGTGCGAACCGCCTCCTGAAGCGCCCGGATGGCATCCGGATTCAGGGCGTGGAATTCCCCTTGTGCGCGATGCTTGTAAAAGCCTGGGGAAGGGAGCTCGGGGCGTTCAGCGCGAAAAGCGGCCTGATACCAGATCTGCACGCGTTGAGCGATCTCCTCCAGGCCGACCGGGCCGAAGACCCCAGGGGTCCCCTCGAAAGCCCATTCCACCAGCTCCTGCTGCAGGCCAATGCATTCGAAGATCTGGGCACCGGTATAGGCGTCCAGGGTGGAGATTCCCATACGGGCCATCACCTTCAGCAGGCCTTTCTCAATCGCCTGGATGTAATGACACACCGCCTCCTCCGGGGTTTCGGAGCGCCCTCCTTCCCGCTCCCGCGCAGCCATCGCAGCCACCGTCTGAACGGCCAGATAGGGGCAAACCGCCGAGGCCCCGTATCCCAGAAGGCAGGCGAAGTGATGAACCTCCCGGGGCTCCCCGGAGGCCACAATCAAGCTCGCCCGGGCACGCTGGCCGACCCGGATCAGGTGATGATGCAGGACACCCACGGCCAGCAGGGCCGGGATCGGCGCATTCGTGGCGTCCACTCCTTCGTCGCTGAGGATCAGCAAGCGATAACCAGCCTGGATCGCCCGTTCGGCTACCCGGCACAGCTCCTCCAGCGCCCGTCGAAGGCCCGCGGGCCCCTCGGCGATTGGCCACACCATGGGCAGGCGGAGTGCGCGGAAAGCAGGGTCGGGGAGGCGCTCCAGGGCTTCCAGCTGAGCAGGCGTGAGTATCGGGCCCGGCAGTTCGATGAGATGCGCGGCCTGCTCCTCGGGCATCAGCAGGTTGGCCCGTTCCCCCAGGAGCACCGTTAAGGACATCACCCGGGTTTCCCGCAGGGGATCAATGGGCGGGTTGGTCACCTGGGCGAAGCGCTGCTTGAAAAAGTTGTAAAGCGGCCGGGGCCAGCCGGAGAGCATCGCCAGCGGGGTGTCGTCCCCCATGGAGCCAATCGGCTCCTGGCCAGTCCGCGCCATCGGGCGGAGGATCAACCTTAGCTCCTCGGCGGTGTAGCCGAAGGCGATCTGCTGTCGGAGGAGAGCGTCCGGGTTTGAAAGGGCAGGGGCCTGCGGAGGCTCCGACAGGCGCAAGCGATGACGGCGGACCCATTCCGCATAGGGACGTTGAGCGCTGAGCTCCGCGCGCAGAGAAACATGGTCCTGCACTCGACCGGTTCGGAGATCCGCGGCCAGCATCTGGCCAGGTCCAAGGCGATCCAGCTTGAGGATGCGCTCCGTGGGGATCTCCAGCGCGCCGATCTCCGACCCACAATAGAGCAGGCCATCAACGGTTCGCAGCACCCGCAGCGGGCGCAGACCGTTGCGATCGAGCAGTGCGCCGACGAAGCGGCCGTCGGTGAACAAAACGGCTGCCGGGCCATCCCATGGCTCCATCAGGCCCTGATGGAAAGCGTAGAATCCCCGGGCGGCCTCGTCGAGATCCACCGCTTTCTCCCACGCCTCGGGGATCAGCATGCGCATGGCATGGCGGATATCGTAGCCGGAGTGGATCAGGAACTCGACCACGTTATCCAGCATCGCCGAGTCGGAGCCGCTCCGGTCGATGATCGGCCGCAGGTCTTCGATCGTCTCCCCCCAGAGGGGCGAGGCCAGGGTGGCTTCCCGCGCGCGCATGCTGTTGACGTTCCCCTGGAGGGTGTTGATTTCCCCATTGTGGCAGAGGGTCCGGAAGGGCTGGGCGCGCGCCCAGGCGGGCAGGGTGTTGGTGCTGAACCGCTGGTGAAAGATGACGAAGTCGGTTTCGAAGTCGGGATTCGCCAGATCGGGGTAGAAGCGGGGGAGATCCCGCGCCAGGACGAGGGCCTTATAGACTATGGTACGGCAGGAAGCGGAGGCCACATAGCATGAAATTCCCCGAGCGGCCAGGGCCCGCTCGGCCCGGCGACGGGCGCGATACAGGCGGCGGTCGATCCCTTCGGGAGTATCCGCTCGTTCGTCCGCCAGCAGCGCCTGGAGAATGGAGGGACATGTAGCCCGGGCACGGGGCCCCAGGATCTCCGGACGGATGGGAACCGGGCGCCAGGACAGGAGATGGAATCCTTCCTCCACGAAGGCGGCCCGCAGAATCCTCTGGGCGTCCTCCTGAACGCAAGGCTCCACCGGCAGGAAGATCATGGCGGCGGCCAGGCGCGTCGGATGGGGAGGATGAAGCCCCTGGGCCTCCAGGAAACGAAGGAACAGGCAGCGGGGGAGCGCGGTGAGCACCCCCGCGCCATCCCCGGTGAGCCCATCATCCGCAGTCGCCCCCCGGTGGGACATCCGATCCAGCGCCTGGAGCGCCATGGCGAGCAACGTATGATCCGCCGGTCCTCCAGGGCGGGCCAGCAAGCCGATCCCGCAAGCGTCCCGTTCCCTCCGCTCCAACACCTCCATGGTCCACCTCCGATCGACCGTCCCCATGGAGCCGGTGGATATTGCTATTGATTTTGTGGAGCTCAGGGGTTGCTGTCATCCCCCATTAGGGCCATTTTGAGGCACCCAAATGGGCCATTTATGGGGGGATACATCCAATCGAGAGCCGGGTGAGGCTGGAAGAGCGCTTTTCTCTCCTGTCCCTCAAACCCGGATCCTCTTCCTCTCGAGGTGGATCGCGAGGGATGGCCAGCTGGACGGGACCCCAGACGCCCATCCCATAACGTATCCATCCCTCTGCGACCCTCTGGGCCGCGGGAGGGCTCTCCTCCTATCCAGGGAGGATCCAGACGGTCAGCCGCCCAGCCCGCTGGTTCAGAGTCCGGTTAAAGAGTAAGGCTCTCAAGTTCACCAGATAGAGGGGCGAATGGCTTTCAGGATGGTTACTCGAGCAGGACGAAGCTCACTAAAATAAGCGGGGATGGCGGAGATCCATTTGATTCGGGGAGGTTGGATCGATGGGGGGACGGATTCTTCTGATCGATGATGACGCTTTACTCCGTCGCAGCCTGGCTTTCAGCCTCGAGCAGGCCGGCTTCCAGGTCCACACGGCGGCCAGCGCGGAGGAGGGGCTGGCCATCGCCGCGCGGGAACGGCCCGACCTGGTCCTCCTGGACATCGGGTTGCCAGGGATGGACGGGCTGGAAGCGCTGCGGCGATTCCGGGAGGCTCTGGGACTCCCGGTGATCTTCCTCACGGCCCGAAGGCGAGAGCTGGACCAGGTGGTCGGGCTCGAGCTGGGGGCTGAGGACTACATCACCAAACCCTTCAATACGGATGTCCTGATCGCTCGCATCCGCGCGGTCCTGCGCCGGATCCGCTCGTCGTCGACGGCGTCGCCCTCGCCATCCCCGCTGGTCGTGGGGGATCTGGTCATCGATCCAGCGGCGCGCACGGTCACCGTGGCAGGCCGCCCCCTCTCCCTGACGCCCAGGGAGTTCGATCTACTCTACACGCTGGCCCTGGCGCCGAACCGGGTTCTGTCTACCGAAACCCTCCTGACTCAAGTTTGGGGAGCCGAATACGCGGGCCAGTCCGAGACGCTCTATGTGCATATCCGCTGGTTACGAGAGAAGATCGAAGAGGATCCGGAACATCCCCAGCGGATTGTGACCGTTCGAGGAGTGGGCTACAAGCTGGTCCCTAAGGAATAAGGGGGAACCCCCATGCTCCGCACATTTCGTTCCCGCCTCTTGCTCAGCATGCTGCTCCCCTTTCTCCTGAGCGCCCCGATCCTGGGACTGACGCTCACGGAGCTGGTGGAGGAACGCATTCTCCTGCCCTCCCTGGCCCAGGAGATGGCGGATCAGGGGATTCTGATCGCGCGGCTGGGGACAGTTCTTCCGGAGATCTGGACGGATCCCGCAGCCGCGCAGGCCTTTCTGCAGGCGCTGGCGATCCGGCAACCCACGCAAGTGCTCCTGCTGGATTCCGCTGGCCGTTTGCTGGCCGCCCCGGGGGAGGCACAACCCGGCCTGAGGTCCTTCGCTGGAGGGCCGCTGTTTGAACGAGCGCAGCGGGGAGAGGTGGCGTGGCAGGCTGCTCTCCGGGGAGTGGATTCCGATATTATCCTGGATGTCCTCATCCCGGTGACCAGCGAGCAGGGGACCCGTCTGGGGTATGTGCGACTGTTGCGCCGTCTACCGGATGTCACGGAAGGGTTTCGCCAGGTCCAGCGCCTGGTGCTGGGCACGCTGGCGATGGGGTTGGTCCTGAGCGGATTGTTCAGCTGGATCCTGGCTCAATCCCTTAGCCGTCCGCTCCAGCAGGTTACCCGCGCGATCGCTGAGGCCCCACTGGAAGGGCCAGCGGTCACCCTATCGGAAAGCGGGCCGCTGGAGATCCGGCAGCTCGTTCAGGTCTTCAATCGGCTTCAACAGCGGCGGGTGGAGCTGGAGGAGACACGCCGTCTGTTGTTGAGGAGTATCGTCCATGAATTCGGACGGTTGATTGGCGCGTTGCAGGCGGCCCTCCATGCCCTTCAGGGAGGTGCGATGGAAAACCCGCCCCTCCGTCAGGAGTTGCTTCAGGGGATGTCACAGGTGTTCGGCGAGCTTGCTCGGTTGCTGGAGGACCTGGCGCATCTCTATCGCCATTCAGCGGGCCCGCTCTCTCTACAGCGACGCCATCTGGAGCTGGGAGCCTGGCTTCGGGAGCAGGCGGCCCTTTGGGCTGGGATCGCCCGTGAACGCTCTTTACACTGGAAGGAGGAGATCCCGCCGGACCTTCCGGCCATCCAGGCAGACCCAGAACGCCTGGCCCAGGCCCTGGAAAACCTGGTGGATAACGCCCTGAAGTTCACACCACCTGGCGGATGCGTGGCCCTCCGCGCGGAGAGCCGGGATCAGGAGGTCCGAATCCACATCCAGGACACCGGGCCGGGGATTCCTCCCGAGGACCTGCCGCGCCTCTTCGAACCGTTCTATCGGGGTAGCCAGGAGGGCCGCCCCGGTCTGGGGCTGGGGCTATTCCTTGCCCGGATGATCGTGGAAGCCCATGGGGGGCACCTGGAGGTGGAAAGCCGGACCGGGGAAGGAAGCCGTTTCACACTGATCCTGCCGCTGAAGTAGGAGGCCAATATGCTCAATCTGATGGTGCCGGCATGGGAGATCGGGATTCGCGCTGCGGCGGTCTATCTGGCGGTTGTGCTGGGCTTGCGCTTAAGCGGAAAGCGGGAAATCGGCCAGATGACCCTGTTCGATCTGGTGTTGTTGCTGCTGCTCGCCAATGCGGTCCAGAACGCGATGGTCGGGCCGGACACCTCACTGATCGGGGGGATCCTGGCGGCAGGGGTTCTGCTGGCCCTGAATCTCGCTGTGGCCTCCTTACGCCTCCGATGGCAGCCGTTGCGTGCGTTGTTGGAGGGAACGCCCACCCTGCTGGTGCTTCATGGCCGGGTGCTGGAAAGGAACCTCCGACAGGAGGGGCTGGATTTGGAGCTCCTGGAGGCAGCGCTGCGGGAGCATGGGATAACCGACATCCGGGAGGTGGAAATGGCTGTCCTGGAGGTTGACGGCTCGATCAGCGTGGTTCCCGCGGGTGGGACGACCCATCGGGTCCGACATCCCGCGCGGTTCCTCCGTCGTCCAGGATAGCCTTTATGGGGCGAACAGCCCTTAGGGAAAGAATATCGCTCTACAACCTGAAGCCCCGGAGCGCCCGGGATGATGGGGCGGAATCCCCCCCGGCCTCGTCCAGCAGCTCCACCACGTGCTGCACAGGGATCGCGAGCCCAGCCCGTTGCAGGCCCATGGCCAGCTGCAGCATGCACCCTGCGTTGGCGGTCACCACCCGATCGGGGGCGATGCGGCGGATCTGGGTTATCTTCTCCTCGAGCAGGGCATTCGCAATTTCCGGATGGATGACGTTGTAGATCCCCGCGCTGCCGCAGCAAAGATCCCCATCTGGCAGCTCGATCATCGTCAGGCCAGTGGCCTGAAGCAGTCGTCGGGGTTGCGCCCGAACTCCCTGGCCGTGGGCTAAGTGGCACGGATCCTGGTAAACGACCCGCCCGGACAGGCGCCGGGGGAGGGGGCGGAGGCCGACCGTGTCCAGGAATTCCGTGACGTCCCGCACCTTTGCGCTGAAGGCGCGGGCAGCTTCCGCCCATTGGGGATCGTCGCCGAGGAGCTCTCCATACTCTTTCATCGCCACACCGCAACCGGCGGCGTTGACCAGGATGGCGTCTACTTCCTCCCGCATGAAGGCCTTCAGGTTCCGGCGGGCCAGGGCCTGCGCCCGGCGCCGCTCCCCGGCATGGACGTGGAGGGCACCGCAACAAACCTGACCCCGAGGGATCACCACCTCAAATCCCTGGCGGGTGAGGACTCGAATGGTGGCCTCCTGGATGGGAGCCAGCAGGGTGCGCATGATGCATCCGGCCAGCAGGGCGACGCGCCCCCGCCGCTCCCCCACCGCCGGAACCACCCGGCCCACAGCCATCCCGCGCGCCGGAATCCGCTCCGGGAGCATGTTCTCCATCGTCCGAAGGGCATAAGGCAGGCGGTTCAGCCAGCCGGCCTTCCGGACGATCCGCTGGAGCCCGGTCGCCTGATACAGCCAGAGCCCCCGGGAGAGGAGACTCAGAAGGGTCGGGTGGGGGAGGATCAGGCCGAAGACCATCGTCCGCAGAAGCCGTTCCGCGGGGGCCATGGGGAGGGTGTGGCGGACCTGCCAGCGAGCGGCCTCCACCAGGCGACCGAACTGCACCGTGGCCGGACAGGCCGTCTGGCATGCCCGGCAGGCGAGGCAGACCTCCATGTGCTCCCGGAAATCCGGATTGATCTCCAGGCGTCCCTCCGCCACCGCCCGCATCAAATAGATCCGCCCGCGAGGGGAATCCGGCTCCCAACCCAGCACGCGGAAGGTGGGACACTGGTTCAGGCAGAGCCCACAGTGGGTGCAGCGCAGGATCTCCGCGTAATCCGGCGGATGGTCTGGAGTAAACCCTCGCACGGGAGGAAGCGAATGGTAGGTGAGCACCGATTCGATGGAAGAGGCAGGTGAAGCCATGGTTTACGCTCCTCCAGAAAGAGGATCACGTCGGCGGCCGGTAGGCGTTTTCCCATATCCTCCGATAGCGCGCGACTTCCTGGTTCCATTGTCCCTCATCCCAGCCCAGCATCATCCGAAGCCGGGGACCGTATCGTTCCAGGAAGGGGAGCGCCCCGTTCGGAAGCTGGAAGCCCAGCCGGGTTCGCCGCAATAGCAGATCGTCCAGGTGGACCACCGCCTCATGGGTGAGGATCCATCGTAGCTCCACCCATCGCAAATCCGTCCGGGGGATGCTTTCCTGCTCTTCGGTTGGAGCCTGAAGGAACATCGGAAGCACTTCGGGATCGTAACGGCTGGTCAGGCGGAGCCAGAGCGTCGGATCGAACTGTTCCGCCATGGCTTGCGCGGCCTCATGGACTTCAGGCTTCACCGGTTCCGCGGGTGGGCTGGAGGGCGCGGGCAGGCGCCGCCGAAGGGCCCGCAATGCGTCGCGCGCCATCACCCGGAACGTGGTGAGCTTCCCGCCCGTGACGGTCAGGATCCCCTCATCCCACACCGCATGATCCCGGGGCTCCCGCGAGGGGGGTTGCCGTCCGGTTCCGATGACCGCCCGCACGCCGGAGAAGGTAGCCGTAACGTCCGAGGCGGAGAGGTCCAGATGAGGGAAAGCCCGCCGCAGGGCAAGCAACAGGTAATCCAGCTCCTCGGGCTGGATCACTGGTTCGATCTCCAGATCCTGATCGTGATCCACATCCGTGGTGCCGACCAGCGTCATGCCTTCCCATGGGAGAACGTAAAGCGGACGGTGATCGTGAGGGTGGAGGAGGATGAGGCCCTGGGCGAGCGGGAGGCGCCATCCGGGCAGCAGCAGGTGGCTTCCTCGCAGGAGCCGTAGCCGGGGCGGCCGATGGAGTTTCCCCCGCAGCTGATCCGCCCACGCGCCGGTGGCGTTCACAACCGATCGGGCCCGCACTTCGACTTCCCGACCGGATATCTGATCGCGGGCCATGACGCCTTCGATAGCCCCGGATCGGGTTTGCAGGAAACCTTCCACCCGGACGTAGTTCAGCGCCGCCGCGCCCCGGCGGACGGCGTCCAGGATCAGCCGGAGCACCAGCCGCGCGTCGTCCGTCACGGCATCCTGATAGCGGTAGCCCCCCCGGAGGCCTTCCGGCCATAGATGGGGAGCCAGGATGAGCAACGCCTCTCGAGGGAGATACTGATGGTTCTGGCGACCGGCGAACCCATCGTAAATCCAGAGCCCCACGGCCATCGCCGCCCGTCCGATGGGATCATCGCGGTAAAGCGGCATCAGGAAACGGAGGGGCTGGATCAGGCCGGGGAAGGCGCACAGGAGGCGTTCCCGCTCCCGCACCGAATGCCAGGTGGTGCGGATCTGCCTCTGGCGCAGGTAGCGCAACCCGCCGTGGACCATCTTCCCGGACCGGCTGGAGGTGCCCCAGGCGAAGTCGCGTTGCTCCAGCAGCACCGCGCGGAATCCCTGGCGCGTGGCCTCCTCCAGCAGTCCGGCTCCCGTGATCCCGCCGCCGATGATGATGAGATCCCAGGGCTCGTTCAGTCGAAGCCACGCCTCTTCGCGGTTCAGGGGCATTGCCTCATCCCTATGGAATCCATGGTGCTCGTTTGGGTTTCCGGCAGGAAAGATCCTGGCTCATGGGGCCTTCGGGATGAAATCCCCTGTTTGGGCCTGAGCTGAACTGTGGATCGAGCAGGCCCCTCCCCCTGGGTCGCGGGGAGGGGGAAATCGAATATTCCCGGCTACGAACAGGGGCATTGGGCCCACCCCCACATTCGTGTATTCGTGCCCTGATTCGTGGACGGCCCCGCCGCGCAGGGCAGATACGGGGCCTGTTCCTGCGTTCGGCACGCCCTCCGAGGATTTCCGCGTGGATCCTTCACATCTCCGCAATTAGCTTGCCCGGGTTCATTTGCCCGTGAGGATCCACGGCCTGGAAGATCGTGCGCAGGATGGCCAGGCCGAGCGCGCCCTTCTCCGCCTCCAGGTAAGGTTGATGATCCACCCCCACGCCGTGCTGATGGCTGATCGTCCCCCCCAGGCGCAGGATGGCCTCGCTGGCCGCATGCTTCAGACGGTGCCAGCGCTTCAGATTTTCCTCCGGATCTGGAGTTAGCCGGAATATAAAGGTGGTGTAGACATTAGCCCCGTGGGGATAAACATGGGAGATATGGCTGAACGCATATACCCGTTCCCCCTCATCTTCGAGCCCATGGCGCAACGCCTCTTCGATGGCGGTGACCATGCGGGGCACACGGGTCCAGATGACGGCGGTCTCCAGAGTGTCGACGGCGTAGCCCAGCTCCCAGAGGGTGTTGCGCAGATAGGGAGATCGGAAACGCTGGCGCAGCCATTCCCGGGCCAGGCGGCTCCCAAGCGATCGGCCGCGATAGCGCGCCGCGATATGGTGGACTTCCGCCACCGCGGCGTGGACCACGCGGCGGGTTCCGGCGGCG
This sequence comes from Candidatus Thermoflexus sinensis, assembly GCA_016842045.1. GTDB lineage: Bacteria > Chloroflexota > Anaerolineae > Thermoflexales > Thermoflexaceae > Thermoflexus > Thermoflexus sinensis. Next base: position 1,826 of record JAEVEY010000176.1, on the reverse strand, counting down.
GCAACCAGGAGCATGGAGCGGTTTTCCCCCAGCCCCCGCAAGCGGAGCCAGCCTTCCAGCAGACGGATCACCCGCTCGCGGCCGGCCAGGCGCAGCGTCATCCGGGTTTCCTCCGGTGTGCTCAGCCGGAGCATGGTCAGGGGAAGCCCCGCCTGAACCATCTCCCGCATCGCGGCCAGCCCGTGGGCGAAATCCGGGAAGAAGAAGGTCTGGAGCGTCTCGACCTCCGGCAGCGGGCGCACCCGCAGCGTTGCTTCGGTGAGAATCCCCAGCCGGCCTTCCGAGCCCAGGACCAGATGACGGAGATCCGGCCCTGCCGCGGAAGGAGGGAGGACCGGGAGGATCCACGGGCCTTTCGGCGTCTCCAGTCGCCCCCCGACGAACATGTCCTCGATCCGTCCATAGCCCAGGGCAAACTGGCCGACGGACCGGGTCATGATCCAGCCCCCCAGGGTGGAGTATTCAAAGGATTGGGGGTAATGCCCCAGGGTGAAGCCATGGGCGCGCAATATAGCCTCCAGGTCAGGGCCCCGGATGCCGGCCTGAAAGGTGGCCAGGGCGCTCACCCGATCCAGGGCGAGAAGGCGGTTCATTCGGCTCAGGTCGATGACCAGGGCCGGTCGGGGATCCGGCAGCAGCCGCAGATGCCCGACCACGCTGGTGCCACCGCCGTAGGGCACCACCCGGGCGCCCACCGCCTCCGCGTAGGTCAGCAGTGCGCGCACCTCTTCATTGGTTTCGGGAAAAGCTACCCCATCGGGCGCCTGGATCCGCCCGCTGCGGGCCGCGATCCAGTCTGGCAGCCCCTGGCCCACCGCGTGACGCAATCGGATTTCCGGGTCCGTCTGGATCAGCGGGTTGGGGGGAAGGCGGGAAGGGGGAACACCGGCCAGGGCTTCCTCCAATGTGCAATCCCGCGGAAGTATCCCCGGCCCCAGCTGTTCCTCCAGGAACATCCGGGCGATCGATGGTAAGGGAACCTCCACCGTGGCTTCGCCCCATCCATTCCATCGACGCATCGGAGGCCTCATCTGGAAGGAAGGTGATGTGGGATCAACGGTCCAGCGGCCAACCTTGTCCTGAATTCCCGCAGGCTTAGAGAGCGTCTGAAAATTCAGTTATGAGCGTATATGAGTATGAAGGCGTGCCAGGCGTGTGATCATCTGTTCGTAGTCGGGCACGAAGCGAAGCGGAGTGCCCCTTATAAGCGTGCACAAAAAGAACGGGCACTGACGTGCCCTACTACAAACGAAAAGACTTGGTTCGTAGTAGGGCACGGAGCGCAGCGGAGTGCCCGTTATGAGCGTGCACAAAAACAAAGAACGGGCCCGGACGTGCTCTACTGCGAACTCAAGCGCAGGCGTGTGGGGCCAACCCCGAATCACCCACGAATCCCTATACGGCATTCGTGTATTCGTGCTCCATTCGTGGACGGCATTCTTCCATCAGGCAAATTTTCAGACACGCACTTAGAGTAACGTTACAGGTGACGCAGGATCTCGAGGTATTCATCCAGCTTGCGAAGCCGGCGTTGAAGAACCTCCGGTCGAACCACCGAGAAGCCTCCGTTTGTAAGCTTCCCGCTGCACGCGTAAATAGGGGACGAAATCCAGATACTGGCGCACAGTTCGGGAAAAGAATTCCCCCCGATCGAAATCCTCCCGTTGATAGACGATCCGATTGCGCCGGACCGCCTCGAACTTCAAAAGAATGTCCTCCGTATCCAGGAACACCAGATCGACCCGGCAGAAGCCGTGACGAGCGAGATCCGTCAGCAGCGACAACGGATCCGGACGCGGCGCGCCCCGTCGCACCAGGACCGCCAG
>JAEVEY010000076.1 GCA_016842045.1 Candidatus Thermoflexus sinensis | reverse complement strand
CTTCACTCGTGACTGACTACAAACAGGGGCTCTCGTTCATAGCAGGGCATGCAAGCGCCCCTTCTCACGCCGGATAAACCGGGATGAGGTCGAGCCCTGCGGTTTCGGGCCAGCCCATCGCGATGTTCAGGGATTGAACCGCCGAACCCGCTGCGCCTTTCATCAGATTGTCCAGCGCGCACAGGGCGACGATGCGCCCGGTTTCCTCTTCGATCGCAAAGCCCACGTCGGCGAAATTGCTCCCCACCACTGCTTTCGGATCTGGCAGCCGGTGGAGGCCCTGCCGGTCCTTTACAATCCGGATGAAAGGTTCCTCCCCATAGGCAGCGCGGTAGATTCGCCAGAGGTCTGATTCCGTAAGGGGGGCGCGGGGCCAGGTGTGAGCGACCGCCAGCACCCCTCGCACGACATCCACCGCGGTCACCGAGAGGACGATGGTATCCCGACCAAGGGCCTGGCGGACCTCCGCGGTGTGGCGGTGACGGACAGGCGCATAAGGGCGGATGGCGCCATGGCGCTCGGGGTGATGGGAACCCGGGTTTGGCTCGCGTCCCGCCTCGGAGGACCCGGCCTTGATGTCCACCAGGATCGGGCGCTCCGGATCCAGGACATCCGCCCGGATCAGTGGCCACAGCGCCAGGATGGCGGCTGTCGCATTGCAGCCCACCCCACTGATATAACGGGCCCCGCGCAGATCCTCCCGGTAACGCTCGGGGAGCCCGTATATGAATCGGGGAAGCCACTCCGGTCGGGGATGCGGGCGGCCATACCAGCGGCGATAGGCCTCGGGATCGCGGAGTCGGAAATCCGCTGAGAGATCGATGACGACGGGCGCGAGGGCGGCGAAGGATTCGATCCGGGGGGCGACCTCGCCGTGGGGCAGGGCGATGAAGAGCACATCGCAGGGTCGAAGATCCCCCATCCGGCAGAAGGTCAGGGCTGTGGCCCGGCGCAGATGGGGATGCACACGATGGGCCGGCTCGCCTGCATGGGACTCCGATGTGATCTGGGCGAGATCCACGAATGGATGGCGCAAAAGCAGACGCAGGAGCTCCCCCCCGACGTAGCCGGAGGCCCCCACGATGCTCACGCGGACCCGTTCCATCGCTGGACCTCCTGAGGAAGAGGGCAGGAATGGGCGGCAGCCCATCCGTCCCGGATCACCCGGATCACAAAATCGACGATGGCGCCCGGGATATCGACACCCGTGGGCTCCACGGAATTGCGGAACTCCATCGAATGGTTGATTTCATTCACCAGGAGCCCCCGTTGAGGATCCTCAAAAAGATCGATCGCCAGCACCCCGCCGCCCACTGCGGCGGCTGCCCGGGCGCAGAGATCGGCCAGCTCCGGGGTGATCGGGCAATTGGAGGCCCGGCCGCCCCGGGCGGTGTTCGTAATCCAGTGTTCCGAGGACCGGTAGATGGCCGCGATGGTTTCGCCGCCCACCACGAAGGCCCGGATGTCCCGGCCCGGCTTGGGGATGTATTCCTGAATGTAATAGACGCCATGGGCGAAGCCCCCCAGGGTTTCTTTGTGCTCCAGAAGGGCCTCCGCCGCATCCCGATCGTTGACCCGGGCCAGCAGCCGTCCCCACGAACCGAGCACCGGCTTGAGGACTACCGGGTAGCCCCATTCCTCGATGGCCTGCAGCGCGCCCGCCGGGGAGAAGGCGACCCGAACGCGAGGGGTGGGAACACCCGCCCGGACAAGGGCCGCGGTGGTGAGGAGCTTGTCGGAGCATGTGTGGATCACTGAGGCCGGGTTAACAACTGGCAGGCCGATATCCTCCAGGAGCTGCGCGGCGTGGAGGGCCTGCCAGTGGCTGAGGGAGCGCATCAGCGCCGCGTCGAAGCGGTTCCAGCCATCAGAGACGCCGACCTCCAGGACCGTGGAGCGATCGTGGATGACCTCGGCCTCCACTCCCCGACGCTGGAACGCTTCCAGTAGCCACTTCTCCTCTGTGCGCACCAGCGAGCAGAACATGGCGATCCGCATCGGCCTCGCCTCCTACTCCCCCCAGTCCTCTTCCACCTGGGGCGCGCGGTCGAGGGTCAGGGGGGAAAGCGAGATGACTTCCAGCGCCGTGCCACATTCCGGGCAGGTCAGGAACTCGTGGAGCACCACATCCTCCCGCAACGGCACGTGGGCTGCACACTCCGGACAGATCCCGCTGGGCATGGTTCACCTCCTCGGTCTCGGGTAGAAAATGCTTTCTCGTTGCAGCGGCTTCGCCGCTGCAACGAAAAACATCGTTTCCTTCCGGTCTGCGGAAGCGGCCAGAGGCCCCGCAGAGAGACTGTGGGCAAAACGCCCGGGTTGAGGCAGCGGCCTGCTGGTTTGTAAAAAAGAAAACCCCCAGGCCACCGGACGGTAGCCTGGGGGTTGAGATCCTGACGAATACAAAAAGCCGCTACGTCAGGACCGGACTACCGTCCGGGCCTCGAGGCGCAGCGGCTTTTTTGATCCACGTCATCCAGAATGAGAGACCAGGCATTGCAGGCTCAGGGTTTCAGGTTTTCCCTTAAATATAACCGGAATTTTCATTTTGTCAAGAGGGCCTCAGGGGCGTTGAAGGCATTCCGACCAGCGCCCGTCGCGTCCACCCGGTGGCGACTACTTGTGGCGCCGGCCGGATGGCAAGGTTCCTCCCCCCAGGATCTTTCCTTCCTGTAACCCTTCGTGTAGAGAAGGAAAGACCCGGTTTATTCTGGGAACGGGCCATCGATGGCTCCGGAATGGATTCCGGCCTCAATCTGCTTTAGACTTGTTGTGTCATGACTGGACTTCGGACAAACTCTCGGATTCTTCCGTCCAGCAGAAAAGGGGAGCTCGCCTCCTGCCTGGGGAGGATCCGGACGGCCAGCCGCCACAGGCGAACCCTCTGTTTGGGAGGTGAACCATGCAGCCACAGATCGAAATGGAGCTCGCTCAGACTCGGCAAACGGTCCTCTGGCTGGAGCAGGAGCGTCGCAAAGATAAAGAGACCATCGCGCTCCTCCAGCAGCGAGTGGACCAGTTGACCGCCCTTCTGGATCAGGCCCGGGAGCAGATCCGTCAGCTCACAGATGCTCTGACGGTCATCCAGGCCCAGGCCGCTCGTCCGGCTCAGATGGAGCCTGTCTTGACCCGCCTTCGGGAGGAGATGATGGCCGTCCTCGACCGGCGCCTGGGGGAGCTGGAACGGCAGTTCCGCGAGAGCCAGACTGCATTACAGCTTCAGATCAACGATCTCCAGCGCTCTGTCCAGGCCCTTCAGGAATTCAAGCCCCGTCTGGAGCGGGTCGAGCAGGAACTGGCCTCCCGTCGCACGGAGCAGGACCGCCTGTTCCAGCAATTGCAGATTCAGTCCCGGCGCATAGAGGAGATCGGCCGTGCGCTGGAGGAAACGCGGCCTCGCCTCACCTACCTCGAGGAACAGGCCCGTCAGACCGCTAAGCGGGTGGCGGATGTCGAGCAGGGGCAGGTGGATCACCGAAAGCGGATCGAGGAGCTATCACAACGCTTTCCATCCCTGGAGGAGGAGCTGCGGAAGCCGCTCCGTCGCCTGGAGCCCATTGAGATCCGCCTGGAGGAGCTGGGGGAGCATATGGAAGCCCTCCGCCTGGCAGATCTGCAGCACGGCCAAGCCTTCCGCCGGCTGGAGCAGCATGTTGAGGAACGCCTGGCTCGGATTGAGGATTACCATGCAGCCCTTCATCAGTTGCAGGACCTGGCTCGGGAGAGCCGGCAGGCGCTGGAGGAGCTGCGGACGCTCCGGGAGAGCTGGGAGCATCGTCTGAAGGAAATGGGGGAACTGCTGCGGCTGAGCGAGGCCCGGTTGAAACAGGAGTGGGAGGAATGGCAGGCGGCCCAGGAGAAGCGCTTCCACCAGTTGAACCTCCTGCGGGAGGAGCGCTGGGCGGAGCACACGCGGGAGCATCGGGATCTGGAAGGCCGGGTGGAGCATCTGGAACGCCAGTGGCCGCGCCTGGAGCAGATCCTTCGCGGGCTGTTAGAGGAACAGGAGGAATGGGCCCGTCACCTGCGGGATGGAGCTCGCTCCTGGAGCCAGAACCATGAACAGCGGATGAACCGCCTGAAGCAGAGCCTGAGGGAAACCCCGGGTGGTGGGACCGACAGGTCATAAGGGCTTTTCAGGGGGAGAACGGTGGCGCGCGATGATCCAGTTGGGGCTTGACGGGAGGAGCAGGTATGCCGGTGATCGCCACAGCAGGCCATGTCGACCATGGGAAATCAGCGCTGGTAGAGGCCCTCACGGGCATCCATCCGGATCGTCTGAAAGAAGAGCAGATTCGGGAGATGACGATCGACCTGGGCTTCGCCTGGCTGACTCTGCCGGATGGGGAAACGGTGGGGATCGTGGATGTGCCGGGCCATATGGACTTCATTGAGAACATGCTGGCCGGCGTGGGGGGCATCGATGCCGCCCTGCTGGTGATCGCCGCCGATGAGGGCGTGATGCCACAGACCCGTGAGCATTTCGCGATCCTCACCCTGCTTGAGGTCTGCAACGGCGTGGTGGCCCTGAACAAGATCGATCTGGTAGATGAGGAATGGCGGGCCCTGGTGGAGGAGGATGTCCGCGCCATGCTCCGGGGGACCTGCTGGGAGGAGGCGCCGATCATTCCGGTCTCCGCGCGCACCGGGGAGGGCCTGGAGCGGCTGGTGGAGGCCCTCCAGGGGATCCTGCGGAGCCGTCCGCCGCGTCCGGATCTGGGGCGAGCACGTCTTTCCATCGATCGCGCCTTCACAATGCCGGGCTTTGGAACCGTCGTGACGGGCACCCTGCTGGATGGTTGCTTCCGAGTTGGGGAGGAGGTGGAGCTCTGGCCCGCCGGGCGTCGGGCCCGCATCCGGGGCCTGCAGTCCTATCGCCGTCGGGTAGAGCAGGCCCTCCCGGGCTCCCGGACAGCCATCAACCTTAGTGGAGTCGCTCCGGAAGACCTGCGCCGGGGGGATTGGGTGACCGTTCCCGGAGTGTTCCAACCTACCGAGCTTCTGGATGTGTATCTGATCCATTGGGAAGGCTCCCCCCGTCCGCTTCCTCATTTCGCTGAAGTGAAATTCTTCCACGGGGCAGCCCAGATCATGGCTCGGGTCCGGTTGCTGGATCGGGAGGACCTGCAGCCGGGGGAGTCCGGGCTCGCCCAGATCGTCCTCAGCCGTCCGACGATTGCGGCCCCCGGGGATCGTTTCATCCTCCGCTGGCCCTCGCCCTCCATGACCCTGGGGGGCGGGGAGATCCTGGATGTCCATCCGGGCCGGCGCCACCGACGGTTCCGTCCAGAGGTTCTTTCCTCGCTCCACGCTCTTTATCGGGCCGATCCGATCGCCCGGCTGCGCCTCTGGCTGGAAAGGGCGGGGCTTCTTACGCTGCCCGAGGCCTCTATGCGGCTGGCGTTGCCTGCTGCGCGGGCACGGGAGCTCCTGGAGCGTCTATCCGCGGAAGGCGCAGCGGTTCCCCTGGGGGAGAGCCTTTGGGCGGCACCGAACTGGCAGGACCGGGCGGTCCGCCAGCTGGTGGAGCAGGTGGAAGCCTATCACCGGCAGAACCCTTTGCGCCGGGGCATGCCTCGGGAAGAGGCCCGGAGCCGGCTGGGATGGCCATCCGCGGTGTTCGAGGCAGCGGTGCGGGCCGCTGTGATGGAAGGTTTCCTGGAGGAATCCGGCCCGCTGATCCGGCGCTCGGGCTTCACAGTCCGGTTGGATGAAGCGCAACAGCAGCAGGTGGAAACCTGGCTCGCCCGGATCCGCCAGGATCCATGGCATCCCCCGAATCCCCGGGAGATCGAGGCCGGGTTGGGCCGGGAGCTCTTCCAGGTCCTGCTGGACGAAGGCCGGATGGTTCGCCTTAGCGACGAGGTGGTTCTTCTGGAGGAAACCTGGCGGGAAGCGGTGGAGCGCATCCGGGCGCATCTTCAAACCCATGGGACGATTTCCGCTGCGGAGGCGCGGGATCTGCTGGGGACCAGCCGGAAGATCGCGGTAGCCGTGCTGGAACAGATGGACGCGCTGGGGATCACCCGGCGCGTGGGGGACGTGCGGGTGCTGGCGTAGAGAGGCCCCAGGGCAGACCCAAGGCCTCCCCCTGCGCTGCGAATCGTGCGCGTCATTTTGTAGGGACGTGTTGATCCTGGCTACAGAGATTGAAGGTGGCTCTGGCTCCCTGCGTTCCTTCACTCCTCCTCCCTGCAGCTATGTTGAGGGGGAGAGAAGAGCTATGTGTGGGGCGAAGGCCAAACCGGTTACATAGGAACACCCCGTGGACGCCTGGGGATAGCCACAGGGCCTCTTCC
>JAEVEY010000090.1 GCA_016842045.1 Candidatus Thermoflexus sinensis | reverse complement strand
CGAACTGCGTAAGTCCTATTTAGAATAAGTCCGATGACCCGGATCCGACTGGCCGATGTCGCGCAATTGCGCTATGCGCTCTATCGGTTTCTCGCTGCCTCTTTTCTTTATCCCAAGGAAGAGCGCCTGGAACAGCTGGAAGAAGCGATCGGGATCCTGGAAGAGACCGGAACCTCACTGCAATACTTTGCGTTTTACAGCCCCTGGCAGCGGTGGGCAGATGCTGTGCGTCAGTTCCACCCGAGGCTCTATGAGCTGACGCTCGCCTATACGGAGCTTCTCCAGCTCGTTCCTCTCCAGGCCTCCCGTTACCTGGATCCGGAGGGATGGGAGCAGGGAAGGGTGATTCTGGAGCTGGAGCACACCTATCGGGAGGCAGGACTCCGGCTTTCCCCGAATCATCCCTTGCCTCCGGATCATCTGGCCGTAGAGCTGGAATTCATGGCCTTTCTGTGTCAACAGGAATCCCAGGCGTGGGCGGAGAGCGGCCCGGTGTCCCGTTTGCTTTCCCTTGAGCGGGCCTTCCTTCATCGGCATCTCCAGCGTTGGGTTCCGCTTCTGGCCCGGAAAGCACGGGAGGAACTGGGGACAAATCTCTACCGGGCAGCCGTAGAGGCTGTGGAGGCCTTCGTGATCCACGATGGGGACTGGCTGGACCTGATCGCTAAGCTGGCTTTTTCCCTTCCCACAGCCCGAAGGACCGTAGGGAAAGGGAAGGAGCCCAATGGACTCCCCTCATGAAGGCCAGTGGTGCAGGTCCTGAGAGCTCTGGCTCCTGGGGAACAGATGTGGCCCCGCTGAGCAGGGTGGATGATCCCTCTCCTCGAGAGGGAGGGAAATATCTTTCGAGGGTGGGGCCAGGGATCTTTGGCCCCGCATTGCAGTGGAGAAGCTTTTCAGGGCCGGGAAGGCCCTGAAAGGTTTTTATTCCGCCTGGCAGGCACCCTTACTCCCATGTCCAACATTCAGCGATCTGGAAACGAGCTGGCAGCTTTCCGAACAGCGATCCTGGTCTGCGGCGATCTGAGCCTGGATCTGAAGGCTCTCCAGGAGCGGGTGGCTTCTGTTTTTCCGGAGGGGGTTTTCCAGAAACTTCCCAGGCTATGCAAGCGGCCCGGAGCGCTGGGCGATTTCCTCCGTCGGCATCCCGCACACCACGTGGTTCTGGGATTATGTCATCCCCCATCTAACCTCGGCGCCCTTCAAACAGAAGCCCGAAAAGCTGGAGTGGATCCTCTGGGCATGGAGATCCGCGTTCTTCCCTCCGGAAGCGAGAAGACGGCGATCGATCATGCAGCCCTTCTGCTCATAGCCGCCGCCGCGCGAGCCCAGAGGTATCCGGGCAGCCGTCCCCAGCAGATCCGCCCGCATTTTTCCCGGGAGCTGGATCGGCGGGCCTTGCTTCATCTATCCTGGCTTTTCTACGAAGGGGTGCCATGGGTGGATCGGGAGCGCTGCGCCGCCGAGCAGGGCTGTCGGGTCTGTCAAAGGGTATGCCCTTATGAGGCCTGGCGATGGACGGACGGATGGCCGGAACTGGACAAAGAATCATGCCAGACCTGCGGGCTGTGTCTGGTGTCCTGCCCGCGCGGTGCCATTGTGAACCCCAGGTGGACCCCAGAGCAGCTGGAAGCGGAGATCCGGACGTTGCTGGATCCGCGAATAGGGGATCTGAGTCTGCGAGGGTTGGTGTTCTATTGTCAGCGAGCAGACATGGAGTCAATTCAGGCCCATCCATCCTGGCTGAAGGTTGCCGTTCCATGCGTAGGGATGCTTCCGCCCTCCTGGTTGCTGGCCCCGCTGGTGCTGGGCGCAGGGGCCGTGCGGATATCTCCATGTCCGGGAGGCTGTGCGCATCATCTGGAGGAGCGATGGGAAGGCATCATGCGTTTCTGCCATCGAGTCCTGGCCCAGCTGGGGCTCTCCGAGGATCGGATTCGGGTGGGAGGGGATTTGCTCCAATCTCCGCCAGAAGGCATCGGGCGGATCGAGGCAGAGGGGTTGTTCCTTCCTCAGGAGCCCGCCCGGGTTTTCCAGCTCCTGGCGGAGGCATGTCGTTGCACCGAGCTATCCCTGACGGATCCCTTCTCCCCCCTCGGTCAGGTTTATATAGACCCTGGTGTCTGCACTGGTTGCGCCCGCTGCGCGCAGATTTGCCCGACAGGGGCCCTTGGCCTCGAGGAAGAAGCCCTTCGTCAGCGATGGACCTTTGATGCGGTGCGCTGCGTGGCCTGTGAGGAGTGCCTCCTGACATGTCCAGAGCGCGCGCGGGACGCGATTCGGATCGCTCGAGGAGTGGATCTTCAGCGCTGGCACCGCGGGCGGGTTTCGATCCATGAAACAGAGATCATGCGGTGTATTCGATGCGGGCAACCGATCGCCACCACCACGATGCTGAACTGGATCGAGAGCCGTCTGGGGGAAGAGAACCCCATGCTGATCCGTTACCTGAAACAGTATTGCGCGACATGCCGTCAGGCTTTGGCGAGCACAGGGGGCTACTGGTGAGGAATGCAATGGACTGGTGGCGGATGGAGGAACCCTGCGCTCCATGGTTCTCTCTGTCCTCCCTCAGGGCTTTTTCATCATCTGAGCGTTCCCTTGGGGGTCAACATTCTTTTCATCCCCTTCCCAGGGGATCCAGGGGGGTGGGGCCATCCGCTGGACCCGAACGGGATGATGACGGAAAAGCCCTGGTCCTCTCTCACCACCCCACCCAGGAGGATTTGGAGGAGGGGCTAAAATAGGTGAAGGAGGCTGTTCGTAGCGAAACCCGATCGAATCGAGGAAGGATGCGCTGGCTTTCAGGTCTTCGGTGGCTGATTGGGGCGCTCGGGCTCCTGGTAGCATGCACGGCCCGTGATCACCCATATGTGCGGTTGAAGGGAGAAGGGGAGAGCGCGGTTGTCGCCCCGGAACGGGCCCCCGGGCGCTTGCCGTTGCGGGTGGCGGTGGCCCCGGTGATCTCCCCCCGAGCGACCTTTGAGATCTATAGTCCCCTCCTGGATTACCTTGCCCACCGCCTGGATCGACCCGTGGAGTTGCTCCAGCGTCCCACCTATGCGGAGATCAATGACCTCATCCGCACCGGACAGGCCGATGTGGGCTTCGTCTGTGGGGGCGCCTTCGTAGAGGGGGAACGGGAAGGCTATATGGAGCTTCTGGTTGTCCCGCAGATCAACGGGACCACCACTTATCATGCGCTCATCATCGTTCCCGCGGATAGTCCTTTCCATCGGCTGGAGGATCTTCGTGGGCGGCGCTTCGCTTTCACCGACCCCCTGTCGAACTCCGGCCGGCTCTATGTCCAGTATCGCCTGGCTCAGATGGGGGAGACCTCGGAAAGCTTCTTTCAGAACACCTTTTTTACCTACAGCCACGACAACAGCATTCGGGCGGTCGCTCAAGGCCTTGCGGATGGAGCTTCGGTCGATTCGCTGGTCTATGAGTGGCTAAGCCACAATGAGCCCAATCTGATTACACGCGTGCGTGTGATCGAGCGCTCACCTCCCTTTGGGATCCCACCTGTAGTGGTTCATCCAGAATTAAATTCGGGATTGAAGGAGGCCCTGCGAGAGGCGTTTTTAAAAATGCATGAGGATCCCCGGGGGCAAAAGGCGCTGACGATGTTACGGGTGGAGCGCTTTGTTCTTCCCGCTCCAGGTGCTTACGAGGATATTCGACGCATGGCGGCAAAGGTTCGCGGATGGCCGTAATGTTTTTAGAACTTACGCTGGCTCTTCGGCCTCAAGGAGAGGCTCCTTCTGTTTGGCAAAGGAGGAGGTCTGGGCAGCCCGTTGCGTTGAGGATCACCCGAAGTGCAGGTGGCCCGGACTTAACCCCTGTGTGTCAATCCGGGCGGTGGAAAGCCTGAGGAGGTTGGGATGTGGCCAGGTGGAGGAGGTTCAGGGCAATGGGTTCGATGGCTCTGGCGCAGGATCACCGGAGTTTCAATCCGTTACAAATTGCTGGGGATGGTCCTGGGGATTGTTTCGCTCCTGGGGCTGACTGTGACGCTTCAAGTCCAGAGCCAGCTGGCCGGGCACCTGCAACAGGGCCTGGAGGAACGCGGCCTTGCCCTGGCTCGTGATCTGGCCGAGGATGCGGTCGATTTGATCCTGACACAGAATCTCTTCGGGTTGTATCAAAAGCTGCGAAACACCCTTGAGACCAATCCGGACGTCCGCTACATTTTCATTGTGAACTCCCGGGGAGAGATTCTGGCCCATTCTTTTCCCAGTAGGGTCCCTCCGGATTTGCTCCCCGCGAATCCCCTTTCCCCCGGGCAGCCATGGCGAGTTCAGATCCTGAACAGCGATGAGGGGTTTCTCACGGATGTGGCGGTCCCAATTCTGGGAGGACGCCTGGGGATCGTGCGGCTGGGGCTCTCTCATCAGCGCCTTCGGAACGCGGTGCTCGTGGCGACCTCTCAGCTGGTTGCGACAACGTTGCTGGCCCTTCTGGCGGGTGGGGTCACCGCGCTTCTTCTCACCCGGATATTAAGCGGTCCCATTCTGGAGCTGGTGGATGCTGTCCGTGCTGCGGGCCAGGGGGATCTGCGTCGTCGTCCTCCGGTGCGAATGGAGGATGAGATCGGGGAGCTCACGGCTGCCTTCAACGCCATGATGGATGATCTGATTCGTTTTCAGAATGAACTGTTGCGCCAGAACAAAGAGTTGCGAATCCTGAACACTGTCGCCCGCGCCCTTTCGGGGGCTCGATCTCTCCAGGAGATCCTGGAGGTCGCCCTGGAGAGCACCCTGGATGCCCTGGGATGCCCGGCGGGGTGGATCGTCCTTCGACCGGACGAAGATCCCGTTCCGACCCTGGCCGCTCAGCGAGGTCTCTCCCGCGCTTTTGCTGATCGCATCGCCGAGTCCGGCATATCCGCGTGCCCCTGTGCGCAGGCGATCCTGCGCCAGGAGGAATGGACCCGGTTTGTGTCACGCCCCCAATGCCCGATGCTGGAATGGGCTCAGGAGATCGGAAGCCCTGAGGCGGCGTTCCATCACCACCTCAGTGTGGCCCTGATGTCTCGGGACCGGATCCTGGGGGTGCTGAATGTGATGATCCCCGCCTGGGAGGGGGTCGGTGCGCTCGCGGATGTGGCGGTGGCGATGGGGCTTTCACACGATGAGACGCAAATCCCTCGCGTGATCCAGCTCATGGGGGCCATCGGGCGGCAAATCGGCGTGGCGCTGGATGCTGAGTTGCAGCGCCAGCGCCTGATGATGGAGATGAAGAAGCGAGAGACCCTCCGCAGCCAGCTACTGGATCGGATCCTGATGGCCCAGGAGGAGGAACGACGCCGCATCGCTCGCGAGCTCCACGACGAGGCCGGGCAGGCGCTGACCTCCCTGCGGGTGAGCCTGGGTTTGCTCGAACGGGAGGCGCATCAGCCGGAAGCCGTGCTGGTCCGCGTGACGGAATTGAAGCGTCTGGTCGAAGAGATCCTGGATGATCTGCATCGTCTGGCGATGGATTTGCGGCCGGCCACGCTGGATCATCTGGGACTGGTGGCGGCCCTGCGCCAGTATATCGAGCTGTGCCGACATCGATACGGCCTGAATGTGCAATTCGAAGTCATTGGGCTGGAAGAAGAACGGTTGCCCCCCACGGTGGAGATCGCGCTTTACCGGATCCTCCAGGAGGCCCTCACCAATGTGGTTCGTCACGCCCACGCCACTCGCGTGGATGTCCTGCTGGAGCGGCGGGGGGATCGTGTGGTCGCTGTTGTGGAGGATAATGGGGTGGGATTCAACCCGGAGCAGGCTATGCGGGATGGCCGCCTGGGCCTCTTCGGCATGCGGGAACGGGTGGAACGGCTGGGGGGGACGCTGATCCTGGAAAGCGCGCCAGGTTCGGGAACGACCGTGGTGGTGGAGGTGCCGTATGCCCATCCGGATTCTGATCGCGGATGACCATGGGCTGTTGCGGGCTGGCCTGCGGGCTTTATTAAAGGATGAGCCGGATCTCGAGGTCGTGGGGGAGGCGGTCGACAGCGAAGACACGATCCAGAAGGCGATGGCGTTACGCCCCCATATCGTGCTGCTGGATATCAGCATGCCCGGGCGAGGGGGGATAGAGGTCACCCGGATCCTGAAGAAAACGCTCCCGGAGATCCGGATTCTGATCCTGACCGTCCATGAGGATGAAGGGCTGCTGCGAGAAGCGATCCGTCTGGGAGCTTCCGGTTATATCATCAAGCGTGCCGTGGAGTCGGAGCTGGTCCATGCGATCCGGGCGGTCTGGCGGGGGGATCTTTACATTCACCCGGCGATGACCCGGGCCCTGCTGAAGGATCTGAGCCCGCCTCCTATGGAACCCCTCCAGGTGGAGCCGTTAACGCCTCGCGAGCTCGAAGTGCTGCGACGGATCGCCCTGGGCTACACGAACCGACAGATCGCCGAGGAGCTGGGGATCAGCGTCCGAACCGTGGAGACTCATCGGGCGAACCTGATGGATAAGCTGGGTCTCAGCAGCCGGGTGGAGC
>JAEVEY010000112.1 GCA_016842045.1 Candidatus Thermoflexus sinensis | reverse complement strand
GGCCGTGGGGAGGGGGATAAATATATTTTGGGGGAGTCGCGCGCCGAAGGCGCGCGACTCCCCCCAAAACCCCCAGGAGAAAACCAACTGCGTAACTCCTAGTTTTATTGAAAAGGCATCTCGGGGCGCGCCTGTGACGGCTGCCCTGCCCGGCTCTCTACACCCCCTGGGCCGTGGAGAGGGCCTGCCCGGCTGGCCATCCCTCTTGATCCACGGAAGCAGGAGACTACTGGAAGGCCACCGAAGGAAGTTCTCCTAACCCGAAAAACCCCTCCGGGTTGCCTGCTGTTTCCTCAGACTCCAGGTAAAATGAGGTAAAAGTTCAGGGGTCTCTCCGGGGATCCGGGGTCGGCTGGACCTCCGATCTGTCGTGTGTTCTTCCCGCAAACCTTCTGGGCCGCAAGGGAAGGAGATCATCCGCCCCCCTGGGGAGAATCCATCGCATAAGCCTGCAGGAAAGCACACTCAAGCTCGTGGAGCCCGATGAGTGATCCGAAAGGTTCGCAGGCACCCGAGTCGGTTTCCTTAAAGGAGCCTTCCACGCTGGAGGGATTGGCTCAGCGTCCGACCCGGCCCCTGGTGGTGGTGATCTCCGGGCCCTCAGGGGCTGGGAAAGATTCCCTCATCCGGCGGATGAAGGAGTTGAAAGTCCCTTTCCACTTCGTCGTCACCGCCACCTCCCGTCCTCCCCGCCCGGATGAGGTCGATGGCGTGGATTATCACTTCCTCTCCCGGGAGCGATTTGAAGCTGGCATCCGGGCCGGGGAGTTCCTCGAATATGCAATCGTTTACGGTGACTATAAGGGGATCCCTCGATGGGAGATCGAAAACGCCCTGGCCAGCGGGAAGGATGTCATCCTGCGCGTGGATGTGCAGGGAGCAGCCACGCTCCGTCGCCTGATCCCGGACGCCGTCTTCATTTTCGTCATCCCCGCTTCCCGCGAAGAGCTCATCGAGCGCCTCCGGGCCCGTGGCACGGAAACCGTAGAATCCATCGCCCGGAGGCTGCAGGCCGTGGAGGAGGAGCTGAAGCACTGGGCGGAGTTTGATTATGTCGTCGTGAATCGGGACCAGCAACTGGATGAGGCGGTGAACGATATCCTGGCGATTATCCGGGCGGAGCATTGCCGGGCGCATCCCCGGCGAGCGGATCTGGAGCGTCCAGCTCAGGCCTCGGGAAGCGAATCCTGAACTCCGGTCAGGCGGATGGGGACGTTTACAACCTGAACGCAACGGATCACGTGGATGCGACTCCCCATGCACTCTGGAAAGCGACTCAACGGATGAGCGGAGAGAAAGATCTCTTCTCTTACAGCCGGTCGGAAGCGATTCGGCGGGAAGCTCCTCTGGCGGCGCGCCTGCGCCCTCGACGCCTGGAGGAATTCGTGGGCCAGACCCATCTGGTTGGGCCGGGCGCTCCCCTCCGACGTCTCATCGAGGAGGGGAAACTGCTGAACTCCATGATCTTCTGGGGCCCGCCGGGTACCGGCAAGACCACCCTCGCTTTGCTGATCGCCCAGGCGGCCCGGGCCCACGTGGAAACCTTGAGCGCGGTCACCGCCGGCCTCCCGGACCTGCGTCGGGTGATTCATGAGGCTCAGGATCGTCGTCGCCTGTATGGCCAGCGGACCATTCTCATCGTCGACGAGCTGCATCGCTTCACCCGTGTGCAGCAGGATGCCCTATTACCTTATGTAGAAGACGGCACTGTGGTTTTCATCGGCATCACCACCGAGAACCCCTACTTCGCCGTCATCCCCGCCCTGGTCTCCCGTTCCCGTGTCTTCTCCTTCCAGCCTTTGACAGAGGAGGAGGTCCTGCAGCTGCTCCGGCGCGCGCTCTCCGACCCGGAGAACGGTTATGGAGGGCAGCCGATCGAGGTCCCCGAGGAAGTCCTTCGATTCTGGGCCCGCCTGAGCGAGGGGGATGCCCGCAGCGCCCTGAACGCGCTGGAACTGGCCGTCAGCGCGACCCCGCCGGATCCTGATGGCGTGATTCGTATCACGCTGGAGACCGGTCAGGCTGTCGTCCAGCGACGGGCCCTGGCCTACGACCGGGAAGCCCATTACGATACGATCAGCGCGTTCATTAAATCCATCCGGGGGAGCGATCCCGATGCCGCCCTGTTCTGGCTGGCGAAAATGGTGGATGCGGGAGAAGATCCCCGGTTCATCATGCGGCGCCTGTTGATCCTGGCCGCTGAAGACGTCGGGCTGGCGGATCCGATGGCGATCGTTGTGACGGCCGCCTGCGCCCAGGCCCTGGAGTGGGTGGGGATGCCGGAGGCAGCTTATCATCTAACTGAGGCCACGCTGTATCTGGCCACTGCCCCCAAGAGCAACCGCACGGGCGCCTTTTTCCAGGCCCTGGAATTCCTGCGAGCTCATGGGGCCGGTGAGGTCCCTGCCCACCTGAAGGACGCCAGCCGGGATGCGGAGGCCCTGGGCCATGGCCGGGGGTATCAATACCCCCATGCGTTTCCGGGGCACTTCGTCCGGCAATCTTACTGGCCCGTCGGGCTTCCACGGGCCCGCTTTTATGTGCCGTCGGACCAGGGTTACGAACGGGAGATCGCCGAGCGACTCCGCCGCTGGTGGGAGGAGAGCCCGGAGGGCTCTGAAGGCGCTGGATCCTCGGATCAAGCATGACCAGAGGCAGGTCCACGTGGCTCGAACCATTGCGGTAGTCAGCCAGAAAGGAGGCGTGGGTAAAACCACAACGGTGGTTCATCTTGGCGTCGCGCTGGCGGAGCGCGGCACCCCGACCCTGCTGGTGGATCTCGACCCCCAGGCGGCGTTAACAGCGGCTTTCGGATTGAACGAAGAGCTCTCGCCAACCATCGAGGCGTCGCTTATGAAAGGCATCGCCATCACCCAGGTGATTCGGAACATGCGGCCTTATCTGGATATCGCCCCTGCTTCTTTTCAGTTGAACCAGGCGGAACTGAGCCTGCACCAGCGCCCGCGCTGGCCTTACCGGCTTCGGGAGGCCCTGCGACCGGTTCAGGGACGCTACGCCTACATCCTGATCGACGCGCCGCCTGGATTGGGTCCTCTCACAGTGAACGCCCTCGCCGCCGCCGATGCGTTTCTGGTCCCCATCCGGCCGGACTATCTCTCCCTTCGCAGCCTGAAAGGGCTGCTGATTGCCGTCGGGCGGTTGCGTCAGCAATTGGGGCTTTCTATCGAGCTGCTGGGCATTCTGCCGACGATGGTGCAACTCCATCTTCGTCACCATCGAGACGTGCTCGCCGAATTGACGGCCGCTTTCGGAAGAAAGGTGTTTCAGGTTTTTATTCCTCAAAGCATCCGTTTCGCGGAGGCTCCGGTCGCCGGACAGAGCCTCCTGGATTACATGGCCAGCCACCCCGGGGCCCAGGCTTATCGTCGGCTGGCTGCACTTATAGAGGAAGCCAGCAGGAAGTAAAGGTGGTGGCTCTCCCTGGTCGTGATTATTTTCCCTGGGTTGCTCCGTTGCGATCTTGGCGGTGTCCGATTGGGTTCCGCGCTGGCCCCACCACCCGAAAGCTCTCAGCTGGCAATAGAGCATCCCCAGGTTTGAATTGGGGGGAGGCATAATTCCTTAGGAGTTACGCAGTTCGGAGCTCGCGAGAAGAGGTAGAATGGCCCCACCCCCCTTTATCGGCCCAAAGGGCCGTGGGGAGGGGGGATAAATATATTTTTTTTGGGGGGAGTCGCGCGCCTTCGGCGCGCGACTCCCCCCAAACCCCCAGGAGAAAACCAATTGCGTAACTCCTATTCCTGTTCCCTCTGCGGCTTGAGGGGCCGCAGAGGGGAAGTTTGTTTTCGGAAGCGGGGGGGACCGTTTTGATCCCTTTCCTGCTTCCTCCAATGTCAGGGTATCCGGATTTGACACCTCGAGGTTGGGAACGCCGCGATGGGAAAGCGGGGAAAGCCGGAAATCTCAGTGCGCGGCAGAGGTCGAGCGCTTTTCGCCGGGCTGACCGAGTGGGTGGAGCCCACGGAGCCCCCTGTGCGGACACCGGAGGCGCCTGCCCCCGAGCCGGAATCGCGTCCGATGGAGGTCCCTCCCTCCCTGGAGGAACCGCCGGGAGATCCGGGAGCCCAGGCGCTGGTTCCTGAACCGGCCTCTTCACCCGAGCCCTCCGAGGTCCCCATGAACGCCGCCGCCTCGACTCCGCCGGGGGATGGCGATCGTTTCCGGTTTCTCGCGCAGGAGGCCGCGCGCGCGGCCTCCGCCCCCTCCGTGATCCCGAGCTGGGCTCCTCCGCCCGACTGGCACTGGGGGCCCGCGGCCGCCCCTGCTGAGACGGTCGAAGTGGATCCCCATGCGCCGATGCGGGCCCTGCGCATTCCAGGACTGCTGACGCCGGAAGCCCTCCCCCCCACGGAGGGTTCTCCGGAAGCGGCTGCGGAAACCCCTGTGGAAGGAGAGCAAACGATGGAACGGGTTCCCATCCCGCCTGCTCCCCCCGAAAGACAACCGATGGCTCGCTCCCACGCGGTGGATGAAGCCCATCTCCGCCAGCTCAACGCACGGATCGATGAGCTTTATCGCCGCATCGCCAGCGGGGCGATCCCTGATCCGGGGACGGCTGAACAGGCCCTGGCATGGCTGAAACAGGCCCGGGAGGCGTTGCTCTCCCCGGACGGTTACGACGAGGCAGAATACTACTACAGTCTCGCCCAGACCCGTTACGCCATCGCCCGCCGGCTCTGGCGATGGTCCTATACGTACGGGCTCTTTGTGTTTATCTGGGGCATTGCCTGGCTGGGACTTTACCTCTGGGCGTTAACGGAGGGTCGGGGCTACAGCGCACGGGTGGTCCCCCCAGGCTATGAAGGGATCTGGGAGCCGATCATGTGGGGCGGCCTGGGCGGGGTATGTGGGATCTTCTACAGCCTCTACTGGCATGTGGCGATCAAACGGGATTTCGATCGCCAGTACGTGATGTGGTATCTCGTCCAGCCGCTCCTCGGAAGCATGATCGGGATGATCATCTATATGATCATCACGGTGGGCTTCCTCACCATTCAGGGGACGCCCACGCCAGCCAATCCGCTCTTTATGTATCTGCTGGCCTTCATCGCCGGTTTCCGGCAGCGGTTCTTTCTGGAGCTCATCGACCGCATTGTCCAGACCTTCACCCCGAACCCCAGGAGCAGCGCATGAACGGACGTCTTGCCTTTGTTTTCCCTGGACAGGGCTCACAATATGTGGGGATGGGCCAGGGCCTCCATGAGGCCTTCCCCGAAGCCCGCGCAGTGTTCGAGGAAGCAGACACCCGGCTGAACTACGCACTCTCCCGCCTGTGCTTTGAGGGGCCGGAATCGCAATTGAATGACACCTTTTATACCCAGCCAGCCATCCTCACGGTCTCCATCGCTGCGTGGCGGGCCTGGCAGGCTCGGGGCGGGCCCCCGCCGGACCTCGTGGCGGGCCACAGCCTGGGGGAATTCACCGCGCTGGTGGTGGCTGGCGCCCTCTCCTTCCCGGACGCCCTGCATCTGGTGCAGGAGCGGGGACGTCTGATGAAGTGGGCAGGAGAGCAACAGCCGGGAGCCATGGCCGCCGTGCTGGGGATAGCGCGGGCAGCCCTGGAGGAAATCTGCGTAGAGGCCAGCCAGGAAACGGGAGAGGTGGTCGTCGTCGCCAATGATAACTGCCCGGGTCAGCTTGTGATCTCCGGCGGCAAAACCGCGGTGGCCCGCGCGGGCGAGCTGGCCCGAGGTCGGGGAGCCAAACGGGTCGTCCCGTTAACGGTCAGCATCGCCGCCCATTCTCCATTGATGGCCCCCGCTGTAGAGCCCTTCCGGGTCGCGCTGAAGGCTACGCCCTTTCACCGGCCCAGCATCCCGGTGATCAGCAATGTGCAGGCTCGCCCCCTGCAAAGCGATCCAGAAGAACTGCGGGCGGAACTGGCTCAGCAGCTGACCGCTCCGGTCCGATGGACGGAGAGCATACAGTGGATGGTGGAGCACGGCGTTCAGACCTTTGTCGAATTCGGCCCGCGCGATGTGCTGAGCGGCCTGATCCGCCGGATCGCTCCGGAAGCCCGCACTTTTCGGGTGGAGGATCCGGAAACCCTGGAGCAGGCCTTGCAGGCGCTTGGCTAACGCCTGGTCGCTCATCTTGCTTAGGGGCTGGAGCCGAAGCCCCAGCCCCCAAACCGGGTTGCCGAAGGGGCCCCGCAGGCAGCTTGCTGGAACCCAACTGGAAAGCCCTGCCCTTGAAAGCCTCATTGATAGGAGTTACGCAGTTCGGGGCTCGCGAGAAGAGGTAGAATGACCCCCCCTTTATCCCCCCTCCCCACAGCCCAAAGGGCCGTGGGGAGGGGGGATAAATATATTTTTGGGGGGAGTCGCGCGCCTTCGGCGCGCGACTCCCCCCAAAACCCCCAGGAGAAAACCAACTGCGTAACTCCTAAGTCTGAAAAGAAGCGGAGAAAGTCCCATGGATGTGGAGATCCGGGTGGAGATCGTCGCCCTGGCGGATGAGGCGGTCTGGCTGGTGCGATCGCCACACGGGGACTGGACCCTGCCAGGGGGTCC
>JAEVEY010000197.1 GCA_016842045.1 Candidatus Thermoflexus sinensis | reverse complement strand
AGGAGGCGGTTGCTGGAAGCGCCTGATCACTTCATCCCATTCATTTAAGCCGGGGAAACACCCCAAAGCCGAATAGTAGCAGTAGCTGATGATCTCCTGCCAATCCTGCTTCCACTGTGGATTGGGATTCCGATTGCAGAGCAAGGCGCAGATTTCCTCCCAGGTCCGTCCGAACCCTGCCTTTTCATGCAAAATGCACAGGGCCGCGAATTTCCAGGCCTCCTCTCCTAAAGCCCTGCGAATGGCATCCCATTCGTCCGCAAACTCGGTTTCTTCTTCAGGACCCGGTGTTGCTTCTATGATCTCATCAGGTATGGCGGGAGTTTCCTCTTCGTCTGGCTCCTGGGGCCCGCCGGGCCTGATCGACAATGGCCTTCGGAGGGCCCACAGCACCGCCTTCACGTCCTCTTCCGTGATCCGGGTTTGGGGATTGGCTTGCCGAATTTCCTGGATAATCTCATCGGGTTGGGGAGATTGGACCCCACGGGAGGCCAACTTATCCATAGCCCGTATCACCCAGGGGAAGGCCCGACGCGCCCGGTCGTCGAGCCCGAGCCCGCGCGCTAAGGCCCTAATCACCGCGGCCCGCACATAGTGGAAGGCAAAGCTTTGGAATGGAATCCCGCGTTGTGGATCATAGTTGCGCCACGCCATGAGCCATCCTTCCCATGCATCCTGGATAAGGTCTTCGGAGGTTATCCTTTGGTTCCGGATAGCGCGGCCGGCGGTTTGCCTTACGATCTCTTGGATCCACGGCTCATCCCACCGGAGCAGCGCCTCAAGGGCCTCCTGATCGCCTTGCTTGGCTCGTTGTTCGAGCTTGGCTCGCTCCTCTCGCTTGGCTTGTTCTTCCATCATCATCCCTCCGAGCAGTCTTTCAATCAGCCCGGATTATGATGGCGCTCTCCGGCCCTACCGGAAGGTCCGACGCCCGGCCCAGGAACAGGATCGTCCCCACCTGGTCGGGCCGGATGGGACGCAGCTCGGCCTCCCGCGAGACCAGCTCCCCCCGTTCGGGGTCCAACAGGACTACCCGGAGACGCCGGGGGCCCTCGCCTCCGGCCTCCAGGGAGAGCCAGAGCTCCCCTCCCGGATCCTGTTGCATCAGAGTATAGCGGATCCCCCCCACCTCCCCGGCCAGGCGAAAGGGGGGCGGCGCTTCCGAAGGGGCGGCGGCCAGGGCGGGCGGCCGCGCCAGGGCCCGCAGGCGGATCACCCCCCAGGGCTCCGCTCCACGGAGCGCCTCCCCTCCCTGCTCGTAGATCCGCTCCACCCAATCCCGGAGCGCCTGCAAGGGGGCAAGGAGCGGGGCGCGAAGGCGAATCAACCGCTCGAGGATCTCCGAGGAGAGGTCCTGGAGCTCCGCCAGGCGACGGGCCGCCTGCTCCCGCAGGAAGGCCGGCTGGCGCGGGTCAGCGATCCGGTCAACCAGGGAGGGGCCCACCGGAACCACCTGCGGAAAGAGGGCCGCCGCCTCCGCCTGACACCATCGGCAGCGCTCCAGATGAAGGGCCATCCCGGGGTCGTTCGCGCCCCGGAGGTAGGCGATCAGGCGCGCCGCCGGGGGACAGAGCATGCGGGCCATTGCCCGGCGGGCGCGCAGAGCCTCCGCAAAGGCCTCCTGGCAGACAGCGCACTGCCGGAGATGCTCCCGGACCTCCGGCGGGAGCGGAAGGTCGGCGAGCTCCGCCGGGGTCGGAGGATCCGCCATGGCGAACAGATGATCCTCCGGCACGTCCTCCGCCCACTCAGCGCTCCGGAAGCGCCGGGGGCAGGCCATCAGCCGGCGCAGTGCCTCCCAATCCCGGGCCTCAACCTCCGCATCCACAAAGGACGCTGCTCCCTCAGGGCTGGCCTCGCCGGGCGGCCGATAGAGGACGGCATCGGGCATCCGGCCGAACCGCTCGCCCAGCGCGAGGGCCGCCTCCCGGAAGGCCGGGAAGGCCCGGAGATGGACCACCACCGGGGCCTCTGGCAACGAATCCAGGCTCCTCACCGGTTCCGGCCGTAAGTCCGGCGGCCACTCCTCGAGCTCCGCCTCTTCAAATCCGTAAACCCGGATGCGGATCGCCGGGAGGCTGGGAGCCTCCTCGGCTTTCCGCCAGGCGTTCCCTCGGGCTAAGAGGAAAGTGCCCATGATCAACCTCCCGCTTATTGGTCTCAGTGATCGTGAGGGTCTTAATTATTGTAGGAGTTACGCAGTTGAAAGCTCTAAAGGTGGGACGGAATGGCCCCACCCCCCTTTCTCCCCCCTCCCCACGGCCCAAAGGGCCGTGGGGAGGGGGGAGACCCATGGGAAACGAACTGCGTAAGTCCTATTATTGTAAAGGAGCTTTGAACGCCAGACGTCTGCGCGTAGAGGGATATCCCCTGGCTCCTCCCACAATCCGGCAATGGATCCGCTCGATGGCCTCGACCAGCGCCGTTCGCCAGCGCTCGAAATCCGGGTCCTCCGGCGTCAGCCGGGGCAGGGCCAGCTCCACTTCCTCCTGAGCGCAGCGCCGTTCCGCCACGGGGCATGGATCCGGGCGCCCCAGCCGGTGAGGAAGGGGGACCCGGATCGGGCCTTCAACGATCGGGATCCCCGCCGCCTGGAGGGCGGCCACCGCCCGGTCCCGCGGGAGGCCGCCCCATGCCGCCCCTTGATAGCTCAGGCTGTAGTGGGAGAAGACATGCTCGCATCCGGGGGCTTCCGTTGGGGGACGGAGGCCGGGCAGGGCCGCCAGGGCTTCGCTGACCGCCCGGGCGACGGCCCGGTGGCGGGCGATGCGGTCCTCCAGGCCCTCGAATTGCAGGAGGGCGAGGAGGGCGGCCAGGGGGTGCATCCGTCCGTTGAAGGCGAAGGGGTTTTCGGCCAGGCCGTGTCGACGCTGCCGGAGGGGATGCTGGGAGGCCTGTAGGGCGGCGAGGTAGCGGTCCTCCTCGCGGGCCACCACAATCCCTCCTTCCCCTGCATTGATCGCCTTTCCCACCCCCAGGGAGAAGACCCCGAAATCCCCCCATGTGCCGACCAGACGTCCCCGGTAGCGAGCCCCCAGGGCCTGCGCCGCGTCCTCGATGAGGGCCAGCCCGTGGGCCCGGGCGACGGCGATCAGCCCCTCCAAATCGGCCGGATGCCCGAACAGGTGCGTCGCGATCAGGGCGCGGGTTCGGCCCGTCACCCGTCGGGCCGCTGACTCGGGATCCAGGGTGAAGGTCTCCGGGTGAATGTCAGCGAAGACCGGCTGGGCCCCCAGGGCGCAGACGGCGGCCACGCCTGCCCCCCAATCGTAGGGGGAAAGGATCACCTCGTCCCCCGGCCCCACCCCGGCTGCCCGCAGCGCGATCCATAGCCCCATTGTGCCTGAGGGGACAGCGAGGGCGAAGGGGATCCCCAACCATCGGGCCATTCGGGCCTCCAGCTCGGCGATCGGCCCATTCCCGCTCAGGGAGGCGGCCCACCACGACTCCGGCGGGCGACGCGCCAGCTCCTCCCGAAGCCGGGACACGATTTCACCGGCCTCTTCCGGCAGCCAGAGATCCCGCGCCCCGGGGAGCAGCGGAACCTTCAAGGACTTTCCGCCTCCTGTCGATCCCGTCCGCATTCTCACCTCTTCAGCAAGTCGTCCAGGGGCCGCGGTTCAGATCCAGCGCCCCACCAGCTCCAGATGAAGTTGCTGCCGAAGGGCCAGCAGCCGCTCCTCCACCCGCTCTGGGATCAAACGGCCCTCCTCATCGACCAGGCTGATCAAATAAGGGGGCAGATCGGCTTCCGGATCCAGGGGATGGCGGCAACGCCAGGGAAGGAGCGATTGAAAGCTAGTCATTCGGAGGGCGGTCAGGGCGATGAACTCATGCTGCAGGGGATTGAAGTTAGGCTTGTAGTCCGCCAGGGCCGCCCGGAGATGCTCCGGGCGGATCGGCGCTCCCATCTTCCCCGCCTCCTGATCCGCCAGGTCCGCCGCCCGGACGAGCACCTCCTGGAGCCCCCGGATGGTGATCAGGAGCGCGCGGAATCCATTCAGCGTCGTTCCCGGGTCCCCTTCGAGCCGCCGACCCATCCGTCGGGCGAGGACGGGCAGCAGCTCCCGAATCTCCCGAGGGGAGGGATGGATGAAGGGCAGGACCATCTGGAAGCGATCCACGGTGGCGGGGTCCAGGAGATCCGGGCGGTTGGTGGTGGCGACCCAGAGGATGCGGCCGCGGCGCCGGGTCGTATCCCCCATGAATTCCCAGAGGCGCGCGAGCATCCGTTCGCTGGTCCCCGCGTCAGCGGATCCGGCCACGCTGCGCTGGCCCAGCGCCTGATCCACCTCATCGATCCAGATCACGCATGGGGCGAGGGTCTCCGCGAGCCGAAGCACGCGTTCGAGGTTGCGCTCGCTGGCCCCCACCCAGCGCTCCCGGATGTTGCGCATGACCAGGACCGGATAGTCCAGCTCTCGGGCCAGGGTCAGCACGGTGTAACTCTTTCCGGTCCCGGGCACCCCGGCCAGCAGGATGGCCTGGGGGACGCCCGGATCCCCGGTCCGGAGGCGCTCCCGCAGGCGTCGGAAATAAGAGCGCACGTGGGCCAGGCCCCCCATCTCCTCGAAGCCCACCTCCGGCTCCACGACCTCCACCAGATCCCGCGCCATCTCCCGGATCGCCCGCGCTTTCCACTCCCGAACCCACGCCCGGGAGAGCGGCTGCCCCTCCGCCCGGGCCTGAGCGACAAGCGTTTCCAGATCCCGAAGCCGGAGCCCTCCGGAAATCCGCGCCAGCTCGTCCACGGAGAATCCGGGTTCCAGGGGGAACCGCTCGCTTCCGGCGAGCCTGGACAGGAACTGCCGGCGCATCTCCTCATCGGGGAGATCAACAGGGACCACCGGATAGCCGCCCAGGCCGCGCAGCAGATCGTGCACCTGATCCTCGTAGCTCACCAGGATGATGAAATCCCCCAATCGCCGCAGGGAGGGCAGGTTCAGCCAGCGGTGCAGGATTTCAATGGCCATCAGCTGGGCCTGGGCGAGGAGCGCGTTGCTGCCCACGCTGGTTGGCGCCATGTGCTCCGCGTAATCAATGAAGAGTGCGATCCGATAGTCCCGGGGGTTTCGGAGCACGGAGTCCAGGGCCCTCAGGATCCGCTCGGGGGTCTCCTCAGGCGGGATCTGAGCGAGCAGCGGATCGGAGGCCCGGGCCGCGTTGCCCATCCCGAAGGGTCCGATGCCGATGGCCGGGGTCATCCGATACACGCGGTAGCCTTCCTGGAAGAGGTGGCTGGCCAGGAAATGGAGAAGAGGCCGCGCCTCCTGATCCTCCACCATGAGATCATTGACGTTCCACGTCAGGATCAGGCCGCTGCCGCCGCTTTTCCGGATTCGCTCGAACTCCCTCAGCCATCGTGGGGGGCTCATTTCCGCTCCTCCTTTCCGGGCTCGATCGCCATCCGCTTCTAACCCTCGCAGAGGCCTGAAGGGCTGCGAGAAGGGGGATGAAAAGGATTCCGGGGGCGGGCCGGACGCTGAGGGCGCCCGGCCCGCCCCTCATTTCATTAAACAGCCCCGGGCCGCCGCGAGGATTCGGAGAGGATCAGTCCGGGATCTTCTGGACGACATCCGTCGCAACCGCCAGGCGGCGTATCTCCTCGGGGGAACGGCTGGATCCGGCGATCAGGGATCCTCCCTCCCGACGTCCGTGGACCCGGCGCCGGATATCGAGGCGCAGGCCGTATCCCTCCAGCGTCCGCTGGAACCGCTGCAGCTCCGCCAGGCAGGCGGCCCCCTCGAACCCGGCCATATCGAAGCGCAGCGAGCGGCCGGGAGGGATGAGGAGGACCATCTGATAGGGCCCCCGTATGGCCTGCAGGCGCCATTCCGATTCCCGCCGCCGGATCGTCACGGTGTAGCCCAGCTCCCGCAGCGCCTGATGGGCGATCCCCGCGAGCGCCTCCGCCTGCAAGGCCGGCAATCCCCTCCGGATCTCCCGCATCGTTTGGCGGAGCTTGCGGGACAGCGCCCGAGCGCGGGCGTGGGCCTCCTGCCAGCGCCCCTCCATCCACATGCGCTGGAGCTCCAGGCGCTCCGCCGCGAGCTGCGGGATGACCTGAGGCTGCAGGCCTTCCAGAAGGGCGCGATGGGGCGAGTTCTGAAAAGATCGCCAGGCGACCTCCAGGTGGGCCATGGCCCGGAGGGCATCGCGGTTTACCCCTGGCCGGCCCGCCCGAAGGGCCCGAACCGCCTCCTGGTAAATCCGATCGAATTGCTGACGGCTCTCCTGCTCCCACGCCAGCAGCTCGCGGGTGGTGCTGACAAGCAACGTGGCGAGCGCTGCCGTCCCGATCGCCACGCCGGCCACCACCACCACCGGAGCAGCCAGCAAGGCCAGCGGGGCGACCGCTACGCCAACCACAGCAACCGATCCTTCGCTGCTCATCTCGCGCCTCCTCTTGCTGGTCAATCCCACAGATCAGGGAGCTCTTCAGGTTTAGGCTCGGGGTCACGATTCCAGTCATTGTGATGGCCGTTTGGGTATAGCACGGGTTCCTTCTGGATGGGCTTCATTCCCAACCGCCGGCCCATGGAGGACCCGGCAATCGCATTCCATACGATCTGTCCCGGCAGGGCCAGCAACGGCACCAGATGGGTCAGAAAGACCCATATCCCCTGGATGAATATGGAAATGAGCCGTATGAAGAGGTCCA
>JAEVEY010000087.1 GCA_016842045.1 Candidatus Thermoflexus sinensis | reverse complement strand
CGCAAACTCCTCATAGTGCCGCCGCTGCGCCTCCACCAGCGCGTCCACCTTAGCCACCAGGCCTCGCATGATTTCCGGTAAAGCGAGGAGCTCCTCCGTCAGCACCAGCCGCCGCAACTCGGTTCGCCACTCTGGATGGGCTTCCAGAAGCCGAATTAAATCGCGGAATTCTTTAATCGTAAATGCCATACGTGTCTCCCTGTTACCTTTTATGCTCGCCATAATTATATCCGGCCTTGATGAAAACTTGGGTTAGTCCCTTTGGAGAGTCAGGGCCTTTCAATAATCATACCATAATTGGGTCCAGCGAATGGCCCCACCCTCCACGGGAACGCTCAGACGATTGAAAAGCCCTGTTGGAGAACAGTGATCCGACCGCTATTCGACGAAGCGGACTGGCTCCATACGGCCAAGGACCAACGGGAGGCTTAATCGTTACGCCGCCCGGCGCAATTCCACCGGCTGCCCTGATTCGGTAAGGAGCAACGGCATTCTCTGCCCCCGAATGGCCTCAGCGGTGACGATACAGCGGCGGATCTGAGGGTGAGAGGGGATCTCATACATCACATCCAGCAGCGTTCGCTCCAGGATGGATCGCAGGGCCCGCGCGCCCGTCCCCAG
Organism: Candidatus Thermoflexus sinensis; assembly: GCA_016842045.1. Lineage (GTDB taxonomy): Bacteria > Chloroflexota > Anaerolineae > Thermoflexales > Thermoflexaceae > Thermoflexus > Thermoflexus sinensis. Next base: position 6,112 of record JAEVEY010000087.1, on the reverse strand, counting down.
GCGCATCGCTTCCTCAGCAGCGGCCTCGATGGCATCCGGCGTGAAGATCAGCTCCACGTTATCCAGAGCGAACAGCCGCTGGAACTGCTTCACCAGGGCGTTGCGTGGTCGCGTGAGCACCGCCTTCAATGACTCCTGATCCAGCGGATCCACCGGGATCACCACCGGCAGCCGTCCGACCAGCTCAGGGATCAGCCCGAACCGGATCAGATCCTCGGGCGTCACCTGCTGGAGCAGCTCGGCCTCGGAGAGCATGGCTCGCCCACGAACTCTGACCTCGCCCGCAAACCCGATGTGCCCCCGCAACCCCAGGCGTTCGGCGATGATCTTCGAGAGCCCTTCGAAGGCGCCGCCGCAGATGAAAAGGATGTTGGTGGTATCGATCTGGATGAACTCCTGATGGGGGTGCTTGCGCCCGCCCTGAGGAGGAACGTTGGCAATGGTCCCCTCGATGATTTTAAGCAGGGCCTGCTGCACGCCCTCGCCCGAGACATCACGGGTGATGGAGGGATTATCCCCGGATTTGCGAGCGATCTTGTCGATCTCATCAATGTAGACAATCCCCTTCTCCGCCCGGGCCAGATCGTAATCCGCAGCCTGGATCAGCCGGAGGAGGATGTTCTCCACATCCTCTCCCACATAACCGGCCTCCGTCAGGGAGGTTGCATCCGCGATGGCGAAGGGGACGTCCAGGAAACGCGCCAGGGTGCGGGCCAGCAGGGTCTTGCCGCATCCGGTAGGGCCGATGAGCAGGATGTTGCTTTTCTCGATCTCCACATCCTCCCATCGCCCCTTGCCGGTGATCCGCTTGTAGTGATTGTAAACCGCCACGGAAAGCACCCGCTTGGCCCGATCCTGACCCACTACATACTGGTCCAGATAGGCGTAGATCTCGCGAGGGGAGGGAAGACGGCGGGGGGAAACCGGGGAGGGGCCGGCATCCCTGCCCTCTCCCCGGAGGAGACGATAACTCGCCTCAACGCAGTCCTCACAGATGTAAACCCCATCCGGGCCTGCCAGGAGCCGGCCCGTTTCGCCAGGATCCCGCCGGCAGAAGGAGCAACGGGGCGCTTCCCTGCGCGCGCGTTGCATTCCTTACTCCTTGCGGCCATCCGGGGTGGTGACCGCCTGGGTGGGCAGCGGCGGGAGCTCCTTATGCGGCGGCGGCTTGAGCACCTCGTCGATGATCCCGTATTTGACGGCCTCCTCCGCCGACATATAGTAGTCCCGATCGAAATCATCCGCGATGCGTTCCACCGGCTGACCAGTATGGCGGGCCAGCAACTCGAAGATCAGGTTCTGCATTCGCATCAATTCTTTATACTGGATCTCGACGTCCGGGGCATAGCCATGGGCACCGCCGCCGGCCGGGTGCATATGGATCGTCGCGTGCGGCAGGGCGAAGCGACGGCCCTTCGTGCCGGCTGCCAGAAGCACAGTGGCCATGCTGGCGGTCCAGCCCACCGCGATCGTGGAGATCGGGGCGCGCACCTGCTGCATCGTATCGTAGATCGCCAGGCCCGGATAGATCAACCCGCCGGGCGAATTGATGTAAAGCCGGATCTCCTCCTCCGGGTCCTCCCGATCCAGATAGAGCAACTGGGCGACCACCAGATTGGCCACCTGATCCGTGATCGGCGTCCCCAGGAAGATGATCCGCTCCTTGAGGAGCAGCGAGTAGATATCGTAGACACGCTCGCCGCGCCCCGTGTTCTCAATCACCATCGGGATCAACATCTCCGGCAATCCTCCGCGGGCCATCGCCAGCCTCCTTCCGGGTTCGCATGAGTAGGTTTCACACAACCTGCTACCTGGGCTGCTCGGCTGGGGACGAGCTGTCTCATGCAGCTCACCCCTGCCTCCAACCTCCCTAACCAGATCCGGAGATCTGTGAAGCCGATGCTTCCTCCCTCACCGGCATCTCCATCGCGTCCGCCGACTCTGATTTCATCGCTACCGCCAGGTCTCCCCGCGCGATCTCCACCAGGCGCTCCAGCGCCTGACGGGCCAGGAGCCGCGATCGGATGGTCGCAGAGACCTCCGGCCTTAGACGTTTCCAGGCTTCCTCAGAGGCCTGGACGCGCTGGCGCAATGCCTGGACCTCTTCCTCCACCACCTCCTCGGGAACGGAAAGCCCCTCCTCCCGGGCCAGCTGGTAGAGGACCAGGCCACGGCGGATCCGGCGCTCGGCCTGAGGCCGGAGCTCCTCCCGCAGCGCCTCCAGCGTTTGATTTCGCTCTTTCAAATAGCTCTCCAGATCCTTCCCCCGCCGCCGGAGGGAGTCCTTCAGCTCCTCCACCAGATCGTCGATTTCCTCTTCCAGCATCTGCGGCGGGAACTCCACCTCCGCCTGCTCGACCAGCGTCTCCAAAGCCCGTTCAGCGTATTCGGCGTCATATTGACGGCGCTGATGGGCAGCGAGATCCTGACGGATTTTCGCCTTCAGCTCCTCCAGGGTCTCGAAATCGCCCACCGTCTGAGCCAGCGCATCATCGAGATCCGGCAGCACGTACCGGGAAATCCCGGTCAGGGTGGCTTCCACCTGGAGGACGCGGGACTCATCCCCCGGCCAGGGCAGCTCGAATGTCCGCGTCTCGTTCAACGCCATGCCTGCGATCCGCTCTTCCAGCCCGGGCAAAGGGGGCTCTTCCTGACCCAGCACAAACGAGAACTCGTCCTCCAGAACCGTCTTCCCCTCCGCATCGGTCGCCCGCAGGGCCACCGTGACCATCATCCCCGGCTCCGCAACCCCTTCGGAAAGCGGTTCGATGATGGCGTTATCCCGCCGTAACCGCTCGAGAATCTCCATGATCTCCTCTTCGGTCGGCTCCGGCGGTTCATAAGGCAGCCGCAGCGATCGGTAATCCCCCAGTCGGACCTCCGGCTTCAGGGGGATGATCACGTGGAACGTCAGGGGTTCCGGATCGACCCGTTCCAGCCGGCCCGGCCCATAGGGATCCAGGCCCAGCTGATCCAGGGCTTCCCGGTAGACCTCCTGGCCCAGGGCCTCCACCGCCTCTTCAAAGATCACTTCGCGGCCGAAGGTTCGGACCACGATCTCGTAGGGGGCTTTACCCCGGCGGAAGCCGGGAATGTCGTACCGCTCAGCGAAGCGCCGGGCGACCTGGCGCATCGCCTTCTCCACGCGCTCTGGATCGACCTCGATGGTCAGTGCCACCTGGCGTTGCGGAAGGGTTTCCGTTGTGATCCGCACCAGCTTTCCTCCAGCATCAGGATCGGCTGACCTATCCCACCCCCTTCAGAGGCGTCCTCTCCAGGCGATGGATCTCCCCCACCCGTCGTCGATCCGGACGTTTCGAAAGCGCCTCCGGGCTGGTAACCGGTCACGTGGAATTATAACGAGCTCATGAAGGCGCCGCAACAAAAGACATTCAGCCAGAACCGAATTACGATGTGTTTAGAGCTTTCCGCACCGCCTGCAGGATCTCCCCGTCCGCCACCAGGCGATATACCCGCTCCATCCATGGCGCCATAACCGTATCCGCTGTCAGGAAAGGCACGTGAGAACGGAGAACCTGATAAGCGGCCTCGGTCCCTTTGCCCATGCGCAGGGGGCGCCCGGCCTGCTGCCGGCGCAGATCGATAGCCTGGCCGGCAGCGAACAACTCGGCAGCGACCACCCGCTGCGCATTGCGCAGCACCATCCCGGCATGGCGCACCGCCGTGGCCCCCATGCTGACATGGTCCTCAGTGCCCGCCGAGGAGGGGATCGTATCCACACTGGCGGGATGGGCCAGCACCTTGTTTTCCGAGGCCAGGGCCGCTGCCGTATACTGCACCAGCATGAACCCGGAATGCAGGCCCGGCTCCAGAGCCAAGAAAGGCGGATAGCGCCCCTCGTTCTCCGCCGGATCTAATAGCCGGTTCAGCCGCCGCTCGGAGATGTTGGCCAGTTCCGCCAGCCCGATGGCCAGATAATCCATCGCCAGGGCGATCAATTCCCCATGGAAATTTCCTCCGGAGAGCACCGTCGGCTCTTCCTCATCTTCCTCCCAGAAGATCAGCGGGTTATCGGTCGCACTGTTCAGCTCGATCTCCAGGGCCCAGCGGGCGTAGGCCACCACATCCCGCACCGCTCCGTGCACCTGAGGCATGCAGCGCAGGGAATAGGCGTCCTGGACCCGGGAGGGGTGGCGTGGATCGCTCAGCAGCTCGCTTCCTTCCACCAGCTGTCGGAGGAAGGCCGCGCAGTCCATCTGACGGGGATGCGGGCGCACCCGATGGAGGCGCTCATCGAAAGGCACGGCGGACCCTTCCAGGGCCTCCAGGGTCATCGCACCCACAATATCCGCGGTCTGCACCAGGACCTCCGCATCATAGGTGATCAGAGCGCCCAGCCCGGCCATGAAGGCCGTCCCGTTGATCAACGCCAGCCCTTCCTTGGCCTCCAGGCGCAATGGCTGCAGCCCCACCGCCGCCAGCGCCTCGGCCCCCGGCATCCGTCGGCCGTCCACGATCGCTTCCCCTAACCCGATCATCGGCAGCGCCATATGGGCCAGCGGGGCCAGATCCCCGCTCGCCCCCAGGGAGCCCTGAGCGGGGACCACCGGGTGAACCCCCCGGTTCAGCATCTCGATGAGAAGCTGAAGGACTTCCGGACGTACCCCCGAGTAGCCTCGAGCCAGGGTGTTCAGCCGGGCCAGCATCATCGCCCGAACCTCCTCTTCCGAAAGCTCCGGGCCGACCCCCACCGCATGGCTCTGCAACAGGTTGTGCTGAAGAAGGGACGCCTGTTCCAGGGAGATGCGGATGTTTCGCAGATGTCCGAATCCAGTGGTCACGCCATAGATCACTGCCCCTCGCTGAAGCAGCCGCTCCACCGCCTCCCGGCTGCGCCGGACCCGCGCCCAGGCTCCTGGGGCCAGGGTCACCGGGCGCCGCTCCCGGGCCACAGCGACCACGTCCTCCAGAGTCAAATGCTCACCATCCAGTTCCAGGACCGACATTGAGGCCTCCTTTGAGCTGGGACGAATGCCTCCGCCTTCCAGTCTGTCGCGCCCCTGGCCCATCCGCAAGCGCTTCCGGGATCTGCGAGGAGCTGAGGATCGATCGCCAGGCGTGGTGAACGACACGGAGCGAAAGGAGGCTCTTCCGAGGGATCGCGAGCGATGGTGCAACCTTCTATCGGGAAGAAAGTCGAGAGGCCTATGTCTCAGGTCTGATATAATTCACAGCGAAGGGCCATGAAGGATTCGCTTCTGATGGAGGACCCATGGCCAGTCGCTGGAAGGACTGGTATGAGCAGGGAAAGCGGGATCGTGAGCGGGCGCTCCTGGACATCCAGTATGGATTACTATGAATGGGCCTGCTTCACCCTCCAGCAAGCGGCGGAGAAGGTGATCAAAGCGCTGGGGCTGGCCCTGGGGCTGACGCTCTGGGGGCATTCCCTGACCGAAATGCTGAAGCTGATCGGGCAACGCATCCCCGTTCCGCCCGAGATTTTAGATCATGCCCGGCTGCTGGATCTGTATTACATCCTGCCTCGTTATTCGAACGGTTTCGCTTCCGGCAAGCCGGCGGATTATTTCACGGAAGCCCAGGCCCAGGGGGCCTTAGATGCGGCGGATCATATCATCCGGCTCTGTGAAAGCCATCTTCCTGGATCAGGATGAGCTCCTTCGGCGGTTGCGAGAGGTGGCCGTCGAGGCGCTGGAGGCTTTTCCAGAACTCCAGGAAGTGCGGCTCATCGGTTCCCTGGCTGCCGGGACCGCTACCGGCACCAGTGATGTGGATCTGTTGCTCCGGGTGAAGGAGGTTTCCGGAAATCCCCTGGAAGCCCTGAAGCCCTATTTTTCTTCTTCTCCCGTCGCCTGGAGATCAGCCTGGATCTCCTGCTGATTGGTCCCGAGTCACCCCCCGGGTTGGAGAAAGCATGGATGGAGGGAATCGTGCTGGCCAGGCGGGGGGAAGCAGAGGGCGTTCAGGGTTGAAGAGGGCGAGAGATCCAGGATCTGGATCATTCGGCCCTCGCGGTCCATCTCGACCACCCGGGCCGGTTGGCCTTGCACAACCCCTATGAGCGATTCCCCCCACCATCCGATGGGCCAGGGAGCCAGATCTTCCAGTCCCCTCACCCCTTTCGGATCGGGCG
>JAEVEY010000001.1 GCA_016842045.1 Candidatus Thermoflexus sinensis | reverse complement strand
TTACACCCTGGGCCCCCAGTGGGAGCTCGTGCGCCCCTATCAGAAGGCCCTGGAAGAGGCCCGCGGGCGCAGGGAAACCCTCGAGGCCCTGTGCGAGCGGGAAGACTGGATCCAGATGGAGGAGATCAGGCTCGGATGACGGCTCTGTTGTGGATGACCTCAGGCCACCTTTAGCGACTGAGCTGGGAAATTGGCAACACCCGAGGTGAAATCCTGATGAGCACGCCTATCGTCTGGACCCTGCCCCTGCGCCACGACCCGTGGTTGGACAACGGTCTGGAGGTCCTGGCCGGGATCGCAGAGGCGATTGCCCGCCAGCACCCTCAGGTCTTGACGGTCCGCCTGGAGCCCGATCAGTTGCGCCTGGAGATCCAGCAAGCCAGGCGCTTCGCCCGCCTCCTCGCCGATCAGGTGGCTCATGAGGTCAACAACGCTTATTACCTCCCCAAACCCGATCATAGGGATCTAAAGCCGTTTGTAGGATTCAACCGGCAACCTGATAAGCAGCATCCGGACATTTATCGCGGAGAGGAGGCGATCAAAACTTTCATCGAGAAGCTGATAGCCTGGATCGAGAACCCGGGCAACCGCCGAACCCGCTTCACATGTCCATTCTGCGGGGCACCTGCGACAGAGAAGCGCACCCTCTCGCTCTATCCTTTCGTGACCAAAACGAAAGCCCTGGGCGGGCAGGCGGTGTGGGCAGAGGATGGATTCCGGGGTCTGAGCGAATACGGTCCCATCTGCATGACCTGCGCCTTCCTGGGCATGCTGGCCTGGTCCGATACCGCCCTGCTTTACCGCTGTGATATCGGCGGCCCTCAGGGGACGGCGCTCCTGGCCATCCCCTGGCCCCAGCCAGCGGATCTGCGCCGCCTCCACGAGCAAAAGCAGCGCTACCGCGCGGCTCTCAACCCAGCCTACCGGCGCAGCAATGTCCGGGTGGTGGTCCAGTGGGGAGAGCAGGGCCGGGAGGACTGGCCGCCTCAGACCTTCACGATGCTGCTGGCCTTTTATGAGGCAGCCTTCAGCCGGGTGATCGCGGAGATCCCGGAAGTCGGCGGCGGATTCTTTTTTGATGAGCCGGCGGCGCTGCGTCGGATCATCCCTGATGGCTGGATCCTCCTTCGCATCCCTCAGGGTCGGATGAAAGATATTACGGCGACCGACTGGTGGATGGAAGACCCCGTTCTGCGGGCGTTGCGAACGATGGTCCAGGAAGACCTCCTGCCCTACCAGGGTGTCCTCACCGGGATGTGGCTCACGCTGGAAGGACGGCCCTCCGATCCCGAGGAGACGGCCGCCTGGCGGGAGGAACGGGCGGCGGCGTTCCTGCAGAACGATTACGGACGCTTCGCCGCCGGCTTCGGAATCCGGCGGCGCCAGATGCTGGGCTTCTACGGGGAAGCTGCTCAGCGCCTCTATCGGTGGATTCAAATCTGGCTGAAGGAGCGAGGGACCATGAACGAGCACGAGCTGGAGCTGGTGCGACGAGCAGGACGAACGATCGGACGGATCGCGGGATCTCAGCGCCGGGCCACCATCCTCTACGAGCTGGAGCGGGCCCGCACGCCCTCGGATTTGCTGGAGGTGCTCAGCGCGGTCATTCATCGCCTGGTAGGGATGGAAGCGCAGGAGATGCGGGATCAGTATCTCTCGCTGGAGGCCCTGGACCGTCTCACCGCGTTGATCCACGCGACCGGTGATGATGCCCGGCGCTTCGCCGACATGAAACACACGCTGTTCATCTACGCGGGGCTGGAATACGCTGGGGCCGTGCGGGGCCAGGCGGCTGAGGCCTCCGTTGCGTAGCTGGATATTCTCTCACGCAATCCCCTGGACTTTAGACAAATTCGCCGATCCCTTTATCCAGGGCTTTTTTGGGGGGGTGGGTATGGATCATCCAGATTCAGCCTGCCCACCCAAACTCATGGTTCAGATAGCACTCTGGATTCGGGAGGAACCCCCATGGATGTGAAAGCGATCTCGATGGTATGGCTTTCCCGCACCGGGTTAACGAACCTGAACGCAGGGGAGGGCGGCAGCAACCTGGTGGATCTCAAGAAATATCGCTGGGCCGGACGCGAGTATCCCTACGTCAGCGGCCAGGCCATGCGCTTCTATCTGAAGGAAGCCATCCGCCGCGAGGTGCGCCCTGAGGAAGCATGCGTGGCCGATGAAAAGGGTGAAACCTGTGGCCGCATCGCAGAGTGCGTGCTCTGCGACCTCTTCGGTTTCATGACGACGCTCCCTGATATCGGGGCTGTCGTCCGTGTCTCGCCGGTGAAGGTCTCCCCTGCTATGGGCCTGATTCCCCTCGATGAAACAATGACCGTCGACTTCCTCACCCGCCGCCACCGCGGCGCTGTCCAGGAAGAGGCGGGAACCATCCGTGGAGATATCGTGAACGTCGAGCTGGCGGTCAACCTCTACAAGGTAGGCCTGGCCGTGGACCTGCGTCGGGTGGGCCGCGAGGAGGAGCTGAAAGAGGTTGAGAAAGGACGCGGAAAGAAGGCCCAGACGATCCGCGGCGTGACCCTGAGGGACTACGTGGACGAGGCCGAGCGCCGGCGCCGCATCCGGCTGCTGTTAGACGCGGTCCAGGATTTCAGCGATTACTCTAAACAGGCCCGGCTGCTCACTGACTTCACCCCGGACCTTCTCCTGATCGCTCTCCAGGCGAACTACTCTCATCGCCTGCAGAAGGCCCTGGAGGTGCTTTGGGATGAGGGAGCAACTCTGGATACCACCCGCCTGGACCAGGTGCTTCGGGAGCTCCGGGAGGACTTGGCTGTAATGGATGGACGGCCAGCCCTCTTCGCGGGGATGCTGGAAGGCGTTGTCGCCAACGGAGAGGCCGTTCGGGAGGTCCTCTCCCGACACGGCATAGAGATTGTCACGCCACGAGAGGCAATCGCGCGGGCGAAAGCCGCGCTGGGGGTGTGAGGGGATGGCCTGGCATGGGTTGACCGTCGATCTCGAAAGCCCTTATTTCGCCTGCTTCCGACAGGTGGCGGCCACGAGCGTCGTGCTCACCTATCCGGTGCCGCCTTTCACCACCCTCATCGGCATGCTGCTCAACGCCATGGGGGTCCATTACGCAGGCTATGAAGCGGAGCGAAGTCGGCTCCAGGAGGCCCTGCGGTTCAACCTTCGACCCCTTTTCCCCATCGAACGGCCTCAACGAGAGCTGGCGAAGCTTCTCAAACTGGTTGGGGAAGGCCGGAAGGAGGAAGGAAAACGGCCGGTGGATTTCCCCTCCTCTCCGGTGCGCAAATCTTTCCTGGTGCGGCCCGCGTATCGCGTTTACCTTGCCTCGGAATCCCGGGACCTTATCGAGCGCCTCCAGGAAGCTCTGCAACGTCCGGCCCGTCCGCTATATCTGGGCGGATCCGACGATATGGTGATCGTAACCCTTCGCTGGATTGGGGAAGTCCGCTGGGCGGAAGGCCGGGAGACCTGGGGGATGGTCCCGGGCATCCAGGAGGGATGTGAGCTGATCCGGTTGCCCCTTGCCTTCCGGGCCGGGCGGGATCTGGCACCGCCACCGTTGCTGGCGCTGCCGCGCCGTTTCCCCTTCCCCCTGCCGGAACCTCGCCCCCTCGCGTTCTTCGAATCGGAGGGGGTATGGTTGCTCCCGGAGCCAGTGCCCGTTGAAGCCTGAACCGAAAAACCCTGAATGCAGGCCATTTTTCGCGACGATGGGAATACGCTGCGCTCCCGCGTCGAAGGGGCGCAGCATATATCCTAATCAGAGCCCCGATGAACACTATGTGGGCCAAGCGAGATGGCGATCGATGGCAAACTTTATATGGTCATACGCGGGACAGCCTGGCCGTGGCGGAGGCCCTCACTCGCCGACCAGGCTTCTCCGGTTTCTGCCGTCGCCATGGCCTGGACCTCGCCCGCTTCCGCCAGATCCTGGGGCTGGTGGTCCTTTTTCACGACGCAGGGAAGGGCACCCGTTCCTTCCAGGAAGCTCTGGAAGCCGGACGGGCCGCCTGGGATTTCCCCCACGCCCTCGCGGTTCTGCCGCTGATGGAGGCCGCCTGGCGTGCCGGCCCCTTTCCCTTCCTGTGGGGGAACTCCCCGATCCTGGAGTTGCTGGCAGTCGCTGCCCACCACACGGAGCTACACCGGGATCTTTATCAAAACCTCCCCAATGCGCATCGACGGCTGGATTTCCTGCTGGGGCTTGAGGGGATCCTGCGTGCGCTCTACGAAGAAACCGCGCCAACCTGGGGATGGACCGCTCCGTTTCCATCGCTGTCCCTGGACCGTCTTTCCCAGCGTGCCCTGGAGGACCTCTCCAGGGGCCTATTAGGGCTTCGGGAGAAAGTCGCCCGAGAAGTTGCCGGGATGACCATGGCAGAGCGAGCGCGCTTCCGTGCCCTTTACGTAGCGCTCCTCGCTTATTTGAAGGCAGCGGATAAAACCGCCAGCCGTGTCTTCGCTGAGCGGGCCCGCCCGGGAACAAATGGGCCTTTGCTCCCCTTCCCGCTCCCGGGTTTGGAGCTCGAGGCGCTCTTCCCCGACTGGCCAGCGGACGCAGAGGAACGACTGCACAGAGCCCTGCCTTCCGGGAAAGACTGGTTTGAGTATCAGAAGGCCTTGCGGAATGCCCTGTTCCCATGGGGCATGGTGCGAGCACCATGTGGACGAGGGAAGACAGAGGCCGCCCTCCTCTGGTTCATACGGCGTCGGAAACTCGAGGGCCTGGATCGTTTGATCTGGACGCTGCCCACACAGGTGACTTCGAACGCCATGCGTGAGCGATTGGCTCATATATTTGGGGAGGAACGGGTGGGCCTCTACCATGGACGCTCGAGCCTGGAGCATCGGGAACGGATTCGCGCCCGACTCCAGGAGCATGAGGGACCTGCTCCCCTTGACCCCGATCCCGCCCTGGAACTGGAGTGGGCGCGCGAAGCCAACTTCTGGAGCGAGGTCCTGGCCTATCCTCTGGTGGTCACCACGGCGGATCATCTGCTTTATGCCTTTGTCCATGGCTTCCCCCAGGCCGATTTCGCCCTGGGGATGCTCCAGAGCGCTGCAGTGGTGTTCGATGAGGTGCATGCCTATGATGACCAGATGCAAGCCGAGCTCCGAGAGGCCATGGCCCTGCTGCGCGCGATGGGGATCCCCCACCTCATCATGAGCGCAACCCTCCCTGATCCTCTGATCCAGGCTGCCCGCCTGGAGGATTATCCCCTGATTGAGGATGCCCCCGGAATGACGCGCCGTCCGTTCCGCGTCCTGAAGCGCGAACGGCCTTTGATCCAGACAGAAGATTCCGGCCTGGTGATCCATGAGGATGAGATCGCCGAGGTGCTTGAAGGCTATCGAAATGGAATGATCCAGTTCCTGATCGTCAACACCGTACGCAAGGCACAGGCCCTCTACCGATGGTTGAAATCCTTCCTCCCTCCAGAGGACTGTATCTGCCTGCACAGCCGGTTTGCCTATGCTCATCGCCGGGCGAAAGAGCGACAGATCATCGAGCGCTTACGGGGGGAGCGAAAGCCCTTTGTCCTGGTGGCCACTCAGGTCATTGAAGTGAGCCTGGATATCAGCGCGGATCGGATGTTCACGGAGATCGCACCGCTGGATGCCCTGGCGCAGCGCGGCGGGCGAGTGAACCGCGGGGGGGAGAAGCCGGATGGGCTCCTGATCGTCTGCCCGGTCGATGATCCTCGCCCTTACGATCCGGAGCGGCTCTCCCGCAGCTGGGCGCATCTGGGTGAGGGAGCCGTCTCCTACGGCGATCTGCACCAATGGACGAACCAGGTTTACGAAGACCTGGAGGGTGGGATGGCCCGGCTTCCAGAGCTGTTCGCGGAGTGCACCCTCTTCGGGCCAGATCCCGCGGAAATTCGCTTTGATGAAGACCGGGGGCGGCGCTATCAACCCCGCCGTATTGAGCAGCCCACCATCGACGTGATTCCTCATGATGTCTGGTGCCAGCTGGAGCCGGGCACCTCTCCGCTCGAGTTCCTCACCCCGGTCCCCCTCTGGTGGCTGGCCCACAGCCAGCGAAACGAGCTGGGATGGTTCTATACGGTAGAGCACCCTGTGTCCCGCCGGACCTGGCTGATCTGCAGGCGACCTTACAGCGAGGAGATGGGCTTCGATGAGGAAGACCTGGGGCCCGTCGCAGGAGGCGTTATTTACGATTAGAGATTGGTGGAGCACAGGCCTGTGAGGGGAGGGCAGCGAAGCAGCCCGCCTTGCCTCTCGCGTTCGCTCTCTCGCCCCCAGCTTTTTCGGCCGTGGCGTTAAAAGAGAAAGATTTCATCTCCAAATGGCGACCGGCCCATATCCGGGCGTTGACAGCCAGTCACCCAGACCGTCCAATCCGGGCTTTCCCAGGTCCCTTCCGGTCCAGACCGAGTGGCAATCCGGGGAAAACCGGAGGCGGGCGAAGAGAATCCGGGCTACGCTGACTGGTAGGAGTCGCGCCGCTGACCTTCGCCCACAGGTCTTTGGGGCGGGGCCAGACATCTTCGGCATCCGGCTTAGCCCAAATCATTTCCTTCCCCGCAGCCATGCGGGCGACGGGAAAGGAAGGAAATAAAGTAAAAAAGAGGAACCATCGGACTCTCCCTTGGCAAAGGCCAGCTGCGTAAGTCCTGCCTGGATCTGCTCCCTGGAGGATGGCGCTGACAGAGGAACAGGAAGAGGACCTGCGAGATCTGCTTCGTCAGGCGGCGCGCCTCAGTGATGATGAATTCGAACGGCTGAAGCGGGGTGGGCTCCAGCTGA
>JAEVEY010000089.1 GCA_016842045.1 Candidatus Thermoflexus sinensis | reverse complement strand
GTCTGAAACTTTTATGACGTCTCACGTTGCCAAAGAAACGGCTGGATGCTGGAGCGAGCCTCAATCACTCGCGGTGGGTTTGTGAGTTTCTGGAGCATTCGATTGGCTTCCAGATTGTTACTTTAGCGAACCAAGGCTCAATAAACAGCCTGATCCTGCCTGGGAGGGAGAAGGATGACCGCAATCAAAGCGCTGATCCTGAGCGGAGGGAAGGGGACCCGTCTCTATCCCCTGACCTTCACCAGCGCCAAGCAACTGATTCCCATCGCCAACAAGCCGGTCCTCTTCCGGGTCATCGAAACGGTGAGAGACGCGGGCATCACCGACATCGGGATCGTGGTGGGAGATACGGCCCCCGAGGTCATGGCGGCGGTGGGGGATGGGAGCCGCTGGGGGGTGAAGGTGACCTATATCCGTCAGGAGGCGCCGCTGGGTCTGGCCCACGCGGTGAAAATCGCCCGGGGCTATCTGGGGGAGACGCCCTTCGTCATGTTTCTGGGCGACAACGTGATTCAGGGGGGGATCCGCCATCTGGTGCAGATGTTCCTGGAGAGCGACTACGATGCCCAGATCGTCCTGAAGGAAGTCCCCGATCCCCAGCACTACGGGGTGGCGGAGCTGGAGAACGGCCGCATCGTGCGGCTGGTGGAGAAGCCCCGGGAGCCGCGCAGCAACCTGGCGCTGGTGGGGATCTATCTCTTCCGGCCCCCGATCTTTGAGGCGGTGGAGGCGATCCGCCCCAGCTGGCGGGGTGAGCTGGAGATCACGGATGCCATTCAATATCTGGTCGAGAGGGGCTACAGGGTTTATCCGTACATCCACACCGGATGGTGGATTGACACCGGGAAGCCGATCGACATGCTCGCCGCCAACAGCCTGGTGCTGGAGGAGCTGGAGCCGCGGGTGGAGGGATATGTGGATCGGGATTCCGTGTTAGAGGGGAAAGTGGTCATCGAGAAGGGCGCGGAGATCATCAACAGTCGGATCCGCGGCCCGGCGATCATCGGGGAACATACCCGTATTGTGAACAGTTACATCGGCCCCTTCACCAGCATTTATCATCACTGCGAGATCGTCAACAGCGAGATCGAGCACAGCATCGTGCTGGAACACTGCCGCATCGAAGATATACCCCGGATCGCCGACAGCCTGATCGGCCGCCGCGTGGTGATCACTCACTCGCCAATGAAGCCGAAGGCCTATAAATTCACCCTCGGAGACTACAGCCAGGTGGGGATCATCTGAGTGGGAACCCGGTCGCTGGGCCGCAGACTCAGGGGTTTGGGGGTGGGGCGGTCCGATGCGTCAGATACAGCTTTCGCATCCAGAAACCCAACGGGTGGTGATCACCGGGATGGGGGCCCTTTCCCCCCTCGGCCTGAATGTCCGGGCGTTCTGGGAGGGTTTAATCGCCGGCCGTTCCGGCATCGGCCCGATCACCCAGTTCGACGCCTCGGGGCTCCCGGTCCGCATCGCCGGCGAAGTGAAAGGCTTCGATCCGACCGTCGCCCTTTCACCGAAAGAGGCCCGTCGCATGGCCCGCTGTTCCCAGTTCGCCGTCGTGGCCGCGCTGGAAGCCGTGCGGGACGCCGGGTTCGATGGGTTTCCGGATCCCGAGCGGGTGGGGACGTTGATTGGGGTGGGAATGGGGGGCTATGAGGTGGCGGACCGCCAGATCCAGATCTTCCGCACCCAGGGGCTGGCGCGGGTGAGCCCCTTCGCCCTCGTGGCCTCGATCCCCAACATGCCGAGCCACCATGTGAGCGTCTACTTCGGGGCGAAAGGCCCTATCGCCACAGTGGCTGCCGCCTGCGCCACCGGCGCCCAGGCGATCGGCGAGGCGGCGGAGTGGATCCGTCGGGGGATCGCGGATGTGGTGATCTGCGGGGGGGTGGAGGCCCTGATCACCGACTTCGCCATCGCCGGCTTCGCGGCCATGCGGGCGCTCTCCACCCGGAACGAGGAGCCCGAGCGGGCCAGCCGTCCCTTCGATGCCCATCGGGATGGGTTCGTTTACGCCGAGGGCGCCGGGATCCTGGTGCTGGAACGGCTTTCCCACGCCCGCGCCCGGGGTGCCCGGATCTATGCGGAGGTCATGGGCTATGGCAACGCCGCGGATGCCCACCACGTGGCCGCGCCCGAGCCGGATGGGGCGGGAGCCGCTCGCGCCATGCGCTGGGCTCTCCAGGATGCAGGGATCAGGCCGGAGGAGATCGACTATATCAACGCCCATGGGACCTCCACCCGGTTAAACGATCCCATCGAGACGATGGCCATCAAGCAGGTATTCGGGGAAGCGGCTTACCGGATCCCGATCAGCGCGACCAAGTCCATGATCGGCCACACGATGGGCGCGGCGGGGGCTCTGGGCGTTATCGCCACGGCGTTGACGCTGTGCCATCAGATCATCCACCCCACCATCAACTACGAGACCCCGGATCCGGAATGCGATCTGGATTACGTCCCCAATGTGGCCCGCCAGGCCAGGGTGCGCCGGGCGATGGTGAACGCCTTCGGTTTCGGGGGGCACAATGTCTCGCTGGTTCTCAGGCGATGGGAGGAAGAAACCGGGGAAGTCCGCATCGTCGAATGAAGACAGGACATTCACGGGGTGTGGGCTGCCGAAGGCGACCCACACCCTGTGAGAAACCGTTCCCCTTCCCACGCTGCTTCGGGGCGTGGGAAGGGGGGAGGGGCAAACACTGAACCCGAGCGGGCACCGCCCGGATCGCAACAGGGCAAAAACCCGTCTAAACCCGAGCCAGCGCCTGATCGAGGTCGGTTAGCAGATCGTCTGCGTCTTCAATTCCCAGGGAAAGGCGGACCAGGCTATCGGTGATGCCAAGGGCCAGCCGATCCTCCGGCTCCATCTCGTAGTAGGACATCAGCGCCGGTTGCTCCACCAGGCTCTCGACCCCGCCCAGGCTGGGGGCGATATACGGGATCCGCAACGCATCGATGAACCGCGAGGTGCCTTCGCGATCCGCGGCGACCTCGAAGGTGACGACCCCGCCGAAGCCGCGCATCAGCCGGCGAGCGATGGGGTGATCCGGATGGGAAGGAAGCCCGGGATACCAGACGCGGCGGACCTTCGGATGGGCGCTGAGGAATTCCGCGACCCGCATGCCGTTCTCATTCTGCCGCTGCACCCGCAGGGCCAGGGTCTTCAGACCCCGCAGGACCAGATAGGCGGCATGGGGGTCCAGGATCCCCCCTAACATCGCCTGCATCTCCCGCAGGCCGGCGATCAACTCCGCGGATCCAGCGACCACCCCGGCCATCACGTCGTTATGGCCGCAGAGGTATTTGGTGGCGCTGTGGACCACGAGGTCGATCCCGTAATCCAGCGGGCGCAGGTTGATTGGCGTGGCGAAGGTGCTGTCCACGACTGTCCGGATGCGCCGCCGGCGGGCGATCTCCGCCAGCCGCTCGAGGTCCACCACCCGGAGATAAGGATTGGTGGGGGTTTCGGTGAAGATCAGGCGGGTGTTCGGGCGGATCGCGGATTCCAGCGCCTCGAAATCCCCGATGGGCACCACCGTCGCCTCCACGCCGAAGCGACGGAGGAACTGAAGGATGAACTGACGGGTGCGGCGATAGACGTCCTCAGTGACGATGAGGTGGGCGCCGCTGCGCAGGAAAGCCAGAAGGATCGCCGTGATCGCCGCCATGCCTGTGGAGAAGGCCGCGGCGGCCTCCGCCCCTTCCAGGGCGGCCACCCGCGCTTCAAGGGCTGCCACCGTGGGGTTCCCGTAGCGGCCGTAATCGACCCGGCCGCGGGCCTCTCCCCACTGTCGGGCTTCCTGGAAAGCGATCAGATCGGCGGTGTTCCGGAAGGCATAGGTGGCGGTCTGGACGATTGGGGGAGCCACTGCGTGGTAGGGATTATAGCGCTCTCCGCCTCCATGAACCGCAAGCGTGGAAGGTCCCTGCGTTTCCGTTCGGGCAGCGCATCCGGTTTCCGTCTGCACGTCCATCGCCGGCACCTCCTTTGCGGGTAGAACCATCGATTCTTCCCTGAGAGTTTCTGTTTCTCTCCCTCCCCATGACACTGGAGGTCATTGGGAAAAGAGAGAAAGGGAGATCGGCTTCTTCCATCCGCCTCATCGGAATTCACGGTGCGGGTTCACAATGGAGCAAGGAGAGGCCTGTTAGATAAACAAAAAGGCCCCTTCTGGGAAAGGGGCCTTGAATTCAGGCCACCCTTATCTCCCAGAAGCGCGGCGAACGCTTCTGCCGGACTTGGCACCTTGCCCGCGCGGCCGTTCGCCGGTCGGCCGCAGGCTTCGGCGGGCAGGTTGCCGGGGCTTCATCGGGCCGGGTCCCTCCACCCACTCTGGATAAGAGCGGCGCACAGTATTCGGTTGTGGAACAGCTTTGCCCCTAAATATAGCAGGGGGTGCGCATTTATGCAAATATGCAAACGACGGTGAACCCGATCGGGGCTTTCCCCCCATCGGACGAATGGGGCGGAATAAGGGCCCTGCATCCCGATGCAACGGTCCTCCCAGCCCACCCCTGGAGGGGAGAGGGATTAGCGCCGGGGCGGAGCTTCTGAAGACCCCTTTGTCCAGGCTGAAGGGGCCGGGGCCCTTCCGCTTCATTCAAAGCGGAACCGCCACACGCCGATCCCGAAGAACACCCCCGCAAAAGCGACCAGGGCGCCCACTTTGGGCAGTATCTCCTGTAGCCCGTACCCCCGTACCAGTAAATCCTGATAGGCATCCAGCGCCCAGGCGTAGGGCGTGATGAGGCCGATTGTCTTTAGCCAGTCCGGCATCATGAAGCAGGGGACGAAGCAGCCACCGAGAGCGGACATGGTCAGGAGCAACAGGACGGTCAGGCCGCCTACCTGGGCCTCCGTGTGGGCCAGGGCCGAGACCAGCATCCCCAGCCCGGTGGCCGTTGCTGCGGCGGCCAGGCTCACCACCACCAGACCCGCCGGCGAATGCCCCAGGCTCATTCCGAACAGCAGACTGGACGCCCCCAGCATGATCACGAGCTGGATCAGGTTGATGATATAGTAGGGCAACAGCTTCCCGGCCAGCATCACCGCCCGGTTCATGGGGGCTACCAGTAACCGGCGGAAGGTCCCATCCCGCTTTTCCTGCAAGACCGAGCCGGCGAGCAGGCTCACAATCCAGAAGATGCCGTAAATGGTGTAGCCGGGGACATTCTGCTGGAAAGCATCCGGGAATTTCTCCACACGCATCCCGGGCGGGGTTGTCCTCTCCACCGTAACCAGAGGTTTTCCTCCTAACAGGCCGCCGGACATGGCCTCCTGGGTCTGGGCCTTGAAGGTCTCGCGCTGCCCGGCGGGGATCTGGGGGGCCAGCCGCTCGAAGCGGTTTTCCTCTAAAGGTCCTATCCAGGGGATACAAAGACAGCGGACACCCTATTCGACACTGGGGAATTTCCACGTTGACACTTAAACGGAGGCCGATGCGGCAAGGGTCTCCAGGACCTCGGGCGGGGGTTCCCGCTCAATCCGCATGATGATCCCCAGCCCCAGGACGACCTCGCCGTCATACATCACAGCCGCCTGCCCGGGGGTGAGATCTCGCATCGGCTCGTCGAATACCACCCGCGCCTGCCGATCCGGCAGGGGGATGACCCATGCCGGGACCTCCCGCGCTCGATACCGGATCTTCACGGTGGCCCGGAAGGGCACAGCGGGAAATTCCCCGCTTACAAAATGAACCCCCTCCAGAAGGCAGGACCGACGGCCCAGCTCCTCCGCCGTCCCCACAATCACCGCGTTCTCGATTGGATCCAGGTCTACCACATACAGGGGAACCCCCGCTGCGATCCCCAGCCCCCGACGCTGGCCGATGGTGTAAAAGGCCAGCCCCTGGTGCTCCCCCAGGATCCGGCCCCGGGTGTCCTTGATCGGACCGGGCCGCAGGGCCTCCGGAGCGTGCCGGCGCAGGAAGGCCCGATAGTCCCCATCCGACAGGAAACAGAGATCCTGGCTCTCCGGCTTCTCGGCCACCGGGAGGCCAAAGCGACGGGCCAGGGCGCGGACCTCCTCTTTGGTGTAGCCGCCGACCGGGAACATGGCATGGCGCAACTCCGGCTGCCCCAGCACCGCCAGGACATACGACTGGTCCTTTCGGGGATCCACCCCGCGCAACAGCTGATACCGGCCGTTCACTTCACGGACCCGGGCGTAGTGCCCGGTGGCAAGATACTCGGCTCCCAGCGCCCGCGCCCGCCGGAGCAGCCAGTCGAAGCGGACGAGGCGGTTGCAGCGAAGACATGGATTGGGCGTGCGCCCGGCGAGATATTCGGCGATGAAGAAGTCCACCACGGTCTTCTTAAAGAAATCCGCGACGTTCAGGACATAAAACGGGATGCCGAGGTGCTCGGCCACCCGATAGGCCAGCTCCATATCCTCCAGGGTGCAACAGCGATTCGTCGAGGCGCCAGCTTCCTCGCCCTCGCCCCATAGACGTAGCATGATCCCGATCACCTCGTAGCCCTGCTCCACCAGCAGGGCAGCGGCGACACTGCTGTCCACGCCGCCGCTCATCGCCACCACCACGCGCGTCATCGATCCTCCAGTCTCCTAACAGCAGCCCCGTCCCGAAGCGCCTCAGGCTTCGTGAAATCCCGGTTCATCGAGCCGAATTTCGCGGGGCGGACCGCCTACGCATAATTGGGCGGACGGAAAAGGCCACGCTGGCTGGCGCGAAGGACGGTATAGCCGACCACACGGTCCTGATAGTAGCGCACAATCACATCCTCATCCGTGAGCTCACTGTCCGTGGCGGGAACGGGATCTCCCAAATTCACATAGAGCACATCGGCCTCCTGGTCATAAGAGAGCCGGATGGTCTGTTTGGGAGCTTCCCGAATATAAGGCGAGAGCTCAGGATAGATCTCTTAGGAGTTACGCGGTTGGTTTTCTCCTGGGGGTTTTGGGGGGAGTCGCGCGCCGAAGGCGCGCGAC
>JAEVEY010000132.1 GCA_016842045.1 Candidatus Thermoflexus sinensis | reverse complement strand
AAAATATTTTGGGGCCGAGCCGCGCGCCTTCGGCGCGCGGCTCGGCCCCAAAAGCCCCCAGGAGGAAACCGCCTATATCCGTATAGACAATGCTGGAGAACGGCTGAATAGTTACCCCAAAACGATCACGTGGGGGGCTGCTGGAAATGGGGATCACGAGGCGAACTGGATCTCCACCTGCCTCAGAGCCAGCGCCTGCACCGCCGGAACCGGAAGCAGACCTCCCGAAAGGCCTGCGGAGGGATCCACAACCAGGAACTGATTATCGATCCAGGCCACGAAGCCCAGAGGGCCGGCAGGGGCGAAGGGCACCCGATGGACTTCCTCCCCATCCACCTCAAAGATCACTTCCTTTCGATGCCACCGAATGCCATACTGATGCCACCGGGTAAGGTCGATGGGGATCGACCGCTGCGAGACCGTCATCCATCGCCGGCCCGCTGCGATCGCCATCCGGGCCAGCGATGGATGCTCCAGGAGGCGCTGAAGCGCCCGGGCCGCCGGTTCGGGGAGCGAGATCCCCCATCCTCCAGGGCTCCGCCAGACCATGGCCAGCCATCCCCGACCGGGGTCGGAGGGGTCCAGGGCCACGCGGGAGGGAGGCGAAGCGAAGAAAAACCACGCAGCTGAGGGCGGTCCAGCCATCGCCCCGGGTGCTGCTCCGGCGTTCCAGAACCCGAAGCCGGCCGTTCCCACCAGCTCTTCAATGGAGCGGGAGAATCGCGCCTCAACGTGGAGCCGAACCGGCGGCCGCCAGACGAACCGGGAGCCTCCATAATCGTCCAGCTGAGCATCCGCATACCGCTCCCCGGATCCCGGGTGCAACAGGAGCCATAGGGCTTCGGCGTCCTCCATCACTTCCGCCGCCCCCATTGTCATCCGCACCCATGGCCGATCCCGGGGAATGAATTGCGCCCCCATTCCCACCCCCGTCATTTTGAGGATCCTCCTCCCTGCGCCACAAAGCGGCGCAGGGAGGAGGGTGCTTTCCCGCTCTCCATGCGGAGTGGAGCGAGCGAGCTGCGCTCGCTGCAATTGCCGGGCTGATCATCCGGCGGAAGGCCGCTCAGCCAGGACAGCGATGCCGGGGAGGGTGCGGCCTTCCAGGAACTCCAGGCTGGCCCCTCCCCCGGTCGAGATGTGAGTGATCCGATCCGCCACCCCCGCCGCGTGGACAGCCGCCACCGAGTCGCCGCCGCCCACGATGCTCGTCGCACCGCTCTCCGCTACCGCCCGTGCGATGGCGAAAGTTCCTTCCGCGAAACGGGGGAACTCGAAAACCCCCATCGGGCCGTTCCACACAATGAAGGCGGCGCGTCGGATCTCGTCCGTATATCGGGCCACGGTCTGCGGGCCGATATCCAGAATCCGCCAGCCAGCCGGCACCTGATCGATGGGCACCACCCGGGCCTGCGCCTCTGGGGCGAAGGCATCGGCGATGACCACATCCACAGGCAGCCACAGTCGATCCCCCCCTCGCTCTAACAGCCGGCGCGCCGTCTCCAGCGCCTCATCTTCCACCAGGGAATCCCCCACCGCATAGCCCTGGGCCTTCAGGAATGTGTTGGCCATCCCCCCGCCGATGAGCACCCGATCCGCCCGGGCCAGGAGGCTCTCGATCACCCCGATCTTATCCGAGATTTTGGCTCCGCCGAGGATGGCCACGAAGGGCCGCCCCGGATTCGTCAGGGCCTGGCTCAGGTAATGGATCTCCTTCTCCATCAGGAAGCCGGCCACCACCGGGATGAACCGGGCGATGGCCTCCACCGAGGCATGGGCCCGATGGGCCGCGCCGAAGGCGTCGTTTACACAGAGATCCCCCAGCCGGGCCAGCTGCCGGGCGAACTCGGGATCGTTCTTTTCTTCCTCGGGGTGGAAACGGAGGTTCTCCAGGAGCAGGATCTGGCCAGGCTGGAGGGCCGCGGCCATCGCCTCCACCTCTGGCCCCACGCAGTCTGGCGCCATCTGGACCGGCCGGCCCAGGAGCTCGCTCAGGCGCTCAGCGACCGGCTTTAAGCTGAAAGCCGGATCCGGCTTCTTCGGACGGCCCAGATGGGACATCACGATGAGAGCCGCTCCCTGATCCAGGAGATATCGGAGTGTGGGCAGCGTGGCCCGGATACGGGTATCATCCATCACCCGGCCTTCGGCGATCGGGACATTGAAGTCCACCCGGACCAGCACCCGACGGCCACGGACATCCACATCGCGCACCGTCATCTTGTTCATCGTTGCCCTCCTGTGTGGAATCCGTCAGGGTGGGTTACCTTTTACGTTAGACCCATTGCGTCATTCTGATGGGGGGGCTTTTGATCTTCCCTCCCCGCGGCCCGAGGGGCCATAAGGAAGGGAAATCAGGGAGAACAGGGCGTTACGCAGTTCCTTCAGTTACCTTGGCCAGGGGAGCAGTGCGCCCAACGTACTGTCCCTCGCTTCATCCTGGTCGACCGCCTTTGTTCATTTTAAGACGGATGAGAGATCGGATGGGATGACCAATGCCAGAACAAAGGACTGATGAAAGTTAGAGCTGATGGGGAAAGGCCAGGCTGTGGATCGCTTCGCAAGTTCCTAATAAGTGAACCCGGGATATCCCTGGGGTTCTTGCTTTCCTTCTTATCCTGGGTTAAGATTTGAAGTAGAGGGTCGAATTTCCAGGCGCTTTCCGAAAGCGAAGGGTGTAGGAGACGAGTTTTGAACTGGTGCCACCGACCCGATCCCTGTATTTTCACGGGTTTCGAGCGGGTGAGGCGGCTTCGTCTCTCTGGCGAAGGTCGGCGATATAGGTCTTAACGTGTTTCTGTGGTAAGGGGGGGAAGGCAGCGACGCCAGGAATCTTATTCTTCAACCTTCCGGAGGTTACCATGGCCACAACTGTGACCCCCCAGGAAGTGAAGTATATCGGGAAGCCTGGCGAAGTCTCCTTCG
Source organism: Candidatus Thermoflexus sinensis (assembly GCA_016842045.1). Classification (GTDB taxonomy): domain Bacteria; phylum Chloroflexota; class Anaerolineae; order Thermoflexales; family Thermoflexaceae; genus Thermoflexus; species Thermoflexus sinensis. Next base: position 47,573 of record JAEVEY010000132.1, on the reverse strand, counting down.
CCAAGGGTCTGGAAGGCGTGATCGTCGCGGAGTCGGTGAAAAGCTACGTGGATGGGATCGCAGGCCGCCTGATCTACCACGGGATCCCCATCGAAGTCCTGGCGGAGAAGTCCACCTTTGAGGAAACCGCCTTCCTTCTCCTCTACGACAAGCTCCCCACGGAAGATGAGCTGGATATCTACAAGATGCGCCTCCGGCAGTATCGAGAGATCCCGGATGAGGTTTACGACTTTATCTCCCGCGCTGGGCGCCGTTACAACTTCCATCCCATGTCGGTGTTGCGCACCGCCATCTCCATGCTGGCGGCCTTTGACGACTCCGCGGAAGAGGACACGATGATCGCCCATGAGCGGGAGGCCATCAAGCTGACCTCGCGGATCGCGACGGTGGTGGCCGCCATCGGCCGCGCCCGCAAGGGCCTTCCGCCGGTCCATCCTCGCCCCGATCTCAGCCACGCCGCCAACTTCCTCTACATGCTGTTTGGCGAGGAGCCGGATCCCTTCTACGCGCGGGTGATGGATGTGATCCTGATCCTCCATGCGGATCACGAGTGCAATGCTTCCACGTTCACGGTGCGGGCCATTACTTCCACTTTGAGTGACATGTATTCCGCAGTGGTGGGCGGGATCGCGGCGCTGAAAGGGCCGCTGCATGGCGGGGCGAACGAGGAAGTGATGCACATGCTCCATGAGATCGGCGACGTGGAACACGCGGAGGCGTGGGTGCTCCGGGCTCTCGCTCGCAAGAAGAAGATCCCCGGCTTCGGCCATCGGGTATACAAGACCTATGATCCGCGAGCCCACATCCTGAAGCAGTATGCCCTGGAGGTCACCAGGCGCGCCGGAACGGAGAAGTGGTTGAGGATGGCGGAGGTGATCGAGCGGGTGATGATCGAGCGCCTGGGCCAGAAGGGCATCCAGCCCAACGTGGATTTCTACTCCGGCATTGTGATGGCCTCCATGGGCATCGAGACCGCTCTCTTCACCCCCATCTTCGCCGTGGGCCGCATCGCCGGATGGGTTGCTCATGCCCTGGAGCAGCGCAAGGACAATCGGATCTACCGGCCGCGCTTCTTCTATGTGGGGCCGGAGCACATGGAATACATCCCGATCGAGGAGCGCGGCTGAGCATCCATGGGCCTCCAATCATTGTGGGCTTGAAAAAGCGAGGGCCGGCGGCTTTGCCGCCGGCCCTCGCTTCGTTCCGAAACAGGCGCGGAAAGGAATTCCCCACCGCGCCCGTCCGTTTCCCGGAACGCCACCGGCCGAACGGATCCCTTACGGGCACATCTTGTTCTCCACGCAGGTCTTCTGGAGGGCCTCCATCGCCGCCCTGGCATCCCGGTTGGTCACGAAGTTAAAGATGATGTCGTTGAAGGCCGTCGCGAAGCCCTCCGGGGCGGCCGATCCGTGGACCTCGCTCGGGATCAGCTGGTCCCGGGCGAAGTCATCCATGGAGGACTGGAGGTAGACATCGAACTTGCTCCGATCGCAGTCCAGGCGGGCGCAGATGGAGCCCTTCTTCGGGTTGAAGGCCTCCTGGCCCTCCTTGGAGCCGCACACCTTCAGCCAGGCAAGGGCCTGCTCCCGGTGTGGCGCCTTCTTGGGCAGACCGAAGGTATCCGTCACCACCATGAAGAGCCCCTTGTTGTTCGGTGCCGGAACCCACCCATAGTCCACGCCCGGCTTGGCGCCCTTCGAGAGGAAATACCCATGGGACCAGTCTCCCATGATGGTCATGGCTGCCTTGCCGTCCAGGACCAGCTGGGTGGCCGAATCCCAGGTGTGGGCCGCGTGATCCTCATTTACATAATCCAGCATCCGCCCGAAGATCTCGAAGGCCTTGGCCACCTCCGGGCCGGTCCACGGCGTCTGGCCGTTCCACAGGCCGCGATATTTCTCCGCGCCCAGCACCCCGGCCAGAACCGTCTCGAAGAGGTGAGCGGCCTCCCACTTCAATTTGTCGCCCAGGGCCAGCGGGGTCACCCCCTTGGCCTTGAGCGCTTCGGCAACCTGGAAGAACTCATCGAAGGTGGTGGGAGGCTGGAGACCGTATTGATCGAAGATCTTCTTGTTATACCAGAGGACGTTCCCCCGGTGGACGTTGACAGGGACGGAGTAGATCTTCCCCTCGTAGCTGACCAGATCGATCAGCTGCTTGGGGAATTTGTCCATCCATCCCTCGCTCTTCCACAGGTCCGTGATGTCCTCCATGTAGCCGGTCTTCACCCAGGTGTCGATCAGCTCTGCCCCGCCGTGGACCTGGAAGGAGTCCGGCGGATCGCCGCCCAGCATGCGGGTCTTCAGGACGGCTTTGGCCTGGGCGCCGGCGCCGCCGGCGACGGTAGCGTTGATGATCTCCACGCCCGGATATTTCTGGCGGTAAACGGCGAACATCGCCTCCAGCCCTTCCGCCTCCCCGCCGGCGGTCCACCAGGAGAAGATCTCCAGCTTCTTCGCCGGGGCGGGCGTGGCGGCCGGAGCGCATGCGGCAAGGAGCAAAGCGGGGATCAAAAGCAGAGCGACCAGAAGGAACCATCGCCGTTGCGAAGTCATGGTCCACCTCCCTTTCACAGCGGGCGGACATTCGAGTGGAATGGAGGAAGGCTGATGGCGTTCCGGGACATCCGGATGTTTTCATTCCCATTATTGGAAGGATCCTCCGAACTGTCAAGCACAGAGGAGACAATTTAAAAAGGCGATTCGGTCGAATTTCTCTCCCAGATTTTTCAGTGCCGGAGTGCACACCTTCAGTGCCCAGCCTGGCACCGAAAATAAATTTCATCAGCGCGAAGACAGGGGAACGCTGGACTGGATTTATTTGCGACTTACGGTATAATCTCGAGAAATCTTTCACGGAGCCAGCAGGATGCTGGAGGGGCCGGTCCGCTGGATTTCGTTCACCCATGTCTTTCTGGATTGCGATGGAACCCTGGTCCGGGTGGAAGGCATTGTGGAGCTGGCCCGGTTGCGGGGCCAGGAGGCGATGGTGGCGGCCCTCACGGAGGCCGCGATGGCCGGCCATTTGCCTCTGGAGGCGGTTTATGAGCAACGCCTCGCCCTGATCCGGCCCACCCGCGCGGAGATCCGCCGTCTGATCCAGATTTACCGGGAGAACCTGATCCCCGATGCCCCGCTGGTCCTCCAGGCCCTACACGCCTGTGGGATCGCTGTCCATCTTTTGAGCAGCGGACTGGAGGAGGCGGTGCGGGGGCTGGGGTTGATCCTGGGAATTCCTCCTCAACGCGTCCACGCTGTTCGCGTCCGTTATGATCCGTTCGCCGGCGCCTGGTGGAAGGGGGAAGAAGGGCCGGTGGTCGGAGCGGAGTCCTCTCCCCTCCTCCATCAGGATGGGAAGGCCCGCCTCCTCGCGGGTTTCCAGGCCCCGGGCCGGCGCCTGATGCTGGTCGGCGATGGCGCGACGGATCTCATCGCTCGTCCGATGGTCCATCTCTTCGCAGGGTTCGGCGGGGTGTTCCACCGGCCTGCGATTGCGGAGGCCGCGGACGTCTACATCGCCTGTGACCGCCTCGCGCCCGTTCTGCCGCTGGCCCTCTCGCCGGAGCGGGCGCGTTGGCTTCAGGGCACGCCTGCGGAAGCTGTGCTTCGAGAGGGACTGCAGGCGTTCCGAAACGGCCAGGCGCGCTTTCGGGATCCCGAACGCCACGAGCGGTTCCTGCGGGCATGGGGGAACGTCCCCTGAGGCCACTGGCCTTCCCAGATCTCCCCTGAACTTTGGAGGAGGTACACGATGGAGAAAGTTCCCATGCTATTCATCCCAGGCCCGACCTATGTTCCGGAGGAGATCGCACAGGCTCAGGCCCGGCCGATGATTGGCCACCGGAGCCGCGAGTTCACGGCTCTCTTCGAGCGGATCCTCCCCCGTCTGCAGGCCATCTTCCGCACCCGCGGCCGCGTTTTCTTCGTCGCCGCTTCGGGCACCGGCCTGTGGGAGGCCGCCGTGCGCAACCTGGTACACCGGAAAGTCCTCTGCCTGATCAACGGCGCCTTCGGGGAACGCTGGTATCAGGTCGCCCTGGCCAATGGCAAGGAAGCAATCCCGGTCTTCATCGAATGGGGAAAAGGCATAACCCCGGAACGGGTGGTGGAGGCGCTGGAGGACCATCGGGATGTTGAGGCTATCACCATTGTGCACAACGAAACCTCTACGGGGGTGATGAACCCGCTCCGGGAGATCGCCGCCGCAGTGCGCCAGGCCTTCCCGGAGGCATTGATCCTGGTGGATGCGGTCTCCTCTCTGGGAGGTGCCCCGCTGGAGACGGACGCCTGGGGGCTGGATTTCGTGCTCACCTCTTCCCAGAAATGCCTGGCCCTGCCCCCCGGGCTGGCCTTCTGTGCGGTCTCCGAACGGGCGATGGAGAAGGCGAAGGAGGTCCCTCACCGGGGCTATTACTTCGACCTGCTCACCCTGGCCCGCTATGCCGACCGCGGAGAGACGCCGGCCACGCCGGCCATCTCCCTGCTCTACGCGGCTGATCTCCAGTTCGCCCGCATCCTGGAGGAGGGGCTGGAAGCCCGCTGGGAGCGCCACCGCCGGATGGCGGAGCGCGTCCAGGCCTGGGCGATGGAACGCTTTGGCCTTTTCGCTGAGGATGGCTATCGCTCATGGACGCTGACCTGTGTGGCCAATACCCGGGGCATCGACGTGGGGGCGTTGAACGAATTCCTGCGGGCCCGCGGAAAGGTGATCTCCTCCGGTTATGGTCCATTGAAAGGGAAAACGTTCCGCATCGCTCATATGGGGGAAATCCAGCCTCATCATATCGAAGAACTGCTGGCGGATATGGAGGAATGGCTCGCCGCCCACGGATGAGGTAATAAGCTTTATCCCCCCGCCACCGAAGGGCTGCGGGGAGAGGATAAAGGGGAAGGGCTCCGCAACTCCTCTTCGCCAGAGGTCAACTGCGTAAGTCCTATTGGCAAGGGAGGCTCGTGAATGGCCTGGCGCATCGGGTTGACAGACCCCCTGGATGAAGAAGGGCTCGCGTTGCTGCGGGGGGATCCCGAGGTAGAGGTGGTGGAGGTCCGGCGTCCCTCGCCCGAGACGCTGCGCGAGCTGGTCCGAACGTGCGATGCCCTGATCGTGCGCAGCGGGGTGCGGCTGGATGCAGGGGTGCTGGAGCATGCGAAGCGGCTGCGGGTGATCGCCCGCGCGGGCATCGGAGTGGACAACATCGACCTGGAGGTGGCCACCCGGCGGGGGATCCTGGTGATGAACACCCCGGGGGCCAGCACGATCGCCGTGGCCGAGCATACATTCGCCCTGCTCCTGGCTCTTCTGCGGAAGATCCCGCCGGCTTGGCTCTCGTTGCGGGAAGGGCACTGGGAGCGGGAGCGGTTTGTCGGCACCCAACTTGCGGGCAAAACGCTGGGCCTGGTGGGCCTGGGCCGGATTGGGGTGGAGGTGGCCCGCCGGGCCCGGGCCTTCGAGATGCACGTGATCGCTTTCGATCCCTATATCCCGGAGGAACGGGCTGCCGCACTGCAGATTGAGCTGGTCCCGGATCTGGAAGAGCTCTTCGCCCGGGCGGATGTGATCAGTCTCCATGTCCCCCTGACCCGTGAAACCTATCGTCTGATCAACCGCCAGGCTTTTGAGAAAATGAAACCGGGGGTCTATCTGGTGAACACGGCCCGGGGTGCCGTGGTGGACGAGGAGGCTCTCCTGGAGGCCCTGAACAGCGGTCGGGTGGCCGGAGCCGCTCTGGATACCTTCAGCGAGGAGCCGCCCCGCTCCCTGACCCTGCAGGCGCTGATCGCCCACGAACGGGTGGTGGCGGTGCCTCACCTGGGAGGCAGCACCCGCGAGGCCCAGCGTCTGATCAGCCGTCAAATCGTGCAGCAGGTGCTGGACGCCCTGCGCGGACGGGATTACCGGAATGTGGTGAACCTGCCCTTTCCCGAAGGGGCCGATTATCGGGCCATGGCCCCGTTCATTCGTCTCGCGGAGGTGATCGGCCGTTTGCAGATGCAACTCATCCGCGGACGTATCTACCGGGCCGAGCTCGACGTGCGTGGAGAGGAACTACGAGCGGTTCTTCGTCCGATTGGGGTGGCGCTCCTGAAAGGTCTCCTCACGCCGATCCTGGGCGATGAAGTCACTTTCGTCAATGCCCCTGTGCTGGCCCAGGAGCGCGGGCTCCAGATCACGGAGGCGTCCCAGCCGATCCTGGGGGCTTACGCGCAGGCCATCGCCTGTCGGGTCGTTTCCACCAAGGAGACCCGATTAGTTGTGGGCGCGCTGTTCGCGGGGGAGCCCCGCATCGTCCAGGTGAACGATTTCCCGATGGAGGCCCTGCCTCGCGGAGCCGTGCTGGTCATGCGCAGCCGGGATGTGCCGGGGGTGATCGGCCGCGTGGGGACCCTTTTGGGGCAGCACGGGATCAACATCGCGGAATGGCGCCTGGGGCGGGATCGGCCGGGCGGCACGGCCCTCTCGTTTATTAATCTGGATAGCCCCGTTCCGTCTGAGGTTCTTGAAGCCCTGCGGGCGATGCCGGAGATTGAGGACGTGCGCCAGGCCTTTCTGCCGGAAAATTAATAGTGATGCGGTCGCTTATCGGATCCCTTCCCCTTTTGATTTGTGGGATTTCTGTGAGGGGTGGGCTGCGTACGTAGCCCACCTCTCACAGAAAATCTAATTTCCACAAGCTCGGGACAACCATCAGGAACTGGAGCCTGCGATGGTGAAGCCGGAAGATCGTATCCTGATCACGGATCTCTATGAGCTGACCATGGCCCAGGCCTACTGGGCTCATGGCGTCACGGGACAGGCCACGTTCAGCCTGTTCGTGCGGGATCTTCCCTCCGAGCGCGGATTTCTGGTGGCCGCCGGGCTGGAGGACGTGCTCCGCTTTCTGGAGGATTTCCATTTCTCCCCTGAGGCCCTGGCTTATCTCGAATCCACCGGGATTTTCTCCCGTCCCTTCCTGGATTACCTCGCCACCCTTCGCTTCACCGGAGATGTGTGGGCGGTCCCTGAGGGGACGCTGGTGTTTGCGAACGAGCCCATCCTGGAGATCACCGCCCCGATCATCCAGGCCCAGATTGCGGAGACCTACGTGATCAATCAAATCCATCTGCAGACGATGATTGCCACCAAAGCAGCCCGGTGCATGGTCGCCGCCCGAGGTCGCGGCGTGGTGGATTTCGCTCTGCGCCGGACCCATGGGATCGACGCCGGACTGAAAGTGGCCCGTTGCTCCTATATGGTCGGATTCCAGGCCACCAGCAATGTTCTCGCCGGCAAGCTTTATGGCATCCCGATCACCGGGACGATGGCCCATTCGTTCATCATGGCCTTTTCGGACGAAAAAGAAGCCTTCCGGGCCTTCGCGGAGACGTTCCCCGAGCGCTCCATCTTCCTGATCGATACCTATGACACCCTGGAGGGCGCCCGGCGGGCCGCAGAGGTGGCTCTGGAGCTGAAACAGAGGGGCCGGCGCCTGATTGGCGTCCGCCTGGACAGCGGGGATCTGCTCACGCTCAGCCGCGAGGTGCGCCGCATCCTGGATGAGGCGGGGCTTCCCGAGGTGCGGATCCTGGCCAGTGGAGGGCTGGACGAGTATCGCATCGATGAGCTGGTCCGCGCTGGCGCGCCCATCGATGCCTTCGGGGTAGGGACCCGGATGGGGGTTTCGGAGGACTGGCCGTGGCTGGATATGGCTTACAAGCTGGTGGCTTATGAGGGTCGCCCGGCGTTGAAACTGAGTCCCGGCAAGGCCTCCCTCCCCAGCCCGAAACAGGTCTTCCGGTTCTACGATGAGGCCGGGCAGATGCGGGAGGACATCCTGGCCCTTCGGGAAGAGCATATAGCAGGCGGCGTTCCGCTCCTGGAGAAGGTCATGGAAGGCGGGCGCGTGCTTCGGCCCCATCCCACCCTGGGAGAGATCCGCGAGCGGTTTCAGAAGGGGTTCCAGCAGTTGCCGGAGCCTTACAAGGCGCTTCGGGACGCCCCACGCTACCCGGTTCGCCTCAGCCCCGCCCTGGAGGCCCTGGCCAACACCCTGGCCACTCGACGAGGGGAATTAGGGGAAAGCTAAATAGGAGTTACGCAGTTGAAAGCTCTAAAGGTGGAACGGAATGGCCCCACCCTCCTTTCTCCCCCCTCCCCACGGCCCAAAGGGCCGTGGGGAGGGGGGAGAAAAATTCTTGCCCCCATGGGAAACGAACTGCGGAAGTCCTACTAAAATAACACCCCTCCCCGCGGCCTTTGGGGCTGCGGGGAGGGGGAATTACGTTTTGCGCTCCCGCCAGCGCTCGATATCCGCGCGGTGCTCTGCATCGTGTTCGAAGGTGTCCGCGGCGATGAGCTTCCAGAGCGGTTCCGGGAGGCCCGGGAACCGACCGGGCTGGGTGAGATCCTCATTTGAGAAGCGCTCCAGGCGCTTCAGTAGTTGCTCATAGGTTCCGTGGAAATCGGCCAGCACGCGCTCCAGCGGGCGATCCTTCTGCTCTCGATAAAAGCGCTCGTTCAGGGCGTTCACCTCCGCTTCGGAGAGCGTCAGATCTTTAGGGTGTCGCCCCTGTTCCAGCTGAAAGAGAGTGGTGATCAGACGCCCCTGCCACACGGCGATGTGGGCCAGGATGTCCTTGACGGTCCACTCCCCGAAAACCGGCTCCCGGGTCATCTCCTCGGGGGTGAGCCCTTCCAGGGCCTGGAGAAGGCGCTCTCGTTCTTCCTGGATCCGCTGGATCAGCATGGCTTTATTCATGGGGTCTCCCTCGTTTGCCTTGAGGAGGGCATGTCCAGATCGGAGGGTGTCTCTCCCGATGCGCCGAAAACAGCGGGCCGCTCGACCTGCCCTCCGAAAGGCGTTTATCAGGCGCCTCACCGTTTTCAGAGAGCGCACCCCAAGGCGCGCCGAGGCATGTAGGGGCGAGGCATGCCTCGCCCCTACATGCCTCGCCCCTACCGGGATCCCTCCTCGTTTTTCCGGGCCTCGGCCTCTGTGCGCTCCGGGCGCTCCTCGCGGCCGAAGCGCTGCAGGGTTTCGGCCATCTCCCGCAGCCGCTGATCCACCCGCGCGTTGATCGTCCCCTCCGGGTATTTCCCGTCCGGCCCTCGCTCCCCCGCGGGCACCCCGGTCAGGATCTCGATGGCTTCATCCACGGTGCGGGCCGACCAGATGTGGAACTTCCCCTCGCGGACGGCTTCCACCACTTCCTCCCGGAGCATCAGGTTGCGGACGTTGGCCTCGGGGATGATCACGCCCTGCTCGCCGGTGAGCCCTTTCACCTTGCACGTGTAGTAAAAGCCCTCGATCTTCTCGTTGACCCCCCCAATGGCCTGCAGCTCCCCCTTCTGGTTGATGGAGCCAGTGATGGCGATCCCCTGGCGAATGGGAACGTCCGCCAGAGCGGAGAGCAGCGCACAGAGCTCCGCGCAGGAGGCGCTATCCCCCTCCACCCCGGAGTAAGACTGCTCGAAGACCAGCCGGGCGGACAGGGTCAGCGGCTTATCCTGGGCGTATTTGGCGGCCAGGTAGCCGCTCAGGATCAGCACTCCTTTGGTGTGGATCGGCCCTCCCAGGCGAGCTTCCCGTTCGATGTCGATCACCCCTTCCCGGCCCAGGGCGATGGTCGCGGTGATCCGGTTCGGCCGTCCGAAGCGGTAATCTCCGAGGTCAAGGACGGAGAGGCCGTTGACCTGCCCGACCCTGGACCCCTCCACATCGATCAGCAGGGTGCCCTCCGCGATCAGCTGCCGGATGCGCTCCTCGATGAGGTTCGAGCGATAGATCTTGGCTTCCAGAGCCTGCCGGACGTGTTCAGCGGTCACGATGGGGGAACCGGCCTTACGGGCCCAGAAGTTTGCCTCCCGCACCAGATCGGCGATCTCGGCGAACCGGGTGGAGAGCCGGGTCTGATCTTCCGCCAGCCGGCCACCATATTCGATGACCCGGGCCACCGCTCCCGCGTCCAGATGGCATAGCCCTTCCTTCCGACACAGGGTGCCGATCAGGGCGATATAATCCCGCATCCCATTCTCATCCCATGGCATCTCGATATCGAAATCCGCCTTCACCTTGAAGAGCTCGCTGAACTCCTCATCGTAGAGATACAGCAGGTAGTAGAGCAGAGGGCTGCCGATGAGGATGACCTTCGCATTCAGGGGGATCGGCTCTGGATCCAGGGTGCGGGTGGTGAGCAGGCCCACACGTTCCCCGGGTTCCTCGATCTCGATGGCCCGCTGGCGCAGGGTGCGCTTCAGGCCTTCCCAGACGAAGGGGTTGAGAAGCACGCCCTCCACCGGCATGACCAGGTAACCGCCGTTGGCCCGATGAAGAGCCCCGGCGCGGATCAGCGTGAAATCCGTGTGCAGCACCCCTAACAGGCTCTCCTTCTCCAGGCGGCCGAAGACGTTGGGGAAGGTCGGGTTCCATTCAATGATCACGGGCGCGCCCTGCTGCTCCGCGTTATCCACCAGGACGTTCACCGTGTATTTGCGCAGCGCCAGATCCGCGAAAGCCGGCAGGGGGAGCGGGAAGGGGAGGGCCTGGCCCTCCTCCCGACCCCGGAATTGATCCACATTCTCCACAATGTCATCCCGGACGGCCTGGAGGTAGGCAAGCACCTCCGGGAGATCCTGATATTTCTCGAAGAGATCGTCCATCAGCCCTTCCACGACGAAGAGGGCGACCTCCCGGTTCAGCTGGCGCAGCCGCTCCTGGGCCATCCGTTCCAGCTGGCGGATCTCCTTGATGGCCCGTTTTACCTCTTCCTCAAAGGCCTCCCGGCGCCGGCGGAGCAGCTCCTGCATGGCAGGGGGGAGGGCGGCGAACTGCTGGTCCGTAATGGGGCGGCCGCCCAGGAGGGGGATCACGGCGATCCCCATGGGGGTCACTTCCACCATCATCTCCTGAGCCCTGGCGCGCTGGTTCAGCTGCTGGAGAATCTCCTCGCGCTGCTGGTTGATTTCCTTCAGGATCGCCTCGCGGCGGGCGTTATACTCTTTGCTCTCGAACATGCGGGGGATCTCACGGCGGATCCCCTCGATGAGCCGTTGCATATCCCGGCGCAGCTCACGGCCTTTCCCGGGGGGCAGGCGGAGCGCGCGGGGACGTGAGGGATCCTGGAAGTTATACACATAACACCAGTCGGGAGGTGTGGGTTGGGCTTTGGCCCGCGCTTCCAGGAACATCTGAACGCCGGTCATCCGGCCGACGCCTGGGGGACCCGCCACATAGATGTTGAAGCCCTGGTCGGGGATGTCGAGGCCGAACTCGAGGGCAGCCACAGCCCGGGGCTGCCCGATCAGGCCGGCGAGAGGTGGAAGCTCCTCCGTGGAGCGCACGGGCAGCGTATGCGAATCCACGGTGCGACGCAGCGCCTCAGGCGGAAGGGAGCGAGCCATCGATGTCCTCCTTCACGAAAAAGGTCCCCATATCCCTATGATAGCGCGAAGCTCGTCTTTCTTACACCGAGCAAACTCGTCGATGCCCTCATCCGGGTAATGTGGGGACGGGCCGGGGTGCCTTCGATGGCCCCGTCCAGCATGGGCGTTTCACGCAGATTTTCTCCTGGGGGCTTTAAATCTTTTTCATTCCCCCTCCCCACAGCCTTTTAGGCTGTGGGGAGGGGGATCAAGGATGGGCCCTTCCACTTCTTCGCAAAAGCTCTGAACCGAATGGGGCCAGGTTGAATCGTTACGCCGACCCTCGCCTATAGAACCGGCTCTCGAGGGATGGCCGTCCGGCGGCGGGCGGCTTCCATAGCGGGCAGATACATCTCGTGGAGATACTCCTTCATCATCCGGCGCGTGTTGAAGAAGGGGGCCAGGGAACGGATGGACTCCTTCACCATACGCAGCCAGCGATGGGGGATCCCATCAGCTTCCACATCGTAGTAAAGAGGCACCACCGTGTTCTCCAGCAGCTCATACAGCGAGGCGGCGTCGGCCGCATCCTGAGCCTCCGGATCCTCATACTCTCGATCCTCCCCGATGGCCCAGCCATTGGCCCCATTGTATCCTTCCCGCCACCAGCCATCGAGCACGCTCAGGTTCAGCACCCCGTTGAGGGCGGCCTTCTGGCCGCTGGTGCCACTGGCCTCCAGCGGCCGGCGCGGCGTGTTCAGCCAGACATCCACTCCCTGCACCAGGTAGCGGGCCACCTCCATGTCGTAATCCTCAATGAAGACAATCCTTCCGCCAAAGGAGGGATCTTTGATCAGACGGTAGATCTCCTGGATCATTCGTTTGGCCGGCTCGTCGGCCGGATGCGCTTTCCCGGCCAGGATGATCTGGACGGGGCGGTGAGGGTCATTCACCAGCCGCCGCAGGCGATCGGGATCCCGGAAAAGCAGATACGCCCGCTTGTAGAGGGCGAATCGCCGGGCGAAGCCAATGGTGAGGGCGTAGGGATCCAGGAGCACTCCCGCAGCCACGATCTGGACGGGGGACACGTGATTCCGTTGCCAGCGTCGCCGCGCCCGCTCACGCATGAAGGCGACCAGCTTGCGCTTGAGATGACGCCGGATGGTCCACAGCTCTTCATCTGGGATCTCCAGCACCTTTTCCCAGAGGGTGGGATCATCGAGGCGTTCCATCCAGTCCGGCCCCAGATAGCGCTGGTAAAGCACCCGCATCCGGCGCGCCAGCCATGTCCCGATGTGAACGCCATTGGTGATATGGCGGATGGGAACTTCCTCGGCCGGGCGATCCGGCCACAAATGTGCCCACATCCGGCGGGTCACCCGGCCATGCAGCTCGCTCACCGCATTCCGGTGATCCGAAAAACGAAGAGCCAGGGCGGTCATATTGAACGTCGGCCCCCAGGGCTCGTCCTGACGGGCCAGCTCGCAGAACTCCTGGAACGATAGCCCCAGCTGTTCCCAGTAGCCAGCGAACGCCTTTTCGACCAGCGTGAAGGAGAACCGGTCATGGCCAGCGGGGACGGGGGTGTGCGTGGTGAACACGGTGGTCTCCCGCACCCGTGCGGCGGCCTCTTCAAAGGAGAGACCTTCGGCGATGTACTCTCGCAACCGTTCTAGGATCGAGAACGCGGAGTGACCCTCATTCAGATGCCAGACGGCCGGGTGCACGCCCAGGGCGCGCAGCATTCGCACGCCGCCGATCCCCAGGATCATCTCCTGGGCGATGCGCCGCTCCGGATCCCCATCGTAGAGCCGGGCGGAAAGCTCCCGATCCGCCGGGGCGTTGTCAGGAAGATTGGTGTCCAGGAGGTAAAGGGGGATCCGCCCGATCTGCAGACGCCAGACCTGGGCCCGAACCGGGCGGCCCGCGATGGCCACTTCCACCCTCAGGGGTTGTCCGTCTGAGCCGGTCACCAGCGAGAGCGGGAGGTTCTCCAGATCCAGGCGTTCATACACGGCCTCCTGCCAGCCGTCCTCGGTGATGCGCTGAGTGAAATAGCCGTGCTGATACAGTAAGCCCACACCCACCATGGGGAGCCCCAGGTCGCTGGCTTCCTTTAAAGAATCTCCTGCGAGCACCCCCAGGCCGCCGGCGTAAGCCGGGAAGGCTTCATGGATGCCGAACTCGGTGGAGAAATACGCAATGGTGACCCCTGTGTGCTCCGGGAAGGTTCGTTCGAACCAGGTCTCCCCGGTGAGCGCTCGATCAAACTCCGCCAAGATCCGATCGTAGAGCTCCAGGTAGGCAGGGCTCTGGGTCGCGGCGTTGAGGCGGGCCCGCTCGATCTGTCGAAGCAGGGCCACCGGGTTATGCCGCACCTCTTCCCAGAGCACCGGGTCCAGGCGCTGGAACAACCGCTGGGCGTCCGGTTGCCATGTCCACCACAAATTGCAGGCCAGATCGATCAGACGGACAAGACGCTTGGGGATCATCCCTTCATTCCGGCGAGGGTCCATAAGCCCCTCCACATAGGGAGTCATTTCGATTCAACGGCCGATGGCGAGCCAGCTGCCCCGTTTGCCCGCCGTTGCCCTCCCTGCGAAGAGCCTTTATTCCAGCTGACCTAAGTAAAGCGCTTTATCATTTTATCGCTAAATGGTTTGAACGCAACTTGCTTGAGGTATAGAGGGCCACCGGGTGGTATGGGCTCTCTTCAGCGGCCCACACGATCCGGAAATGGGCTTCTTCCTGCTCCCGTCCCAGACCAAACTCTGGACAGAGGGAGTGGCGAGACTTGCCACTCCAGTGCGCTTCTTGAATGGGACAAGCCTTCCCCTGTTCCCTCCTTCCCCACGATCTTTTGGGCCATGGAGAGGTGGGGAAACGGGGTGTTCCCCTGGATAGCGAGAGCCACGAGCTGGTCCAGAAGCCGGATTCCAGCGGGCTTTGCATGCTATAATGCAACCGGTTCTGCTGTGCTTTCTCCGGTTGAGGGGGGTGCCCCTTTGCGCCTGGCTCGGTCTGAACAGCGATTCCGTTTCCTGTGGGAGGCATCGAGATGATCCATCTGGACGATGCGGCGCGCCTGCGGGCGCTGGATGCAGGCCGGATGCTGGACCTGGTGGCGGATCTTCCCCGGCAATTGCGAGCCGGCTGGGCGCTGGCCATGCAAGCGTCCCTGCCCCGCGAATGGAATGCATCCGCTTTCGATGCCATCGTGATCGCCGGGATGGGCGGGTCGGCGATCGGGGCCTCTCTGGTCGCCGCACTCACCGAAGGGGAATGTCCGATCCCGCTGGTGGTGGTGCGGGATTACGCCCTTCCGGCCTTCGCCCGGGGGCCTCGCACGCTGGTGATCGGCTCCAGCTATTCGGGGGAGACGGAAGAGACGCTGGAAGCCTTCGAAACCGCCCGGAAGCGGGGATGCACCCTGGCCGCGATCGCGACGGGTGGACGCCTGGCGGAGCGAGCGCTGGAGTGGGAGGTTCCCCTTTTCCGTTTCGATCCGGTGGGGCAGCCGCGGGCCGCTCTGGGGTATTCCTTCTCGATCCTCCTCGGCCTGCTCCACCGTCTGGGGCTGATCCCGGATGCTGGGACGGCCATTGAGGAGGCGGCTGCCCGCATGGAAGAGGACGCCGCGCAGATGGCCCCGGAGGTCCCGGTCGTCCGTAACCCGGCCAAGCGGATGGCCGGCCAGCTGATCGGACGCATCCCGATCATCTTCGGGGCGGGCCCCCTGGCCGAGGTGGCCCGCCGCTGGAAAACCCAGATCAACGAAAACGCCAAGGCGGTGGCGGTCTTCGAGGCCCTTCCCGAGGCGGATCATAATACCATTGTCGGCACGGAGTTTCCCCCAGAGCTGTTGCCCCATCTGATCGCCCTTTTCCTGACCGCGCCTTCGGACCATCCGCGCAATGCCCTGCGGGTGCGGATCACCCGGGAGCTGTTCATGCGTCAGGGTGTGAACACCGATCTCTTCATCGGGCGCGGGGAGAGCCGGATCGCCCAGGCGTTTTCCCTGATCCTCCTGGGGGATTTCATCAGCGTTTATCTGGCCCTGGCCTATGCGATCGACCCCACGCCGGTGCAGGTGATCGCGGAGCTCAAAGCCCGCCTGGCGTCCGGAGGCTAAGGACGAATGACCCGGCGGATGGAGGAAGTGGTCCCCGGCATATGGGTGGATCAGGCCCGGTTGCGGCGTGCAGCCCGGGCCCTGGACCTGCAGGTGGTTTTTCTGTTTGGCTCGCGGGCCCGGGGAACGGCCCGCCCGGCCAGCGATGTAGACCTGGCGGTGCGAACGGCTTTCCCTCGCTGGCGCGACTGGCGCTGGCAGCTGAAATGCATGCGATGGCTGGGGGAAGCCATCCAGGGCGCGGAGATCGACGTGGTCTTCCTGAACGAGGCCTCGCCGACCCTGCTTTGGGAGGCATGTCAGGGGATCCTGCTCTACGAGGATCAGCCATTGCGGGGCGCGATGCTCCGCTCCTATGCGCTGCGTCTTTATGAGGATCAGGAGAAGCTGCGTCTCGCCGCGCTGCGCTCCCTGAGGCGACGGCATGGCCGCTCGAAAGCCTCCCGATATTCTTCTCGCTAAGATGGAGAACATCGACGCTTATATTCAGGAACTTGAGCCGCTGGTCCATATCCCTCTGGCCGAGTTCCTGGAGCACCCCTATTACCGAAGGGCGGCGGAACGCCTGATTCAAATCATTATCGAAGGAGCGATCGATTGCGGCGCGATCGTGCTCGATCAGATGGGCAAACCCGTTCCCGCGGCTTCTCGGGAGATCTTTGCCCGTCTTCATCAATTCGGCGTCCCGGAGCGCTCACTGGCTCAACGCTTCCAGGATTACGCAGTCGGATCGTCCATGACTATGAGCGGATTGGACGCCGCCGGTTTACCGCATCGGGCGGCGGCTGCTTCAGGACGGCCCCGCTTATTTAAGGGCATTGCTGCGATGGGTTCAGCGAGGGGCGCGTCGGCGGGAATAAGGCTCGAGGAAGCATGCCTCAGCAAGCCATGTCCATGAAACGATCCCATACCCGCATAAGGAGGCTTCCATGCCGCAGTATGACGTGGTGATCATCGGGGGTGGGCCCGGGGGCTATGTGGCGGCGATCCGGGCCGCGCAGCTGGGCCTGAAGACCGCTCTGGTGGAGCGGGAGCACCTGGGCGGTGTCTGCCTCAACTGGGGGTGCATTCCCACTAAGGCGCTGTTGCGCAACGCGGAGGTGATCGAGCTGCTGCATCGTGGGGAAGAATTCGGGTTCTCCTTCGAGAACTTGCGGATCGATTACGAAGCGGCCTATCGACGCAGCCGGCAGGTGGCCGATCGCCTGGTGCGGGGTGTCCAGTTCCTGATGCGAAAGAACCGCATCGATGTCTATGAGGGGGAAGGGCACCTGCGCTCCGACCACGAAGTTGAGGTGCGCCCCACCCAGGGAGCAGCGGTCGGAGGGCAAAAGTTCGAGGGGGTGCTGGAGGCGAAATACATCATCCTGGCCACCGGGGCACGGCCTCGCCTGCTGCCCGGCCTCTCCCTGGATCCACCCCGGGTGATCACCTACCGCCAGGCCCTGGAGCTGAAACAGGTCCCCCGCTCCATCGTCATCATCGGCGCGGGCCCCATCGGGCTGGAGTTCGCCTATCTCTTCCGGGTTTATGGTGCGGAGGTGACGCTCATCGAGATGCTTCCGCATTTAGCGCCGCTGGAGGATGAGGAGATCAGCGTGGAGCTGGAGAAGCAGTTCACCCGTATGGGGATCCGCTTTATGACGAACACCCGGGTGGATTCGGTGCAGGCGAGGGATGGCGGCGTGGCGGTGGAAGCGGGGGGGAAGAGGGTGGAAGCGGAAACCGTGTTAGTGGCGATCGGCGTTCAGCCGAACGTGGAGAACCTGGGCCTGGAGGCGGTAGGGGTGCAGGTGGAGCGCGGGGCCATTGCGGTGAACGATTACCTGCAGACCTCCGTGCCGAACATCTACGCCATCGGCGATGTCACCGGGAAGCTGGCCCTGGCCCACGTGGCCTCCGCTCAGGGGATCGTGGCCGTCGAACACATCGCCGCGCGGGAGGAGAAGGGCCCCATGCCTCCGACCCTCGATTACCTCGCCATGCCGCGCTGCACCTACTGCCGCCCGCAGATCGCCTCCATGGGGCTCACGGAGAAACAGGCCCGGGAGCAGGGCTATTCGGTGAAGGTCGCCAAATTCCCCTTCCAGGCCAACGGCAAGGCACTGGCCTTCGGCGAGCATGCTGGATTCGTCAAGCTGGTGGTGGATGCGAAATACGGCGAGATCCTGGGGGCTCATCTGATCGGGCCGGAGGTCACCGAGTTGCTCCCGGAGATGGTCCTGGCCCGGACCGCCGAACTCACTCCCGAGGAGATCATCCGGGCGGTCCACGCCCATCCCACGCTCAGTGAAGTCCTGGCTGAGGCGGCCCACGCCGCCATTGGGCTGGCCATCCATATTTAGCTTGAAGGGGTGGTAGGACAACTGCGAGTAGTTGTTCTACCACCCCCGGAAGCGATTACCCGCTCTGAGGTTCTATTGCATGAGGTCAACCGCCACGCGCACGTCCACGTCTATTGATGTGGCCCCATCGTTGTGCAGGCGGTAGAATCCGCATCCGAAGCCGGTGGTTCCACTTGTCCCCTGGCCCGCGGTTTCCTCTACCCCCTGGCGGATCACTGTCCAGCGTAACAGCCCTCCATTCCCCGCCGTAACGTTCCAGGAGAGGGTCAGGAAGAAGGCGGCACACGGCGGGGGATTTCCCGAATATCCCACATCGGCGGCCAGGTCAAATCCGTCCCTCTCCCATACCTGCCCGGCTTCCAGGTGCACATGGAGACATCCTTCCGCCACCCGGGTCGCTCCGCCTGGAACCGGGATCGGCGGGGCGGTGCACATGATCTCAGAGGATGGTGTTGGGGTCACGGCAGGTGGAAGCATTACGGTCGCTGAAGGGGATGGTGATAAGGCGGGCGTCAACGTGGGCGCTGGGGTCACGGTGGGTGGGAGTGGAAGAGGAGCGGTCATAGCCTCTGGGGAAGGAGAAGCGGCAGGCGTCCCTCCCACACAGGCGCTGATCAGCCAGGCGAACACAATCCAGCGAAACCGACTCATCTCTGGCCTCCCGGAAGAAGTTCTTTCGTCGGCCTCCATGCTACCTGCAGGTCTGAGCGTCCGTTAAGGACCTATGCCCGGAGATCCCACGTTGTCACGGATCTTCCGCCCGGCTTTGGCCGTAGGTGGAAACCGTGCTACGATAACAACGGATCTTCTGTCGTTGGGCCTTCCTTCGGGCCTGATTCCGTATTCCCCAGCGAACCTGATGATCCGGAGGCAATGAGGCAATGAGCCTGCGAGACCCATTCGGTGCGAAGGCGATGCTGGAAACCGCGGCGGGAAGGGTGAGTTATTATCGCCTCGGCCGGCTGGCCGAGCAGGGCCTGGGCGATCCCACCCGCCTGCCGTTCTCGATCCGCGTCCTCCTGGAGAACCTCCTCCGTCATTGCGATGGACACCTGGTGCTTGAGGACGATGTCCTGGCGCTAACTCGCTGGAGCCCGAAGGACCTGCCGGATCGCGAGATCCCCTTCATGCCCGCGCGGGTGATCCTTCAGGATTTCACCGGCGTCCCGGCGGTGGTGGACCTGGCGGCGATGCGCTCAGCGGTGAAGCGCCTGGGTGGGGATCCCCGGCGGATCAACCCGCTGGTGCCCGCGGATCTGGTGATCGACCATTCAGTTCAGGTGGATTTCTTCGGGACGGAGCTCGCCTTTCGTCTGAATGTGGAGAAAGAATTTGAGCGGAACCGCGAGCGCTACACGCTGTTGCGCTGGGCTCAGAAAGCCTTCCAGAATTTCCGGGTCGTCCCCCCAGGCACGGGCATCGTCCACCAGGTCAACCTGGAATACCTGGCCCGGGTGGTCCAGACCCGCGAGGTGGATGGGGAGCGGATCGCCTTCCCGGACACCCTGGTGGGCACCGATTCCCATACGACCATGATCAACGCCCTGGGGGTGCTGGGCTGGGGCGTGGGGGGCATTGAGGCGGAAGCGGTGATGCTGGGCCAGCCCTACTATATGCGCATCCCGGAGGTGATCGGCGTCCGTCTCATCGGTCAGCTTCCCGAGGGGGCGACCGCCACGGATCTGGTCCTCACGATCACCCAGATCCTCCGCAAGAAAGGGGTGGTCGATAAGTTTGTGGAGTTCTTTGGCCCGGGTTTGCGAACGCTCAGCCTGCCGGACCGGGCCACCATCGCAAACATGGCGCCGGAATATGGGGCGACCTGTGGTTTCTTCCCGGTGGATGAGGAAACCCTGGCTTATCTGCGGGGCACCGGCCGGGATCCGGAGCTGGTGGACCTGGTGGAGCGCTACACGAAGGCTCAGGGCCTGTTCTATGATGGCCAGGGGCCGGATCCCGCTTACACGGATGTGGTGGAGGTGGATCTGAGCGCGCTGGAGCCCACATTAGCCGGCCCGCGGCGGCCCCACGATCGGGTCCCTCTTCGGGAAGTGAAGCGCCAGTTCTGGGAGAGCATCGCCTCCATGTTGCCACCCGCGAATCCGGCGAACGCCCAGGCGACGGGCCGGCTGGAAGGGGAAGGCGGGGCAACCGCGCCGGCGACGACAGCTCCAGCCGTCACGCCCTCCGCTCCGGCCACATGGGTGAGCCTGGACGGCCAGACGGTGGCTCTGGGGCATGGCGCGGTTGTGATCGCTGCCATCACTTCCTGCACAAACACTTCGAACCCCTCGGTGATGATCGGGGCGGGGCTGCTTGCCCGCAACGCCGTGAAGCGGGGCCTTACCGTGAAACCTTACGTGAAGACCAGCCTGGCCCCCGGGTCGGCGGTGGTGGTGGATTACCTGCGCCGGGCGAACCTCCTGCCCTATCTGGAGGCCTTGCGGTTCCATGTAGTGGGCTTTGGCTGCACCACCTGCATCGGCAACAGCGGCCCGTTGCCGGAGCCCGTCGCGAAAGCGATCCGGGACCATAACCTGGTGGCCGTGGCCGTCCTGAGCGGCAACCGGAACTTCGAGGCCCGCATTCATCCGCTGGTGCGCGCGAACTATCTGGCTTCCCCGATGCTGGTGGTGGCTTACGCCCTGGCCGGCCGCATCGATATCGATTTCGAGAACGAGCCCCTGGGCACGGATCCGAACGGCCAGCCGGTCTTCCTGCGGGATATCTGGCCTTCGCAGGAAGAGATCCAGCGGACGATCCGGGAGAGCCTGGATCCGGAGATGTTCCGGGCACGCTACGCCCGGGTCTTCGAGGGCGATGAGCAGTGGAAGAGCCTGCCGGTCCCGGAGGGGGATCTCTACGAGTGGGATCCGGAATCCACTTACATCCAGGAGCCGCCGTTCTTCCAGGATTTCACTCTCGAGCCGCCGCCGTTGCAGGACATCCGGGGAGCGCGGGTGCTGGCCCTGCTGGGCGACACCATCACGACGGATCACATCTCGCCTGCGGGCAGCATCGCTATCAACAGCCCGGCCGGTCAATATCTGATCGCCCGGGGGGTCCAGCCGGCGGATTTCAACACCTATGGGGCCCGGCGGGGCAACCATGAGGTGATGATCCGGGGCACCTTTGCCAACATCCGCTTAAAGAACATGCTGGTCCCTGGCACAGAGGGCGGCTACACGGTTTACCATCCCACCGGGGAGAAGATGGCGATCTATGAGGCGGCGATGCGGTATCGAGAGGCGGGGATCCCGCTCCTCATTATCGCGGGCAAGGAATATGGCAGCGGTTCCTCCCGGGACTGGGCGGCCAAGGGCACGGCGTTGCTGGGGGTGAAGGCCGTGCTGGCCGAGTCCTTCGAGCGGATTCATCGGAGCAACCTGGTGGGGATGGGCGTGCTGCCGCTGCAGTTCCGGCCCGGCGAAAACCGGGAGACGCTGGGCCTCACGGGCTTCGAGGTCTACGACATCGAAGGCATTGCCGCCGGGTTGCGACCGCGGCAGGAGGTGCTCGTCCGGGCCCGGCGACCGGATGGAACGGAGATCGTGTTCACCGCGATCGCCCGCCTCGACACCCCGGTGGAGGTGGAATATTACCGGAACGGAGGGATCCTGCCCGCGGTGCTGCGGCGGATCCTGGCAGGGTAGGGGCGAGCAGGGTAGGGGCGAGGCATGCCTCACCCCTACCCTGCTCCCCGCGGCCTTGCGATCGCGGGGAGGAGGATTCAGGAGGGAGGGGTCCCTCGACTTCTCCTGGACAGAGCTCAACCGCGTAAGCCCTATCCCAATTGCCACAGGAGGTTCCCATGGATGAGAAGCTCGCTCAGCTGATCGAAGGGCTCAATCGGGATCTCAACGCGGAGCTCAACACGGTCATCCGCTACATCCGCCATGCCAGTGTCCTCAAAGGCCTGGCGGGCCACGAGGTACGCGAGCTTCTGCAGAAGGAGGTTGCCGACGAGGTCAAACACGCGATGTATCTGGCCGATAAGATCGTCGCCCTGGGGGGCGTTCCGAAGATCCAGCCCCAGGTGCCTGCGGAGGTCTTTGACTGGCGGGGTGTCCTGGAGGACTCCCTGAAGTTCGAGCTGGAAGCGATCGCCGGCTATAAGGAGCGGGCCGCTCAGGCTGAAGCGGTGGGGGACATCGGCCTGAAGGCCACGCTGGAGATGTTCGCGGAGGATGAGACCCGCCACAAGGAGGAGATTGAGCGCCTCCTGGGCGGGCCGGCGTTCTGAGGTTGATGGTCGTGGGGGGGAGCTGGTGAAGCTATCCCTCTATCCTGCACCGCGGCGGGAGAGGGAAGAGAGCGAAAGAGATAAGGTTTTGCGGCCCTCGGCCGTCGTCGCAAAGCCTTATACCGAACACCGGGTTTGGGGGTGGGGCAGAATGGCCCCACCCTTATGGTTTTCAACATCGTAAGTCCTGACAACCTTTGATTCCCCAATCCGGGTCATGGATCTGTGAGCGGCTGAGGGGGGATTTGCGATGAAAAAATCCGCTGATCGCCCGTTCTGAGGAAATCCGGGGAGGGATATCTGTTTTCGCCGGGACACAGGTTCCTGTTCAAGCGTTGCTGGATTATATCGAAGCAGGGCATACCCTCGATGAATTCCTTGAGGATTTTCCATCCGTAACGTGAGAGCAGGCTGTCGGAATTCTGGAGCATCTTAAGGAACTGCTGCTTGCTGAGGCATAAGCGCTGATGCGAATATTGCTGGACGAATGCCTGCCGGTTCGTTTCAAATTCGAGAAGGAGAGATCGTGCAGGCAGGATGACATGGCGCTCTCTCGCTATGTGGTGGGTCATGAGAGTTCGATTCAGCGCCTGGAGCGCCAGCGGGCGGAGGGGCGGATCGCCCACGCGTATCTGTTCACGGGTCCTCCGCAGGTTGGACGTCGGACGCTGGCCTGGACGTGGGGGATGGCGCTGTTATGCCGGGAGCCGGACCCTCCATGTGGTTCGTGCCGGTCCTGCCGACGGATGGAGGCCGGACATCATCCGGATGCCTTTCTGATCGCCCCGGAGGGGAGCAGTCTGAAAATCGACCAGGTGCGGGAGGCACAACGGCTGCTCGCCCATACACCGGTGGAGGGGCCTTACCGGATCCTGGTGTTCGATCAGGCCCAGGAGATGACGACCGAGGCGGCCAATGCCCTGCTCAAGACACTGGAGGAGCCGCCCTCTTATGCGGTGCTGATGCTGATTGCCCCCTCCCCGGAGTCCCTGTTACCCACAGTGGTCTCCCGCTGTCAGATCTTTTCGCTGGACCCTCTTCCGGTCCCGGTGGTTCGCCAGGCGCTTCAGGAGCGATGGGGGCTTCCACTGGATCAGGCGGATCGTCTGGCCCGATTGTCGGGAGGACGGATCGGGTGGGCTGTGCAGGCCGCGCAGGATCCGGAGATCCTGTCGGCGTATGAGGAGCGGATCCAGCAAATCCATGCCTTGCTGGCCCAGGGGCGCGCGGAGCGCTTTGCCTTCGCGGAGGCGATGGCGGGGGAGGATGAGGAAGTCCGTTCCGCCTTCCTGGAAACCGCCATGGCGTGGTGGCGGGATGCCCTGATCCTGGCCAGCGGCGCGGATCTCCCATTGACCCATGAGGAGGATCGCTCGACCCTGCAGGAAGTAGCCGGGCGGATTGGATTAAGCGGGGCGCGAACGGCGCTGGAGGCCACCCGCCGGGCCTGGCTGGCGCTGCAACGGAACGCCAATGCGCGCCTGGCGCTGGAGACGATGTTCCTGGATTGGCCGCATTGCTGAGCAAACGGACGAGCAGGCGCAGAAGGGTGAAGAAAGGTTTCAACTAACATCGCTACCCCAAAAATCTCATTGCTGCTTGTATTGTCCTTGTTGTCCACTCTGGTGCCGGGGCCGACGGCTCCTTCCAGCACTCGCCAGGCAGCTCCGGCCGGATCGCAGACTTTCACCTCCCCACTTCCTACTCCGATACCGTAACTTCAGGTCGCGGCCTTCATCAGTCCTCTGCCCACCCCGTCGGTTCCCGAACCGGTGCCGACGCCTGGCTTGACCGTGCGAGTTGAGCCGATCGGCGTCGCGCCGGGCGAGGTGAGCACCCTCACCGTGCGGCTAAATAACCCCACCGGGATGACACTGACCGGCGTCTCCGTTCACGCCGCTCTGCCGGATGCCGTGCGCGATATTCCCAACCAGCCCAGCTGGGCCTACGACGCGCGAGAGAAGCGCTTGCGCGCAGAGGTGGGCACACTGACCGCTGGGGCTAACGTCACGCTGACCCTGGCCTTACGCGCCGTCGGGCCAGCGGATACGCTATCGCCGGTCACCTTCGAGGCGGTCTCCGGTGAGGCGCGGGCGACAGCGACAGCGGAAGTGTGGATCGTGCAACCGGGGCGGGCACGGGTCACCCCGGAGGCCGGCGGGTTGCTGCTCTCCCCGGACCGTCGAGCCTGGGTGCGCTTTCCGGCCGGAGGGGTTAGGGGGCCCATCGAAGTAGGGTGGGAGGAGGTGAAGGAACTTCCCGCCCTTCTGCCCTATGGCCTGGGACAGGCGTTCGCGGTGCGGGGGCTGGTTCCCACTAACCCTCTCCCCAATGCCGGGGGGAGAGGGATAAGGGGTTTCCAAATGCGAGGGAGAAAGGGACGCCGCATCCCGATCCAGCGCCCCCTGTCGCCGGGCCAATTGTCGATGGGGGGTGGGGACGCTGCGGAACGACCGCCCGCTCCTTCCGGGCCCGGTGGGCCGGGAATCCGGTCCGATTCGCTGGAGGGTTGGTGAAAATCCCCGGCCGGCTACTATCCCGCCTCCTTCACCAGAAGGGGTTGGCGTGCCTCAGTGCCCCAGTTCGGACGCTGAGGCTTTGCGAGGTTGCCAGACCAGCCGGACCCTTCGAAACCGGCTCAGGCGCTCATGGGCAGCCTCCTGGAGAGGACGCAGGTGGGGAGCCCGAACCCGGAAGATCCCCTGAAGCTGGGACAGGACCAGCCGGCTATCTCCCCGGATCTCCAGGGTGAAGTGGGAAGGATCCTCCCCGGCTTTCTGGATCCGGCTGATCAGGTCGTCCAGGGCAGCGATCAGCGTCCGGTATTCCGCCTCGTTGTTGGTCATCACTTCCTCGAAGCTCAGACGGCGCAGGTCCTCGCGCCCATCCCGGGTTCGGAGGATGTAGGAGCCGTAACCAGGACCGGGGTTCCCCCGGCTTCCCCCGTCGAAGATAATCACATAATCTGGGGTTGAGGATCGCGGCATTGCGACCTCTCCAGCAAAGGATAGGGGTAGGCAGCGACAGGGAATGGCCCCTGCCTATCCCCTTTTTATGCATAGCTGCTCTGTTGCCAGCTGAGGATCTGATTTACCCTCTTCCCACGCTGTTTCGCAGTGTGGGAAGGGGTAAACGCGAAATCCGAGCAAGCGCCACCAGGAGTGCAACCGAGCAATGCATGGTTCATACATAAGGAGGCAGCCAGGGCTGCCTCTTCTCCCCAAAAAGCTCCCATTCGTTAAGTAGCAGGTTGTGCGATTTTAAGCAATCCATCGCGATCGGGATTATGATGAATAGCGCGACAGGCTTCTCCTCTGCCCGGTTCCAATCCTTGGGAACAGGTTAGAGGGAACGGACGACTTTGTCTGTTCGAAATTATGCGGTTGAGCCCCTCCGGGGAGGGTAAGCCGAACGCCTCTGGCGTGCGGCTTAGCCCGGAAAAATAAAGCGGGGAGAAGCCTCTCGACCTCCTCCGGATAAAGGACAACGCGTAAACATATTAAAACCCATGCCTTCAGGAGTGCCCATGGCGCGTCGCGAACGACCGGAGATGGCGGTCTTCATCGATTTCGAAAACATCGCCACGGCGGCGGAAAGCCGTTATTACACCCTGGATTTAAATCGCCTGTTTACAGAGCTCGGACGACGGGGACGGCTGGTTCTGAAGCGCGCCTACGCAGACTGGTCCCGTTTCACCAAATATCGGGATGAGCTGCTCCGGCACGGGGTCGATCTGGTTCAGATTTATTCCTATGGCCACAAGCTTGCCCGCAATCGGGCCGATGTCCGCATGGCCATCGATGCGATCGAGACCCTGTTCACCCGGCCGGAGGTTCAGATGTTCGCGATCATCTCGGGGGATAGCGATTTTTCCAGTTTGATCACTCGCCTCCGGGAACATGGCCGGTTCGTGATCGGCGTGGGCGTGCAGGGGGCGACCAGCGATCTGATTCCCGCATTGTGTGATGAATTTATCTATTACGACACTCTGATCGCGCCGGAAGCGGAAGCCGTGCCACCGCCCCCCACATCGGCTCCAGAGCCTTCGATTTCCGCCCCAGCTCCGGAGATCGTGGGGACCGTGGAGCGTTACCGTCGCTATCTCCAGGATTGGGGGTTCGTGCTGCTGGAGCCCACGATCCGTCGGATGGGATTGACCCGGCTCTTCGAGACCCTGCGGGCTGGGGTTGCCGAGCTCACCCTGGCCCGGTGGCTGGAGCGAACGAACTGGGAAGGTCTGGAGATCGAGGCTGGCGGCCGCCAGGAACTCGGATGGCTATTGCTCCTGGGCTCCGGGATCTCCTTTGGGCCTCTTCCGCCCTCGTTCTACACTCCGATTCAGGGAGTGCGGGTCCCGGGCCTGAAGCGGTTTATCGAGGCGGCGGAGGGCGGACTGATCCGCTTTCTGGGCCTGGCGAACTGGCCGCTGGAGCCGGAGGCGCTGGCTTTCCTTCTTGGGCTTCCCGTGATGGAAGTGGAATCCATGCTTCGCGGGATGGTTCGGGAGGGTTTGCTGGTGGCGGACAACGGGACCTTCCGCTGGATCCTGCCTGAGAATCCGTTGCAGGGTCCGGTGTTCGAAGCCCTGCGTGCGGATCTGGCTGGGGTGACCTATCCCTCGGGGATCACCCCTTCGCTGGGGGATGCGCGGGCGTTGTTCGAGGAGGGGATGAGCTACCGGCGGGATCGGAACTTCCCGATGGCGCTGGAACGCTTCCGGCTGGCCTTGCGAATGACCCTGGATCTGTGGGAGATGCACACCCCAGGAGTCGGACCCTATGAGATCCGCTGGCGGGCGGCCAGCTACTGCTCCGTGCGGGCAGGGGAGCTCTTCAATAACCGCCGGGACTTCGCAGGATCCCTTCCTTTCTACTTTGCCTTCATCGCCCTGATGATCCCGGGGGATCCGGTCTGGGAAAAGCTCCGCGGACTGGTGGATTTCATGCTCCATTACGCGCTGTCGGCTTTCTTTGACAATCAGATTCCGGTCACCTCCGGGCCTTTCGCCCGGCGTCTGCTGGAGCTTTTCCACGATCCGGATCCCACCCGCGCGGGGCGGATCCGGGAATGGATCGCTCAGGTGGCCCGGTTGAACCCGGCCATCCTCGGATGGCTGTTAGAGCAGCTGGCGGGAGTGGAAGCCGGGGAAGAGCAGAAGGAGGCGCTGGAAATCTTTCTGCGTGGACAGATGCAGGGGACCCTTCTAACTTCCGTGGAATAGAGGACGGGGAATCTCAGCAGGCGTGTGAGTGCACCTTCGGCCCGTCTACATCCTTGCCAGACTTCAACCTTTTCCTTCGAGGCAACCACAATGTTCACTCGATGGTTTGGGAGGGCGCTTGCACTCATTGGGCTCGTGATGCTTGTCCAGGGTTTAATCTGGATGAGCTATGGAGTCATCACGGATCAGCAACTGGAAGCTCCCACGGATCCGCTCAATGGGGCGGAGAAGCCTGCGCTTACTATAGAGACCTCCGAGGCCTCGCCCCCTATGCAACCTGCCGAAACGGCGGCTTCCACTCCTGTGCCCACTTCCACCCCTTTGCCGCCCACATCGACACCCACCCCAGCCTTTCCGGCCCGATGGATGGTCACCCCCACGCCCCGGCCGGGGGTCTCTGGGGGAAGTCCGGAGGGGATCCCGGAACCCCGCCCGCTTTTGATCTTTCCGCCCAAGCGGGTGAATCTGCTGTTGCTGGGGAGCGATCGACGACCGGAGGAGCGGATCGGGCGCACCGATACGATCATCCTCGCCTCCATTGATCCCGATGAGCCCTCTGTGCGGTTGCTCAGCATCCCGCGGGATCTGTGGGTCTATATACCGGGCTGGGGGTTTAATAAGATCAACACCGCCTATGTCCATGGAGAGCTGGCCCGCTATCCCGGCGGAGGCTATGGTCTGCTTCAGGATACGCTTCGCTATAATCTGGGGCTTGCGGTTCACGGCTATGCCCTGGTGGATTTCGGGGGGATGCGAACGATCATTGACACCCTGGGGGGCGTGGATGTAAACGTGCGGTGTCCGCTGTATGATGTGTTTCCGGATCCCGACAACCCGACGATCACCGGGACGCTATCGTTGCCCACGCCGGGCAGATATCACCTGGATGGCAAGCAGGCCCTGTGGTATATGCGATCCCGGCATTCGACCGGCGATTTCGACCGTTCGCGCCGTCAGCAGCAGGTGCTGGAGGGATTGCTGGATCGACTGAGGGAGGGCGGATGGCTCCTGCGCGTCCCCTCATTATGGTCCGGGATTCGTCAGATGGTGCAAACGGATCTGGGGCTGGATGAGGTGCTCTGGCTGGCCTCCATCGGGCTGCGTCTGGATCGAAGCCGCATCGCCCGTGGATGGCTGCATCCGGTTGTGGCCTCCGAGATCATCTCCACAACTACAGAGAGCGAGCTGTTTGTCTATCTGCCGACGGAACAGACTTATTCATACCTGGAGCGATTTCTGTTAGGCCCATTGCCGTCGAGGGCTTCGCCCATCGCGCGGGTTGAGATCATCAACGCCAGCGGGAATCCCCTCTATGGAGAGATGGCGGCGGAGATCCTGCGGGAGGCGGGCTTTGAGGCTGTCCGGATGGTAGAGGCTATACCGGATGGGCGGCCCACCCGGGTGGTCGCCATGAGCGCCGCAGGATCTTCTTCAACCACCCAGGCGCTCCTGCGGGCTTTTCGGCTTCCGGGCTCTCGTCTGGAGGTATCTCCGGAGCCGGGCGCGGAAGCGCCTTACCGCATCTGGCTGGGCGCTGATTTTAACCCCTGCGTGCGGTAACTGCCTGGTTCCCTGGGGGTCTGGGGGCGAGCCTGTCATCTTCGATAACGGGCTCGCCCCTCAAATGCTTTTATCCCCCTTTCCCGCGGCCCTTTAGGCCGCGGGAAAGGGGGAGGGGCAAACGCTAAACCCGAGCAAGCATTACCAGGATCGCAACAGAACAAAAATAATAGGGGCCGCGCTGCGCACCTCCTCAAGCTCCCGGGAGAAGACCTCCGTGCAATGCCCATATCCGTATTGCGTGGCGCGAGAACGGCTGAATGGTTACACTTCGAGCACAAATGAATAGAGCAACCACCCAACCTTTTATCGGAGCATGAATGCCTGTGCGTCTTAAAGCGCTGGAGCTTCACGGCTTTAAGAGTTTTGCGGATCCGATCCGCCTGGAGTTCCCGGGGCCGGTGACCGCGATTGTGGGCCCCAACGGGAGCGGTAAGAGCAATATCGCGGAGGCCATCCGCTGGGTCCTGGGGGAGCAAAGCCTCTCCACCCTTCGAGCCCGCCGGGGCGAGGATCTGATCTTCGCTGGCAGCGATCAGCGACCCCGCGCGGGGATGGCGGAGGTCACCCTGATCTTCGACAACTCCGATGGGGAGCTCCCGGTGGAATTCACGGAGGTCGCCCTCACCCGCCGGGTCTACCGGGATGGGGAGGGCGAATATCTTCTGAATGGGAACCGGGTTCGCCTGCGCGACATCCAGGAGCTCCTGGGATCCACCCCGCTGGCCCGACGGACTTACACCGTGATCGGACAGGGGGTGGTGGATGATGTGCTCCGGATGCGGCCGGAGGAGCGCCGGGCGCTGTTCGAGGAGGCGGCCGGGATCGCCCTTTACCGGATGAAGCGGGAGGAGGCGCTGCGCCGTCTGGAGGCCACCCGGCAGAACCTGACGCGGGCCCGGGATCTGCTGGCAGAGATGACGCCGCGGCTGAACAGTCTTCGCCGTCAGGCTGAGCGTGCGCGCCAGTATGAGGAGCTCCTTTCCCAGCTCAAAACGCGCTGGCGGCAGTGGGCCGCCCGCCGGATGGCCCAGCTGCGTCAGGGCCTGGAGGCGGCTCAGGCTGCCCTGGCCGCAGCGGAGGCTGCCCGACTCCGACACCAGGAACTCCAGACGGCTGCTGAGCAGCAGGCCCTGGCGCTGCGTGAGGAGATCCGCCGCCAGCAGGCGGCACTGGCAGAGCAGGAAGCAGCCCGGGCAAAGCTGCAGGAGGAATCCGCCGCCGTGCAGCGACAGCTTCAGGCGGTGGAGGATGCCCTCCAGGCGCTATCCGAACAGGCGAGGGCTCGCCGGGCCCAGGCGGAAGCCCTCCAGGCCCGGCAGGCCACACTCCGGGCGATGGAGGAGGCGCTGGAGGCCGAGCGGAAGGCGCTGGAGGATCGGCTCCGAACGATTCAGGAGCAGCGACAGGCGCTGGAGGCCCTCTACGCGCCGAAGCGCATGCGCGATGAGACGCTGCACCGTCGGAGGGAGGAAGTTCAGGAGGCCCTCCATCGCCTGGAGGAGGAGGAGGCTCGCATTGCCCGTCGCCAGCTAACACTCCAGGAATTGCGACGCGAGCTGGAGGAACGATTGCTTCAGCAGGTCGCTCTACGGGAGAAGTGGATTCGGGAACAGGCGGATCGGGCTCAGGAGCAGGAGCGGCTTCGCGAGGAGGCGCGGGCCCTGGAGGCGACCCTGGAAGCCCTGGAACGGCAGCGGGCTCAGATCAGCCGCCAGCTGGAGGAAGCGGAGGCGGAAGCCCATCGAGCCCGGGAGCAGGTGGCTCAGGCCCGGGCTCACAAGGCCTATCTGGAGGCTTATGCGGAGAACCTGGCTCGTAGCCAGGAAACCCGGGAAGGATTTCAGGAAGACCTTCGGGCCCTTCTCGCGGCCGGCCTCTCCGGGGTGCTGGGTTCACTGCTCGATTTCCTGGAGATCGAACCGGGCTGGGAGACGGCTGCGGCGGCCCTGCTGGGCCCGCTGCTCCACGCCGTGGTGGTGCAGGACCGCTCCGTTGTGGAACGGGCGCGGTCGCTGATCCGCCACGGCTTGCCCGTGGTGATCCTCAGCGCGTTGCGTGTGGAGCGCCTGCGTCCGGTTCACGGCCGCGCTCGCCTTTCCATCGTCGTTCCCCCGGCCCGGCGTGCCGTCCTCCCGGCGCGTCCGGCGATGGCGATCCTGCGGGCGCGGGAGCCCCGGCTGCAGGCCTGGCTCGAGCGCCGTCTGGAGGGCGTCTATCTGGTGGAAACCTGGGAACAGGCGGCCACGCTCTGGCATCAGCTGCCGCGGACGGTTCAGATTCTGACCCGGGATGGGGAGCGGATCGGCGGGGAAGGGGTCCTGTGGATTGGCCGATATGCCGCCCCGGAGGTGATGTGGCTGACCCAGGAGCAGGTCTGGCGGTCGCTCCCGGAGCAAATCCAGGCTGCTCAGGAGGCATTGCGCCGTGCCGAAGAAGTCCTGGAAGCAAGTTCACGCCGATGGAAGCAGTGGCAGGAGGAGAAGGCTTCTCTGGAAGTGACTTATCAGGCGGTGGAGGCCCAAAGGGAGGAGTTACGGCGTCGGCTCCGAGAGCTTGAGGAAGCCGTTCAGAGGGCGGCAGTGGCTCTCCAATCGCTGGAGCAGGAGATCGCAGAAGGAGAGCAGCGGCGAGGGCAGATCGAGGCGGAGCAGCAGGAACTGGAACGTCGGAAGCATGCGCTGGCGCGGGAGCGACAGGCGCTGGAGGAAGCCCGGGCGGTGATCGATGCGGAGATCGCTGGCCTGGGCCTGGAGTCCGTCGAGGCGGAGCGGGCTCGCCTGGAGGCGGAGGAGCGGTTGCTGGAAGAGCAACGCCGTCAGGCTGAGGAAATGCTCGCCCGACATCGGGAGGCTCTGCAGGCTGTGGAGGCGGAGCAGGTGGCGCTGTCTGTTGAGGAAGCTGATGAGCGACGCACCGCGTTGGAGGCCGAGCGGGAGCACTGGCGGAATCGGCAGCGAGCGCTCATGGCCCAGTTGCAGGAACTGGAGACCCGACGCGTGCAGGGTATGGCCGCCCTTCTGGCGGCGGAGTCGATGTTCGAGGAGGCCTGGAAGCAGGTGGAAACCCTGCGCGAGGCGGGCCAGGCGCTGGAGGAGCAGGTCCACGCCGCCCGGCTGGAGGTAGTACGATGGGAGGGGGAGATCCACGCTTTCCAGCAGGCCCTTCAGGAGGAATGGCGTTATCTGGATGAAGGGGAGATCGATTGGGAGGCGAGGATCCCGGAGGTGGAAGTGAACGAGATGGAGCCCCTGGAGGCCCTGGAGGCGGAAGTGGAGTCCCTCCGGCGGGCGTTGCGACGGCTGGGGCCGATCAACCCGGAGGCGGCTTCGGAATACGCGGCCCTCCAGGAGCGCCACGCCTTCCTGACGTCTCAGATTGCGGATCTGGAGGCCGCCGCGACCTCCCTTCAGCAAACGATCACAGCTCTGGATCAGCAGATGCAGCAAGCTTTTATGGAAACCTTTCGGGCGGTGGGCCGCGCCTTCAAAGAGACCTTCATCGAGCTGTTCGGGGGCGGCAACGCACGGCTAACGCTCACGGAGGCGGAGAGCTGGGATCAGGCGGGGGTGGAGATCTTTGTGCGGGTGCCGGGGAAGCGGACTCAGAACCTGATGATGCTATCCGGAGGGGAGAAGGCGTTGACGGCCACTGCTCTGATCTTCGCTCTCCTGAAGGTTCGCCCCTCGCCCTTTGTGGTTCTGGATGAGGCCGATGCGGCTCTGGATGAGGCCAATATCGGACGCTTCCGGGAGATGATCCGCCGGCTCTCCGAGCGAACGCAGTTTATCCTGATCACGCATAACCGGGGGACGGTGGAGGCCGCCGACGTCCTCTATGGCGTCACCATGCGGCCAGATGGCTCCTCCCAGGTGCTGGGTTTGCGGCTGGAGGAAGCAGAGCGGATGCTAAACGAGCAGACTTGAAGAGGAGGATAAGATCCCGAGCCGATTTCTCACACGTTGCGGGCCGCCTTCGGCGGCCCGCAACGTGTCCCGAGCTTATTTGGGCCAGTCTATCCGGCCATCCTGGGCGACCACGATGGGCCGGCCCTGTTCCTGCATCTGAGCGATCGCCTTCTGAGCCCCCTCTGTCAACCGAAGCCCTGCTACGCCTGGCCAGGTTTCCCCCAGCGCCCGAGTGAGGATTTCTGCCCGACGGATGGCCCGCTCCACATCTCCCTGGTCCACGGTCCATGAGATCTCCAGCGCCAGGTGAAGCGGTTGGCCTTCCCACAAGCCCCGGATCACGAGGTCAATCAGCCGGGCATCCTGGAACTCCTCTGGGGAAATTATCCCGGCATCCAGGGCGCCCTCCAGGGCTTCCACAATCTCTGAGGCGGAGAGAACGTAAATCTTCCGGAACCGGGCCTGACCGAAGTAGGCATGAGCCAGCTCCCGATACCGGCGCCTGAGGTCGTTATCCTTCAGGGTCCCCACATCGTTCTTCAGGGAAGCGACCTCCCGGCGGAGCTCCAAGAACTCCTGACGGTGCTCCTGAAATTCCCGACGGAGCTCCAGGAACTCCTGACGATGCTCCAGGAACTCCTGGCGGTGCTCCAGAAATTCCCGGCGAGCTCCAGGAACTCCTGACGGTGCTCCTGAAATTCCCGACGGAGCTCCAGGAACTCCTGACGATGCTCCAGGAACTCCTGGCGGTGCTCCTGAAACTCCCGGCGGAATTCCAGGAACTCCTGGCGGTGCTCCAGGAACTCCCGACGGAGGGCGGCGAATTCCTCATAGTGCCGTCGCTGGGCTTCGGCCAGGGCGGCGATCTGCTCCTCCACCCGCTGGAAGCGACGCTCCGTCTCCTGCCGAAAGGCTTCAAAGGTCTGATCCCGGAAGGCCTCGAACTCCTTCCGGAAAGCCTTCACCTCGGCAGGCAGGCGCAGCAGCTCCTCAGAGGCCAGCAGCTCCCACAGCCGCTGTCGCCATTCGGGATGCGCCCGTAGCAGCTCCACCAGATCCTGGAAATCCTCCACCGTGAACGCCATGAAGCCCTCCTCGGAGGAAATTCTATCACGAAAACCGGGTTGGCTGGAGGAAGTTAGGGTTCGGGCGAAGTGGTAGGGCAACTGCTCGCAGTTGCCCTACCACACGGCGCCGGATATATCAGCGGGGAATCGCCCCTGGGGATGGGAACGCCTGGATCCGCCAATCGGCGCATGTATCAGTATCCCGGCCCGCTGGAGATCGCTCCAGGCTCTGGCCTCGCGCAGGAACCGGGCAGCGGGGCGGGCTACCCCACTCCACGCGATCGATCTCCCCCTCCGGTCCGATCAGCACGACTTCGTCCTGGGTGTTATTCAGGTTCCATGAGCCGCGTCCCCAGCCGGGATCCGGGATCAGATCGGGCACCAGAGGATCTGTCGCTGCCAGTTCGAAATGGGGGCGGAGGCCATAGCGTGTGAAGAAGGCCTGGGCCGAGACCGCGATCACCCGCACCTCGCCCGGCCCGATGACGGCACCGGATGGGAAGCGATACATCCCCTCATAATCACCCGGCGCCGCCGCATCGCCGATCCGGTAATTGCTGAGATCCAGACTGTTCCCGGTGGGGTTATAAATCTCCACCCACTCCTCATTCGGATCGATCCCAATGGCGTTGATCAGGACCTCGCTGATCAACAGGTGGGGCGGTCGGTGTTCCCGGAAGACCAGCGGAAGATAGATCTTCGGTCGGGACAATTCCCAGTCGAACCAGAACAGTTCGCTCAGGACGGTGAAGCCTTCTTCGGACCGGAAGAGCAGCATGAGCTCCCGGTTCAGCTTGTGAGAGGTCTCCGTGCCGTTCGCCGAGCTCAGAACGATGTAGGGCTCCCCACCCAGGCGGATGAGGGTCATCTTGTTGTGAAGCCCCCGTCCGCCCGGGTTGCCCGTTCGCGCCTGAAGCGTGGTGGAAAGGGCGGGGCTCACGGCGTTCAGGGATTCAATATAAGCTACGGTGGCTGCGTTGCTACGGGGGTTCGATGGATCATCATAGAAATGATCCAGGAGAAGCTGCACGGAGGCTCCTCGCTCTGCGGCCTCTATCAGCGCCCTCAGGTACAGGTTCGGAGAGATCGCTGGCGCGGCGGTCGGGTCGGCAGCGCTCGGCCCCCACCAGGGGGGCACGGTCAGCTGTTGCGCGAGGATCTGATCCCCCGGGCCGGCCTGCCGGAGCAACGCCCACATCCCTGTCTCCAAGTTCAATATCCCTTCCGGTCCGACGATCAATCTCAGATCGCTAATGGTGATGGGGATGGGTGCCGGGAACCGGACTGGATAGGCAGTGCCGCCCAGGGTGATGGGGGGCGTATAGGTCGGTGGCGGATCTTCTCTCAGCTCGGTTACGTCCCGGAAGAGGGGATCGGTGTCCTGGCGGAACAGCTCCTTCAAGAAGGCGGCCACTTCCGGCGACTCGAAAGCCACCAGCACACCGCGCTGGCCCTCCGTCCCATCTCCTTTCGGGTCGTCCGGCATGGCCCGGGGGCTCAGGTTCTCCGTTCCCATTAACACCCACCGGTCATCCCGCACCAGGAATTTCGCGTGGGCGTAGGCGTAGCGACGGAGCGCAGGGGGCGTTGCCGCTGGCATATTCCGCATCATCAGGCACTGACCTCCGGCCTCCCGCAAAAGCCGACATGCATATCGCTCATCATCCGTGATCCCACCAGGAGGCGTGCCTTCGAGGAGCAGTGTGATGGAGACGCCCCGTCGCGCGGCGGCCGCCAGCCGCTCGGCGATCCGGGGGTGTTCAAAGGTGAAGATTTCCCCTATGACAGAGGTCTGGGCCTCGTCGATCCAGGCGACGACCGCTTCAAAGGCGTGGTCCGGGGCGATGATCAGCGTCATCGGTAGGGTGCCGCTCAGCGAGAAAGGCTGTTCGTAGCGCTCCGGCATCCACCCCGGGAAGCGAATCCGGCGCCCGAGCCATGGATCCAGCCGATCGCTGGCCCAATCGGCCGCTGTGTCGGTGTCAATGGGAAGCCCGGTGGAGGGATCTCGGCGACGGACCAGGATCCGGCCTTCGCTCCGGGCGCCCGGGATGCTGTACACTTGAACCAGACGCCCATGCCATCCCAGGGTCTCGGTGTAGCCCTCGCCGTAGAACACGGCATCCACCAGCGATCCGGTCGAATCCCGGAGCACCACCTCATCACCGGTATTGGCGAAACCCGGCCAGACGCCGCCCACGGGCCGCACGGCTTCCAGTCCATCCGTGAAGACCGCCGCGTCCGGCGGGCGCCCGAAGGCCAGTGTGAACGAGAGGGCATGGTGGGCCACCCAGATCGACGCCCCGGGGGCGATCGTGAAGCCCGTGGGGAAGCGCAATCCGCCGGTCCCGGTCAACCGGTCCCGCAGGCTCCAGCCGCTCAGATCCACCGGTGTGGGGCCAGAGGCGGTGAGCTGAACGGCTTCGTCGGGCTCGCCAGCGAACACGCCATCAGGGTGCACAGCGGTGATCCATATCTGGGCGGTTTCCGCCCGGGAACGCTGGAGGACCTGGGGGAGCAGAGAAAGCAATGCGAGCCCACTGAGCCCGATGAGGGTGGTAAGGAGCAAGCGAAGAACTCCAGACATCACCCTCCTCCTCATTATCTTTCGCAGCTGGTTTTCTCCTCGGGTTCTGGAGGGTGGAGCCATTCCACCTCTTCTCACAGGCCATGAACGGCGCAACTCCTATCCTGGATGAAGTGAAAGGAGCGTTCATAATGATGATAGCCAGACCGGTGTAGAAAGTTCCCCAAATGAAAAGACCGGACCTCTGCGGAGGATTAGGGGGGCAGCTCGAATCGACTTTGGGGTCCCGATCCACTTCCGAATGATTCTCCACGCGCGCCTGGGTTAGAAATTATTATATTGACCGATTTTCAAAGATTGGTAAAAATTAATACTGAGCAGGGGGATGTGGATCCGGTTCGGCGTAAGGTAGATCTCTGAGGGCGGCTTGTGAGAGGAAACGGTCATGATGGGCATAGATGAGTTCCGGATTTTCCTCTTTGATCTTCTGGAGAATCGCCCCGGCAAAGAATCCCCGACCGCTTTGCCCCGACTTAGAGCTCGTCAGCGCGTTCGATCTTTTTGAGGAACGGGATCCCCGGCGCGATCAGCACCTGTTGAGGGTTTCGCGAACAAACGGGAGCCCTGGGTTTGCGCATCTGGCTCTGATCGGAGGGGATGAACACCGACCCCATCCGCTTGTTCTTCCTTTTGTGGGAGGAATGATGATGGGTATGAAGGTATGGTGGGTTACTCTGGATGCGGAGCAGGATCGCGGGGAACCCGGGTGTTATGAATTCCAGGAACAGACTTTCCGGGTCTGGATTGAGCACCTGGGACCCGGACGGTTCGTGATTACCACGCAGGCCCTTTCTCCTCATGGATCCTCCTCTCCCGCTCGTCATCTGGAGTCTTTTATCCAGCGCTGTCTCGATCAGATCCGCTGCGGTGAGATCCGCCCGACTCGCTCGATCGTCTGGTTCTGAGCGCCATCTGTCCGGTTGTCATCCTGAGGGTTAGGGGGAGCAGGCAGCCTTCCTGGCCGAAGGTGATATGCTCATTCTTCCCGCCCGCTGCTCAGGCGTCTATCCCTGGCGGAGTGGATGGCCCTTCTCCTCACTATGCTGTTTCGCGCTGTGAGGAAGGAGAACATAGAAGAGGGAGGTTAGCATGGGGGGACTGAAGCCGGGCGAGGCGGTGATCAGCGTGCTTTCTTTTGAAGGGCCGGACCCCTATGCCCAGGCGGGGGGGCTGGCTGTTCGAGTCCGTCATTTAACGGAGACGCTGGCCCTGCGAGGATTTCGCACTCATCTCTTCTTCGTCGGTGCTCCAGATGCCCCGGGCCGGGAAGAGCGAGTAGAAGGTCGTCTGGTCCTCCACCGCTGGTGTCAATGGATCAGCGCTTATCATCCGATGGGGGTCTATGACGGTGAGGAGGGGAAGCGTCAGGATTTCACCGCCACGGTCCCCCCCTACCTCCTGGAGGAAATCATCCGTCCGGCCCTGGAGGCGGGTCAGCTCCCGGTGATCCTGGCCGAGGAATGGCACACCGCGGAAGCCGTGATCCGTCTCGATGAGCTTCTCCGCGCCCGGGGGTGGCGGGATCGATGCGTGATCCTCTGGAACGCCAACAACACGATGTCCTTCCACCGGATCGATTGGGGCAGACTGAGCGCGGCTGCCCAGCTGACCACGGTCAGCCGTTACATGAAGCATCAGATGTGGAAGCTGGGGGTTAACCCCCTGGTCATCCCGAACGGAATCCCCTGCGCTCTCCTGGAACCGGTTCCCCCGGAGCAGATCTCTGCTCTTCGTCAGGCTTTAGGAGTGGATGAACGCACGATCATGCTATTCAAGGTCGGTCGCTTCGATCCGGCCAAACGGTGGCTGCTGGCCATCGAGGCAGCAGCCCAATTGAAGGCGATGGGCTATCGGGTGGTCTTTCCATTGCGAGGGGGGATCGAGCCCCATGGACAGGAGGTGTTCGCGCGGGCTCAGGCGCTGGGTCTGACCGTGACGCATCTCTCCGGCTCGCCCGCGTCCTGGGAAGATCTGCTCCGAATGCTCCATGAGGCCTCCCATGCGGACCTGTATTCCATCGGGTTCCCACTGCCTCAGGAGTGGTTGCGTCCCTTCTACGCGGCGGCCGATGCGGTGCTGGCGATCAGCGGCCATGAGCCGTTCGGGCTTAGCGGTCTGGAGGCGATGGCCGCAGGAGGCGTTGTGTTCACGGGAGCTACGGGAGAGGAATACGCCCTGGATGGGCAGGCAGCGATCGTGCTCGATACGGATCGACCAGAGGAAATCGTCCTCCGCCTGCTGGACCTTCGGGCGGAACCTGCTCGGATGGAGGCCCTGCGGGCGGGAGCCCGACGGCGTGCGGCTGATTTCACATGGCCTCGCGTCCTGGAGATCCTGTTAGAGAAGATCAGTTTCATCGCCCGGGCCAGCGGAGCCCTCCCATGGCCAAAGCCGATCTTCAGCCGCCCGGATGGGCGGGTGCGGGATGTGGTGATTTACACCATCGTCCACCAGCCGCGTCGGCTGCGTCTGCCCGCCCAGCCGCTGCCGCGGGGGGCTCCAGCGGCCCTCCTGGCCCAGGGTCTGTTCGACGAGGAAATGAACGAGCGTTACTTCCGGCGGGCGGCCCAGCGTTGTTACTATCCGGCGATCGCCCGTTTCCAGGCGATGCTGGATGAGGGGTTCCATCTGGCGATCGGGTTCTCGCTGACTTTCCTGGAACAGGCCCAGCGGTGGGATGAGGAGCTCCTGGACCGGTTCCGGGATCTGGTCCGCCATCCCCACGTGGAGCTGGTGGCGGCCGAGCCCCGGCACAGCATGCTGCTCCTCTGGGATCTCCCTCGCTTCATCCAGCGGATGCAATGGGCAGCCGATCAGCTCGAGAGCCTGTTCGGCATCCGTCCCCGCATCGCCGATACGACCGAGATGATGATGTCTCCCGTGATCTACCATGCCCTGGATCAGGCCGATTTCGCTGCCGCCTTCCTGGATGGCCGGCCCTGGGTCCTGGAGTGGCGCCAGCCCACTTATCTTTACCATCACAACCGAGGTCGGATGAAACTGCTGGCCCGCCATCACCAGCTTAGCGACGATGTGGGCTATCGGTTCTCGAATCGGAGCTGGGAGGGCTGGCCGCTTCTGGCCGATCGTTATGCGGAATGGCTGGCCCAACATCCCGGGGATTTCGTGGTCCTGGGGTGGGATTTCGAAACTTTCGGCGAACATCATCGGGAGGAGACGGGGATCTTCGCGTTCCTCGAAGCGCTGCCCGGCGAGGTCATACGGAGGGGCCTGAGCTTCCGGACCCCCAGCGAGATCCTCGCCCGCTATGGGTCTCGCAGCTATGAGCTGCCGCTGCCCGCCTTCCCCAGCACCTGGGCCGGCAGCGGAGGCCTGGAGTTCTTCCTGGGCAATGATGTCCAGCGCGCCGTCTTCCGGCTGATGATGGAAGCTTATCATATGGCATGTCTGACCGGTGACCCGGAGCTCATCGAGCTCTCCCTTTATCTGGCCCAATCCGACAACCTGCATATGCTCCAGTGGGTGGGCCGTTTCGGGCCTGAGGCGGAAGTCTCCGCCTATTTCACTCCCGCCGAATGGTGGGCCCTGGGGCCGGAGCGGATCGTCTGGGAGGTCCAGCAGGTTTATAAGAACTTCATCGCGGCCCTGGAAGTCCGGAAGCGGTG
The DNA here is from genome assembly GCA_016842045.1 of Candidatus Thermoflexus sinensis. GTDB lineage: Bacteria > Chloroflexota > Anaerolineae > Thermoflexales > Thermoflexaceae > Thermoflexus > Thermoflexus sinensis. The sequence continues at coordinate 7,547 of JAEVEY010000132.1, read as the reverse complement.
AGCGAAGAAGCGGCTCTCGCCTGAGGAAGTTTTCGGGGTGAGGGAGGCGCGCCTTTGGCGCGCCTCCCTCACTTTATGACCTGAAGAGAATAGGCCGCTGCTTCCCCCTGTATCGGTTTGCGACGTAAACACAGTCGTGCTTACATCAGATGTGATGGGGCATCCCAGGGGTGAGGGAGGAAGAACGTTGGCCCGCGCGCTGCTGGAATCGCTCCAGCGCTTGCTTGAGGAAGGTCCCTATGAGGCCCGGGTGGTGGGTGGGGCGGTGCGGGATCGCCTGATCGGCCGGGATCCCAACGATCTCGATGTGGTAGTGGTCGGCCCGGCCCTGCGCCTGGCCCGCGCCCTGGCGGATCGGGTCGGAGGGTTCTTCTACATCCTCGATGCCCGGCGGGAGTTCGGTCGGGTGGTCTGGCGGAGCCCGGAGGGCCGCCGGTTCTACGTTGACCTCACCCGGCGGGATGGCCTGTCCTGGGAGGAGGATCTCCGGCGACGCGATTTCACCATCAATGCGATGATGATCGATCTTGACGCGTTCCTCGGCGCGGGGCCGCTGGTCCCCTTCGATCCCCTGGGCGGGCTGGAGGATCTGCGGGCCGGGCGGTTGCGCCCCTGCGCCCCGGAGGCCTTCCACCAGGACCCGGTCCGGATCCTCCGGGCGGTTCGGTTCGAGGCCGAGTTCGGGCTGCGGATGACGGCGGAAGCGGAGCAAGCGCTCCAGGAGGCGCTTCCCGGGCTGATTCGGGTCGCGCCAGAGCGGGTGCGAGAGGAGCTGGTCAAAATCCTCCTCATCCCTCCCCTGGTCCGCAGCCTGCGGCGGATGGAGGAGCTGGGGATCCTTCCGGAGGTCCTGCCGGAGGTCGCGAATCTGCGCGGCGTGGGGCAGAGCCCGCCCCATGTGTGGGATGTCTATGAGCACACGCTGCGGACGGTGGCCGCGATGGAGCGGCTGTTAGGAGACTTCGGAGAATCGCCGGAATTGCAGGATCTCCCGCCGCGCTGGGCGGAGATCGAGGAAGGGATGGCCCCGTGGCGGGAGCGCCTCCGCGCGCGCTGGGAAGAGGAGGTGGCGGCGGATCATCCCCGGCGGGCGTTGCTGTTGCTAACCGCGTTGCTGCACGATATCGGGAAGCCGGCCACCCGGACCGTCGAGCCGGACGGGCGGGTGCGGTTCATCGGCCATGAACAGGTGGGCGCAGAATGGGCGGTCCATCGCCTGGAGGCGCTCCGCTTCAGCAACGATGAGATTGAGGAGATCGAAATCCTGGTCCGCCATCACATGCGGCCCCACGGGCTGGCGCGAGGGCGGATTACGCCGCGGGCGATTTACCGGTTTTTCCGGGATGTGGGGGCGCTGGGGGTGGATCTGACCCTGCTCGCCCTGGCGGACACCCTGGCGGTCTGGGGTCCTACCTTAACGGATGCTGTCTGGGCGCCCCGACTCCGGGTGGCGCAGATCCTGTGGCAGGCCTTCTTCGAGGCTCCAGAGCGCTTCATCCGGCCCGCTCCCCTGATTCGTGGGGAGGATCTCCTATCGCTGGGGGTGCCGGAGGGCCCGCAAATCGGCCGCATCCTGGAGGCGATCCGGGAGGCCCAGGCGGCGGGCGAGGTCACCACTCGCGAAGAAGCCCTGGCCCTCGCCCGACGATTGATGAATGAAAATTCTTAACAGGGCATCCATTAGGGATGCTCTGAACATAACGGCGGGACATATGGTTCGTTGGGTAGGGGCGGGCAGGCCTTGTGCCTGCCCCTATTGCCCTGACGGGCACCCACCAGGGGTATCCCAATCTCAGGATGCAGATGCCTTTGATAGGGGCAGGCCTTATGCCTGCCCCTACTGTCCTGACGGACACCCACAAGGGGTGCCCCTGCATCAGGATGCAAATGCCTTTGATTAGGGGCAGGCTTTGCGTCTGCCCCCACGATGCATCAGGATCCTTCAGCTGACCGTTTCCATCACCTCTCCCAGGGCCTCCTCGAAAATGCGCAGCCCTTCCTGGATCTGTTCCGCGGTCACCACCAGGGGTGGGATCCAGCGGATGACGTTGTCGTAGGTTCCACAGGTCAGCAAAAGCAATCCCCGGCGGAAGCAGGCCGCCTGGATCGCTTTGGCGGTCGCCGTGTCCGGCTCGCCGTTGCGGGTGAATTCCACACCGACCATCAGGCCACGCCCGCGGACATCTCCGATCAGCGGAAAGCGCGAAGCGAGCCGGCGCAGGCCTTCCAGGAGTTCAGCCCCCCGGGCCGCCGCGTTCTCCGGCAGTCGCTCCTCTTTCATCACCCGGATGGTGGCGACCGCCGCGGCGCATGAGAGCGCGTTGCCAACGAAGGTGCCCCCATGTGCGCCTGGCTTCCAGCGGGCCATCAGCTCCGCTCGGGCGGCGATCCCCGAAAGCGGAAGCCCGGAGGCAATCCCTTTGGCCATGATCATGATGTCCGGCACCACCCCCTCATGCTCCACGGCAAAGAAACGCCCGGTCCGCCCGAAGCCGGTCTGGACCTCATCGGCGATCAACAGGATCCCGTAGTGATCGCATCGCTCCCGCAGGGCGGCGAGGAAGCCCGGGGGTGGCACCACGTAGCCTCCCTCGCCCAGGATGGGTTCCACCAGGATGGCGGCGGTCTCCTCCGGGGCTGTCTGGGACTTGAGCAGGAAATCCAGTTCCCGAAGGCAGAAACGGAGCGTGGTCTCCTCATCCCAGCCATAGCGATAAGCATAAGGATACGGCGCGACGTAGACGCCTGCGGGCAATGGCTGATATCCGGCCCGATAGATCGTCTTGCTGGTGGTCAGGGCCATGGCCATGTGGGTTCGCCCGTGGAAGCTGCCCTGGAAGACGATGATGTTCGACCTCCCGGTGGCGTAGCGGGCCAGCTTCACGGCCGCCTCCACCGCCTCAGCGCCGCTGTTGGCGAAGAAGAAGGTGTCCAGCGGGGATGGGACGATGGTGAGCAGTTCCTCCACCAGCTCCAGCATCGGACGATGGTAGACGATATTGGCCTGGCCGTGGAGGAGGCGGGCAGCCTGCTCCTGGATCGCGGCCACCACTTTCGGATGACAGTGCCCGGTGTTGGTCACCGCGATCCCACTGGTGAAATCCAGATAGCGCCGACCGTCGGCCGCATAAAGATAGACGCCCTCACCGTGGGTGACTTCAAGATCGAAAATGCGCAGCCATACGGGGGAAAGATGGGTTTTAGTGGACATGGGAACCTCCCGCAGGGATCCTGGAGTGCTCCATTGCAATCTTAGCAGCCTCTGTCAGGCGGCCCAAGGGGCCGTGGGGGAAGAGGGGCGGGCACCGAAGGCGCCCGACCCAGCTCCCAAAACATGGGGATGGGTCCCTCCACGCCCCTTCGCCAGAGGTCAATATATAAGTCCTCATAGGAGTTACGCAGTTCGGGGCTCGCGAGAAGAGGCAGAATGGCCCCACCCCCCTTTATCCCCCCTTCCCACGGCCCAAAGAGCCGTGGGAAGGGGGGATAGATATATTTTTTGGGGGGAGTCGCGCGCCGAAGGCGCGCGACTCCCCCCAAACCCCCAGGAGAAAACCAACTGCGTAACTCCTACCACATTAAAACACGCGGCCGCCCAGGGGAACCTCTGCATCAGGCCGCAGCAGGACCACCCGGCCTGTCTCATCGGGAACGCCCAGGACCAGCACCTGAGAGTCGAAGCCGGCCACGTTTTTCGGGGGGAAATTCACCACCGCAATCACCAGCGTCCCGACCAGCTCCTCCGGGCGATAGCGATCCGCCAGCGCGGCGCTGCTGGTCCGGATCCCGATCTCGGGACCAAAGTCGATCCAGAGCCGGATGGAGGGCTTGCGCGCCCGCGGATGAGGCTCGGCGCGGATGATGCGCCCCACACGCATGTCGACTTTCAGGAAGTCCTCCATCGTGATGAACGTCATACGAACCTCCTGGTTGATAGACGTCATCGGAAAACAGGCGATGCGCGATCCCGTCCACCCCAAATCTTCCATTTCCCCTCTCCCCGCGGCCCTTTGGGCAACGAAGATGGGTATGCTCGGTCAAGCGTTCAGCCCAGACCCAAACGGGGACTTCACCCCAAAGGCCCCAATGAGCCAGGTCTTCTGGGTCGGGCGTGAAGGGGCCCGACCCGGCCCAAAAAGGGGGGAAGGGCCCCCGGACTCCCCTCCGAATCGAGGCCAGTGATGTAGTCCTGCTTTAATGAAGTTTATCGAACACAGCTGGATTTTGAGGTTGCAGTTTCGGATTGTTTTGGCTGTCCCCCAGATGTGCTACAATCAAAATGATCCGGATGGTCCTTGCTGGAAGACCCGGGACAAGCAGCGGAGCGCCTCCTATGGATGAGTTTGAGCGGGCTCTCGAGCGGTTCGAATCCCAGATGGAGCGGTTGCTCCAGGATATCCTGACCCGGCAGCGCTGGCTGTTGCGCCATGGGAACGCCTGGCGTCCTCCCACGGATGTCTATGAAACCGATGAGGCGGTGGTGGTCCGCGTGGAGATCGCCGGATTGAAGCCCGAGGACGTGCTGGTAGCGTTGCACGACCGATGGCTGGTGATCAGCGGCTATCGGCAGGATCCCACGCCGAAAGTCGCGTATCATCAGCTGGAGATCCATTATGGCGAGTTCCACGTGGAGGTTTATCTCCCCTGGGCCCTTGACGCGGACGCGGCCCAGGCGGTTTACCGGGACGGTTTCCTGATCGTGACCCTGCCCAAGAAGCCACCGCTCACGATCACGGTGCGGACCCCACGGCGCTTGCAGGTGACCAAATCGGAGACGAGCCCGTGAGTGCTGGGTCCACGAAGCACGCACCCGCGCCCTGGGGGATCTTTCGGGGCCGGGGCAGCCAAGTTGAGGATCATCCGATCGCCAGTCGCGCATGTTTCTTCAATCCAGGCGGAATGAGGATGAACACAATGTGGGTGCGATCTTTCGGACTGGATTGGGAAGGCTATTTCCTGGGTGAGGAAGCCGAGGAAATCCCTCCCATGGGAGTCCAGCCGGAGGGCCGGCGGGACCAGGAAGAATCGGCGGTGGAGATCCCGGAGGAGCTGCCGATCCTTCCTCTGCGGGGTGTGGTGGTCTATCCCCTCACGGTGGTCCCCCTGGCGGTTGGACAGCCGCGGTCGATCCGGCTGGTGGATGATACGGTCCTGGGCAGGAAGCTGGTCGGCCTGGTGGCCAGCAAGCGTCCCGAGCTGGAAGAGCCGATGCCCGAGGACTGTTACACCATCGGGACGCTGGCGCTGATCCAGCGCCTGCTTCGGATGCCGGATGGCACGATGCGGATCCTGGTGATGGGGCTGGAGCGGATCCGAATCATGGAATACACCGCCACCCAGCCCTACCTCAAGGCCCGGGTGGAGCGCCACCCCGAAACCATGACCCCCGGTCCGGAGCTGGAGGCTCTTCGCCGCAAGACGGCGGAGCTGTTCGCCCGGATGGTAGAGCTGGTCCCCGGCCTCCCCGACCAGCTCGGGGCCATGGCGATGGCTGTGGAGGATCCGAAACAGCTGGCTTATGCAGTGGCCACCTATCTGCGCATGTCCCTCCAGGAGGCCCAGGAGATCCTGGAGCTGGACGATGTGGCGGCGAAGCTGCACAAACTCATCGCTCTGCTGACGCGGGAAATCGAGGTTCTGGAGCTGGGCCGCAAGATCCAGTCGGAGGCCCAGGCCCAGGTGGAGAAGATGCAGCGGGAGTTCTTCCTGCGCCAGCAGCTGGAGGCCATCCGCCGGGAGCTGGGGGAGGCTGACGAACATCAGATGGAAATCGAGGAGTTCCGGCGGAAGATCGAGGAGGCCGGGATGCCTCCTGAGGCCCGGCGAGAGGCCCTGCGGGAGCTGGACCGAATGGCCAAGCTCCCGCCCGCTTCCGCGGAATATGGTGTGATCCGAACCTATCTGGACTGGATGGTGAGCCTCCCATGGAACAAGACCACCCCGGATAACCTGGACATCGCCCATGCTCGCCAGGTTCTGGAAGAAGACCATTACGGCCTCCAGGATGTGAAGGAACGCATCCTGGAGTATCTGGCGGTGCGCAAGCTCAAGCAGGAGCGCGCTTCGCAACTGGAGGAGCTGGAGACCCGGGACTATATCCGCCGGATCCGAGAGGGCGCGATCCTGTGCTTTGTGGGGCCGCCGGGGGTAGGCAAAACTTCCTTGGGTCAATCCATCGCCCGAGCGATGGGGCGGAAGTTCACCCGTATTGCCCTGGGCGGCATTCGGGATGAGGCGGAGATCCGTGGCTTCCGCCGGACGTATGTGGGGGCCATGCCCGGGCGCATCATCCAGGCCCTCCGGCGAGTGGAGTCCCGGAACCCGGTCTTCATGCTGGATGAGGTGGATAAGATCGGGGCGGACTGGCGGGGCGACCCATCCTCGGCGTTGTTAGAGGTGCTGGACCCTGAGCAGAACCGGGAGTTCCGGGATCATTATCTGGATGTGCCGTTCGATCTCTCCCAGGTCCTGTTCATCTGTACAGCGAACCAGCTGGATACGATCCCTGCGCCGCTGCGGGACCGAATGGAGATCATCTTTATCCCGGGTTATACGGAGACCGAGAAGTTCCACATTGCGATGGGGTATCTTATCCCGCGGCAGCTGCGGGAGAACGGATTGATGCCGGGGGAGATCACCTTCACCGAGGCAGCGGTGCGGCGGATCATCCGGGAATACACCCGGGAAGCGGGGGTGCGCAACCTGGAGCGGGCCATCGGTCGGGTCTGCCGGAAGGTGGCAACCCGCATTGCGGAAGGGGCGTCGGAGGCGGTGCTGGTTGACGCCGAGGATGTGCCTCGATATCTGGGCAAGCCGCTGTTTACAGAGGAAGAGATCACCCACCGTGTGGAGGTCCCCGGTGTAGCCATTGGCCTGGCGTGGACGCCGACGGGGGGTGATGTGCTCTTCATCGAAGCAACGCGGATGCCAGGAAGCAAAGGGTTTGTGCTCACCGGGTCCCTGGGCGAGGTGATGCGGGAATCCGCCCAGGCTGCCCTGAGCTATGTGCGCGCCCACGCGAAGGACTATGGGATCCCGGAGCGTTTCTTTGAGCAGAGCGATATCCACATTCACGTGCCGGCGGGCGCTGTGCCGAAGGATGGTCCCTCCGCGGGCATCACCATCGTCACCGCCCTGGTTTCGCTGCTCACGGATCGGCCTGTGCGGCCGGACGTGGGGATGACCGGCGAGATCACGCTGCGGGGGAAGGTGCTGCCGGTGGGCGGCATTAAGGAGAAGGTGCTGGCGGCGCATCGGGTGGGCCTGCGCACCGTGATCCTGCCGAAGCGGAATGAGAAGGATCTGGAGGACGTGCCGGAGGACGTGCGCCAGGCCATGCAGTTTGTGCTGGTGGAGACCATCGACGAGGCCCTCGCGGTGGCGCTTCAGGATCGGCGGGATGGGGCCCGGGGCCCGGTATCGAAGGATGGCACCCGGCGTCGGGCGCCTGCCAGGGCGAAGGCCAGCCGCTCCTCCCGGTGATCGCCCCGTCTCGCGGGCTTTCCTGTAGTGTTCAAGGGTGGGGAGGCTGCCAGAGACGGTTCCCC
>JAEVEY010000018.1 GCA_016842045.1 Candidatus Thermoflexus sinensis | reverse complement strand
GGATCAGGGCTAACGTCTCCCCCAGCCAGATCAGGTTCACCTCCGGGAACGGCCCCAGGGCCATCCGGAACTCCCGGAACTGGGGGAAGAAGAAATTGATATAGCCCGCCGAGGCCATGGCGAACAGCGCCACGTCCACCGTGTAATCCAGCATCAGGGCCGCCCCCGCCACCAGCCCCCAGAAATCCCCCAGCCCCCGCAGCACGAAATACTGGCCCCCGCCGGCCGAGGGATAGGCGGCGGCCATCTCCGTGTAGGCCAGGCCAACCATAATGTAAACGATCCCCGCGATGAGGAAGGCCAGGGGGGTGGCCCCCTGGGCGGCGGCCATCACCAGACCGAGGGCGACATAGACATCCGCCCCCACATCCGCATACCCCCAGGTGAACGACCCCCAGACCGTCACCTCCCGCCGTAACCCCACATGTCGAACCGATTGGGTCTTCTCCGTCGTTGCCGTGACCACAGCCAGCCTTCTCCGTAGCAGATGGTTTCCGTGGAAGATTCCCTCATCCCTGAAGGTAAAGCCGTCCGGAGCTGCATAAAGCTCGCGCGTGTATCCGCTTTCCTCCTTTCCGCTAAAATCCAGGGGAACTACCTTAGCCAGGAGGGGCAAAGCCGTCCTGAAGGAGCACTGAAGGGAAGCTTAAGAAAACCTTAAGCGGGGCGGATATTGGCCCTTCCCATAAAGGCCACTTCGGGGTTCTTCACCCGCCTTACGCGCTCAGGATCAGCGAACGATCCAGGACAGCCAGGGGTTAGGCCCCCACCTGGGGGAAAGCGGGACTTTTAGATCTTCTCTTCCCACGGCCCGAAGGGCTATGGGAAGAGAGAGCATAGCCCCTCATCGGATCAGCCCGAGGTCCGCTAAAGCTCGCTGAGCTGCGATCGGGGCCTGCAGAATCGGTTCCAGGCTCTCCAGAGCTTGCAAAACCGGGCGAAGCACTGGTTCGCGGGGCCCGGTGGCCAGGGCTTTCAATACGTGATGAGCGCCCTGGCGAAGCCAGGCGGAGTCGGAATGATGGACCAGCGCCTCCAACAGCGGGCCCAGGCTGGCTTCCCCCAGGCGGATCAACCCTTCCGCAGCCAGCCATCGGATGCCGGGGTCCGGATCGTCGATCAGGATCTGGACCAGCCGATCCGTCACGCGGGGATCCTGGATTTCCACCAGCGTCCGGGTGATTTCCCAGCGCAGGAGGTCATCGGCCTGGGCCCTGGCCTCCCAGAGCGGCTCGATAGCCCGTGCACCCAGCGCGACCAGCGCGCGGCGAGCAGCCTGCACCGCCGCGTGATCCATGGAGCTCAGCGCGTTCAGATATTCTGCGACCTCAGGATCGGGTTCCTTCATTTCGGTCATTGTGCACCCCCGGCCTGCATCTTCAGGGTCAGCGATATGCATCATTGCGTTTTCGAATCTCCAGGATCTGAAGCCGACGATCCTGCCGCTGCACATAGAGACGATATTCGCCAGCGCGATAACTCAGGAGGAGCCCCCGATCATGTCGGATCTTCGTCAAATAGGGGTTCGCCTCCTCCGCCAGCGAGGCGACTCGTTCCAGGATTTGCTGGCGGTGCTTGGGCGGCAACCGCTCCAGAGCCTTCAGCGCTTTTTTAGAAAACTGGATCGTAAACATCTCTCCTTCACCAGAGATGGAGGATTAAGAAGAGAAGCCCCACCAGCGCCAGTCCCAGACCCCCTATCAGGATCCACCCCTCTATCCGCCAGAGTTCAACGGGCCTGGTTCGACGACGCAAAAGGAGCCAGCCCGTGCTTAACAAGCCGATGGAGAGCACCAGCCATACCTTGGAGAACAAAAAGACAGACACCCCCCGTGATCCGAATCGCATGATGGCTGCACTCAGGGAAGGAAGTGGCGCTCAGGAAGAGGAGGCCGGAGGGCCCGGGGGCTCGCGATCCTGAGGTGGAGGAACCTCATGAGGCTCTTCCATCAGGCCGCGCCGGAACTCCCGAACGCTCTGACCCAGCTCTCGTGCGATGGCCGACAGCCGGCCCGGGCCAAAAAGGAGCAGGGCCAGCAGGAAGATCAGCAGCAGCTCTTCAGCGCCAATGCGGATCATCGCTGGATCCTTTCCCTTCCTCCCGGATAGACCTGGGGGTGCGACGATCTCCGGCTGCCGCACCCCCTTTCTTTCCCCTCTCCGGCTTCGCCGGAGAGGGGAAAGAGCGATAGGTCCTCCGGGTGTAAGGTTCCAGGAAGCGGCTCACCGGCCTCGACGGACCAGGCTCATGAGCGTGACATACCAGATATCATCGAAGTGGCCAACCCCCAGCGCGTTCACCCGGTCGCCGACCTTAAAATCTTTGAGGGTAGGGCTTTTCACCCCGGGAACCCGGAAACGTGTCCGGTCATCCGTGAGCAGGGTCGCTTTTCCTTTATTCGTCTCCAGAACCAGTCGGTTCTCTTTGATCTCCGCGATGGTGCCATGGAAGGTCTGGACAGGCGGCCGCACACCGATTCGGATGGCTTCCACTTTGCCATCCGTGCGGGTTCCCACCACCAGCACGCGCTCATCCGGATGGAGATCCTTCCAGGTCGGCTTGCGAATCCCGACTACCAGGAGGATCGTCTTGTCGGTGCCGACCACCTCAACCGTCTCCCCTTTCGCCGTCTTGACCGTCAGCGTGCGGGCATCTGCATTCACTGTCGCGATCGTTCCTCGCACGATCACACGAGCCGGCGCACGGGCGGCGCGAACGGCCTGGGGCCAGGCCATCCCCACTCCCCCCATCATGAGGAGCAGGCTGGCGACCATCATACCGAACCATGTCTTCCAGCGTCCCATGGGTTTCCTCCTCCTGGTTTGTCCTGGAGGTTTAGAAGCGGGTCAGGCGTCTCTGGCGCCCGGCCCGCCTCTAAATCATTTCTTTAGGAGTTACGCAGTTCGGGGCTCGCGAGAAGAGGTAGAATGGCCCCACCCCCTTTATCCCCCCTCCCCACGGCCCAAAGGGCTATGGGGAGGGGGGATAAATATATTTTTTGTGGGGAGTCGCGCGCCGAAGGCACGCGACTCCCCACAAAACCCCCAGGAGAAAACCAACCGCGTAACTCCTATCATTTCTTAATGGGCATCCCATCCGGGCCGATCACATACCAGAGGTTATTAAACCCCTGGCCATTGGTATCGCCGGGCTTCGCGTCGCCTGAGAAGTAGTAAAGCGGATGGCCGTTGTAGGTCACCTGGATCGTGCCATCCTTGCGGCGGATGGTGCCGAGCAGGGCGGCGTTCACACCCGGGCCGGCGATCGGCTTCCCGGCTGTGAGGAAGGGCGGCCATCGCTGCGCGCACTCCGCCTCGCAGGTGCTGGTGTTCTTCGGATCGTTCATGAACACATACAGGGTGAAGCCCTGCTCATCGGTCAGGAACTTGCCCAGCGTGGCGCTTTGTCCCACCTTCACCGTAACGGCCTTGCTCGGCGTCGGCCGGGGCGTGGCCGTTGGAGTGGGAGCCATAGTCGGTGTGGGCGTCGGCGCTTTCGTGGGCGTGGCCGTGGGCGCCTTCGTCGGCGTCGGGCTGGGCGGCGCCTTCGTGGGCGTAGCGGCCGGGCGCGTGGGACTCGGCGTCGGCGAGGGCGTGGCCCGGGCGCAGGCCGTCAGGGCCAGCAACACAGCAAACCCGATCCCACTCATCCAGCGTAAGGCTCGATGGCGCATCGCCTCTCCTCCTTTCAGCCAGGTTTCCCAGCGCATGATCTTAGGCAGGAGAGGCGCGGCCGTCCTGAAGGAGAACGGAAGGGAAGCTTAAAAACACCTTAAGCAGGGAATAGCACCCCGTTCGTTATATTTTCGGGTTGGGAAGCCATCATGGACGGCCTTGCTAACCCGGAAGAAGCTCTTCTATAGCCCTCCGGGCTGCGGCGAGGGAGATGCAGGGAGGAGGACTCCTCGACTTCTCCTGGAGGTTAGTGGCGCAGGTCTTAAAGTCTGGCAACGATTCAGGCTTGGCCTGGGGGGCTCTGGCCCCTCACTCCCTTCATCTTCCCGGCCACAAAGAACGGCGGCCACCGTTGCGTGCATCTCCGGAGCGGGCGAACCGGCCAGGACGTCTTAGCGTTTGACCGCCGCCCGGAAGAGATGTAAACGTAAGGTGAGGAAAACGGATATCCCCCAATCGGCAAAGGAGAGGAGAAGAAGGATCCAATGGATCGATCGATATGGGAGCGTTATCGAGCGGGCTGGCGGGCACTGGAGGCACGGCGGCGGGCGGAAGCGGAGGCACGGCGGAGTGCCGCCCGGACGGCGGCGGAGGTGGCCATTCGATCCGTTGCGCCCCGTTATCCGGGCATCCGCCGTGTCTATCTGTTCGGCTCGATCCTCCGGCCCGGAGCCTTCCGGCCGGATTCGGATATCGATGTCGCGGTGGAAGGAGACGATGGGCGCGGCCTGCTGGATTTCTGGCGCGATCTGGAGGCTGCAGCTCCCGGATGGATCTTCGACGTTCGGCCTCTGGAGCCGGGGGATTCCTTCTCCGAACGAATCCAATCGCGAGGGCTCGTCGTCTATGAGCGAGCGTCTGAAAACTCTTAAATCGGACCTCCTGGCCGATTGGGAATTCGTGCGCCGGATCTATAGCGCCCTGCACGGGACGGCGGGAGAGCTCAACGACCCCAAAGAGGCGATTGTAGCCGGGTATTACCTCCATAATCTCTACAACGCCTTCGAGACAATGTTCAGGCGAATCGCGGAGACGTTTGAGAACGATATTCCCGATCCGGGGCGCTGGCATACGCTGTTACTGGAACGCATGGGGCGGGAGATCGAGGGCCTGCGCCCCCCGCTATTGAGCGAAGAGAGCCTTCGTTTGCTCGATGAGCTGAGGCGGTTCCGGCATGTCTTTCGCACCCTCTACCGCTTTGACTTAGATCCGATCCGGGTCGCTCAGGTTCGGGCCATCGCTTTTCGTCTGGAGCCGCTCATCGAAGCAGATTTCGCGCGGTTTATGGAGTTCATAAACGCATTGATCGCCAGCGAAGAATAGCTCCCACTCCCCACGGCCCGACAGGCCGCGGGAAGGGGAGATCCGATTCATTTTGGGGCCGGGTCGGGCGCTGAAGGCGCTCAACTAAGCCCAAAAATCCGAATCAGGATGTGATGTTAGAAGCGTTCCCGCTGCAGAAGCCGGTAGGTCTCCCATACAGCGAGGGCCATCCACACGGCCAGCCGGAGACCGTGCAGACCGTCGATATACCCGCGCAACCGGACAAAGCGGCGCCAGAACTCCCGCGCCATCATCGTCCACGGCGTATACGGCCGGGGCCGCACCCCCGCCTCCCGGAGAGCTTGCGCCTCCAGCCGCGCATAGGCACGCTGCTTGGCCCGAAATTCGGCCGGGGAGTCGTAGTTATAGTGGATCAGGGGGTTCTGCAGATATCCCGCTTCCCCCCGCAGCACCACGATCTCGTGGACCGGGCGTTCGTAACGGGCGTAGCCCCGGCGCAGAACCCGCAGCTGATAGTCCGGCCACCATCCCCCGCCCCGCGTCAGCCGTCCGAACAGATAATTCCGCCGGGGCACCCACCACCCCACGTAGCGCGGATCCTGGATCACATGGCGGACTTCTTCCGCCAGCTCCGGCGTGGCCCGCTCGTCAGCGTCCACAAAGAAGATCCAGTCGGCTTCAACCTGCTCCAGCGCCGCATTGCGCTGGGCCGCATAGTTCTCAAAGGGATGCTGAAGGACCTCAGCCCCGCAGGCACGCGCCCGTTCTACCGTGTCATCATCGCTGTACGAGTCGAAGACCACAATCCGGTCCGCCCAGCGCACGCTCTCGATGCATGCCTCAATGAAAGCCGACTCGTTGCGGGTGAGGATCACCACCGCCAGCATAGGTTCGCTCACGCGCAGAAGTTCAACCTCCCAGGCCTTCCGCCTGAAGCGCCATGCGCTGCACCGCCTCATAGGCTGCCCGCAGCGCCTCGCTCTCGGGATCCATAGCCCGGGCCAGTGCCCGGGCGCGCACACCGGCGCCAAGGGCAACCAGACGACAGGCCAGATGGAATTTCCATCGCGGGTAATGCTGGCGATACAACCGCAATCGGCTGGCCCAGAGAGCACGGACCATCTCAGGACGCGCCTGGCGGGCGCTCTCCCCGCCCGCGTGCACCACCACCGCCTCAGGCACACAGTAGCGCTCCCAGCCCGCCCGCGCCATCCGCCAGCACCAGTCCACCTCCTCCGCGTAGATCCAGTAGCCTTCATCCAGGAGCCCCACCGATCGGATTGCCTCCCCGCGGACCATCATCGCCGCCCCCAGAGGATGTCCGATCCGAAAGGGCTTCCCCCGGGCATACCAGGCCCGAGGATAACGCCCATTTAAACGGGTCTCCAGCAGACGGGGATGAACGGGGAACAGATCGAGGAAGAGCTGAGCCAAGCCAGGGAACTCAAAAGCGCTGTGCTGAAATCGGCCGTCCGGGTAAATCAACCGCGGGCCACACACACCGGCCCGGGGCGCGGATTCCATGAATCGGATCAGGATGCGGGGGGCCTCATCCAGGACCTCGGTGTCCGGGTTCAGGAGCCAGACATAGCGCGGCGCGGCCGGGTGATCCGGGAACCCCATGGCCTTCAACGCCTGGTTGTTCGCCGCCGCGAACCCCCGGTTGGCTGGATTCACGATCAGCCAAACGGCGGGAAAGGCCGAGCGGATCGCCTCCGCCGTGCCGTCGGTCGAGGCGTTATCCACCACCCACACCGAGGCCGTAAGGGCGGATCGTTCCAGCGCGGCGAAGAGCGAACGCAGCGCCCGCAGGGCCCAATCCCGCACATTCCAGGTCACCATCACCACGGCCAGATCGCTCATCCGCAATACCCGGCCTGACGCAGATATCGATAGGACTTACGCAGTTCGTTTCCCATGGGGGCAAGGATTTTTCTCCCCCCTCCCCACGGCCCTTTGGGCCGTGGGGAGGGGGGAGAAAGGGGGGTGGGGCCATTCCGTCCCACCTTTAGAGCTTTCAACTGCGTAACTTCTAATCGAGTTACGTGAGGGGCACGGGCACCCATCCTCCCTCAGGGGCACCGCAAGGGATATCCTTACTGGACCCGC
>JAEVEY010000159.1 GCA_016842045.1 Candidatus Thermoflexus sinensis | reverse complement strand
CGTTCCTTCACTCCTCCTCCCTGCAGCTATGTTGAGGGGGAGAGAAGAGCTATGTGTGGGGCGAAGGCCAAACCGGTTACATAGGAACACCCCGTGGACGCCTGGGGATAGCCACAGGGCCTCTTCCAGGTGCATTTCAGTTTCATGGCAGGGCATAGAGTTCTGACCAGATTTGGTCAAAGCGCTGGCTCATCACAGCCGTCCGAACCGGCAGAAGCCGCTCGGCGCCGATCCGGCTCCAGCGCATCCCTGGGCCCGCAAAACGCTCCTTGATCTGTTTGACGCCACTCTCTACCGCACCACTGCCGATGACCCACCCTTCCTCCCGCATCTCCATATAGTTCATCCGCCGAGCATTGTTGCGAAAGTAACCGGCCTCCCGCCGCAGTTCCTCCGCCTGTTGCGGCCTCCTCTCCACTTCCCCTTCCAACTCCTGGGCAATCCGGAGGGCGTGTCCCTGATACAGGGTCGTTTCCCTCTGCTTCCGCCACTGCCGGGCTTCCTCTGTCCCTTCCCCCTTCAAGAGACTGGCCGCATAGGCCAGGTGCTCCCGGGCGTGATACCAGTCCACCACCTGATAACTGTCGTAGAAATGATCCGCTGCCAGATTCCAAATCCAGACCGCTCCGTCCCCCAACACCTCGGTCTCCCAACTCCCTTTCCATCCCCGCCAGCTGGCCTCGGCCCACAACTTCTCCCCAAACGCCTCTGGCCCTCCCAGGTGGGCCACATAACTCTGCTTTACCGCACAGCCCACTTCAACCCGCTCCCTGGTTTCCTCATCCACCACCTGTCGCCGCGCCACCTCAAAGACGGCCCCCACCTTTACTTCCTTCCATCCCTCTCCACGAATAGGGATCATCCCCCCATCCATCGCCACCCCCATCCGTTTCCCTTTCCGATGCCTCCGCCGCTCCGACCTCCCCTCCTCGGATGGGAGGGCATTCGCCGCCCGCCGTTCCATCTCCTCCCACTGCCGAAACCGTTCCCCCCTCTCCTGGGCCAAACGCTAGGCGGTAGAAGCCGAAATGGGAATCTGACCGATCCTCTCCAACGTCTCCGCAACCTGCTCATAGGGCATCAGCGCACTCAACCGGACCACTTCCTTCACCACCCCCTCACTCCAGTGGGAATTCCTCAATCCCAGTTGCTGGTCCAGGGGGAAAAAGCCCGCTGTGACAGCGTTCACAGTAGTAGTACCCCCGCCGGATGTCCAGAGGGCCTACCCGACTCCCCACGGTCACTGGACTGCTCCCCTTGTATCGCATCTCCTTTCCGCAATGCGGACAGACGGGCCCGGGCACAGGCCGCGCCGCCCCCTGTCGCTCCACCAGGAACTGGGCCAGCCGCTGCCCCACCCGTTGGCGAATCTTCAATACCACCTCCTCAATCTCCACCAGGGTCGGTGCAGAATGTTTCTCCTCCCACTCCAGCATCTCCTCCATCATCCCCTCAATTTCTGCCAACAACGCTTTCTTTATCCGTTCCCGTTCGCTTTCCATTGTCTCCTCCTGGAGCATTGGTTTGCCCCCCATTATCCCTCAACTCGCCATAAAACTGAAATGCACCTCCTCTTCCTAATCAGTGGACAGAGATTTGATATATAATTAATGTGGAAAATTTGTATGAATAAGGAGTATGCATGAAAGATACTGTTCGGGTTACCCTGGTCTTCCCTCGTGTGCTCTGGGAAGAGGTCAAGCGGCTCATCCCTCCGGGGGAACGGTCTCGAGTCATCGCCTGGGCGACGGAACGGGAAATCCGACGCCGCCAGCGGATAAGGAGCGTGGAGCAACTGCGCATGCTTCAGCAGAAATTGCAGGCCAAATACGGTCAGCTCCCCGATTCCGCTGAAGAAATCCGCCGGATGCGAGAGGAACGGGATGCCGAACTTGCCAGTCTGTGTGGATGCTAGCCTTGTGGTAGCCCTGGTGACCCCGGAAAGCCAGAGCGGGCGGGCGCTGAGCCTCTGGGCCAGCTGGATGGATTCGGACAGAGAGGTGGTCGCTCCCTATCTGTTGCGTTACGAGGTGACCTCCGCCCTCTGGCGTAAAGTGGTCCGTGGCCTGATGCACGCGGAGGACGCGCGTCAGGCCCTGGAGGCGGTTCTCTCTCTGGACATCCAGTTCCTGGATCCGCCTGAGCTTCCCCTCCGGGCCTTTGACTTAGCGGCTCGCCTAAATCGTTCTACCACCCATGATATGTTCTACTTGGCTCTGACAGAGATCGTGGGCGGTGAATTCTGGACGGCGGATGAGCGACTCTATAACGCTATCCGGGAGGCCTTCCCGGTCATTCGCTGGCTGGGCGAGACTGGTTAAAGTCGTGGGGCATCTCTGGGAGCATCTCGTCAACGGCGCAGGAACCGGCGTTCGATCTCCTCCCGGCTCAGGAGGAACCACGCTGGACGGCCGTGAGGACAGGTGGAGGGAGACCAGGTTTCCAGCAGGGCATCCAAAAGAGCTTGCATCTCTTCAAGGGAGAGACCATCACCGGCCTTGACGGCGGCCGCGCAGGCGAGGCGCATCGCGATCCGCTCTCGGGGATCACCGCCTCCGCGCCGGAGCGCGGGGATCTCCTCCAGCACGGTGTTGAGCAGCTCGTTCACCGATATACCCGCCAGCGGGGCAGGAAGGGCCCGGACCACGAACGTGTTTCCTCCGAAAGGCTCGATATCGATCCCCAGGCTTCGCAATGTCTCTAACTCGGCTTCCAGCTGCTCGGCCTCCCGGGCGGAGAGCGGGAGGACTGCCGGGGAGGGCAGGGGGGTGGAAGCGCTTCCGGCCCATAGCCGCTCGAAGATCACCTGCTCATGGGCGGCGTGCTGATCGACCACAATCAGTCCCTCCTCGCTCTGGGCCAGGATATAGCTCTGGAGCAACTGGCCAAGCGCCCGCCATCGGGGAGGACGGCCGTATTCCGCCGAAGGCTCCGCCAGCCGCGAAGCGGGCAGTTGTGCTTCCTCAAAGGGCCATCCCATCGCGGCCCCTTCCGGACGAGGGAACCCGGCAAGGGCCGCTTCGACCGCCTGGCTGACCCCCCAGTAAACCGAGCGTTCCTGAGAAAATCGCACCTCCGCCTTTTGAGGATGAATGTTGACATCGACGAACATCGGGGGAAGATCGATGTGGAGAATGGCCAGGGGGTAGCGGCCGGCAGGCAACCGCCCGGCGTAAGGCCGCTCCAGCGCCACAGCCAGCAAGCCGCTGCGCACCGGTCGCCCGTTCACATAAAAGTGCTGGAAGGCCCGGGAAGCCCGCCCCAGGGTAGGCCGGGAGATCAGACCATGGATGCGGAGATCCGCCGCCTCCCAGGATACCGGGATCAGCTCGTCAGCGACCTCCCGCCCCCAGATCACAGCTGCCCGTTCCAGCGGGGTCCCGGGCGGCGCCATCAGGACTTCCCGTCCATCGAGGATCAATCGGAACGCCACGTGAGGGTAACCCAGGGCATAGCGGTATACGGTTTCCCGGATCCGTTCGGCTTCCCGCAGGGGAGATTTGAGGAAGCGGCGTCGGGCAGGGGTGTTGTAGAACAGATCCCGGACCGTTACAACCGTTCCCACCGGGCTGGCCGCCGGGTGCACGGTGCAGCGCCCTTCCTCCGCGATCACGCGGGTCCCTTCCGTCTCCCTGGCGGTGCGGGTGAGGATCTCCACACGGGCCACGGCGGCGATGCTGGGCAATGCCTCCCCACGGAAACCCAGTGTGTGCACGCGGCTCAGGTCCTCCGCGGTTTGGATCTTGCTGGTGGCGAAGCGGGCCAGGGCCAGCGATGCCTGATCCCGGGGGATGCCATGGCCATTGTCAGCCACGCGGATCCGTGTAAAGCCCCCTTCCTGGACTTCGATCTGGATCGCAGTCGCCCCCGCGTCTAACGCGTTCTCGATCAGCTCCTTCACCACCGAGGCGGGTCGCTCGATCACTTCCCCCGCCGCGATCCGGGCCGCCACATCCGGGCTGAGAACCCGGATCACAGGGAGCTCTTCGGAAGATTGCTTCCTCTCGAACATCTCGAATGCATCCCGCTCCTGACCTGGAAATTTTCAGATGCAGGATCCGGGGCTGGAGGCCCTCCAGACCCAGCGTCCGGGACATCGATATGGTATGCCCGTTACCGGCGCATCCCCACTATATAGAGCGGCATCTGGATAAACGTCGGTGCTTCCGTCCACGGCCGCACCGGGATAAGGCCCTGGATCGCCTCGTGGAAGGCTGGTGTGAGCAGGATCTCCCCTTCCGGGGCCAGGAGGGCCAGCCGCCGGGCGGTTTCCACCACCTCGCCCATCGGCGTGTAGTGAAGATAAACCGATCCCCCGATCAGCCCGATCAGCGCCGTCCCCCGGTGCAGGGCGAAACGGGGGGACAGCCGCAACGGCGGAGGGAGCTCCCGATGCAGGCGGCGGATTCGCTCCCGAAGGGCCAGGGCCGCCCGCAGGGCCCGCACGGAGTGATCCGGGCATGGGATCGGCGCGTTGAACCACCCCATGGTCGCGCTATCCATCATCGGGGAGGGCGTTCCCCCTTCCGCCTGCACGCTTTCATAAAAGAGGCTCAGATGACGGTTCAACACCTGGTGCAGGGTCCCGGAGGGAAGACCATCGGGACGCATCGCTTCCTGAATTCTCTCCCGAAGCCCGCCCCACGATACGGCCAGGATGCTCAGGGGCTGGGCCCGGACGGGGCCCAGGATCTCATGGGGAGCCTTTTGCAAAACCCGCAGGATCGATGCAGGAATAAAGGATCGCAACAGGTTCCACCAGCGGAGATGATATGTCTTGAGCGAGGCGATCCGCTG
Source organism: Candidatus Thermoflexus sinensis (assembly GCA_016842045.1). Lineage (GTDB taxonomy): Bacteria > Chloroflexota > Anaerolineae > Thermoflexales > Thermoflexaceae > Thermoflexus > Thermoflexus sinensis. Next base: position 46,223 of record JAEVEY010000159.1, on the reverse strand, counting down.
TCCCAGGCGGAGCTGCGTATGGAGTCGGGCCAGGACCTCGCGGGGATCGTAGGGCTTGGTCACGTAATCTTCCGCGCCGATCCGGAGGCCTTCCACCAGTTCGGCAATGGCTGACCGTCCGGTGAGGATCAGCACCGGGATGTCCCGGAGCTGCGCGTCCGCTTTGATGGCCCGGCACACGGTCAGCCCATCCGCATCCGGAAGGCCCAGATCGAGGATCACCACATCGGGGCGCCAGGAGCGAAGCCGGCTCCATCCCTGGCGGGCCGTTGGGGCGACCATGGCCTCAAAGCCGTTCCAGACCAGCAGATCATGGAGCGCCTTCGCCTCATGAGGGTTGTCCTCAATGATCAGCACGCGAGGCGGGCGTCCCCCGCCCTTTCCCGGTTGTCCGCCTGGCATTTGAACCGCCCCTCCATCGATCAGAATGGGTGGGCCGGTGTCTTTCCGACGGGCCGCGTAAGCAGCCCGCCCCGCACAGAAATCCCAGGACGACTCCTGTTCGCAACGGAGCATCTTCGCCTCCTAAGTGTATACTGAAACCAGCTCGCAGGAGAGGAGTTGGGGGATGGAGGATCTCACGCCCATCCGCCGTCAGTATCTGGAGCTTAAACGTCAATACCCGGATGCCATCCTGTTCTTTCGACTGGGCGATTTCTACGAGGCCTTTGACGAAGATGCGGAGATCGTGGCCCGGGAGCTCGACCTGGTGCTGACCTCCCGTCCGGTGGGGAAGGGGCAGCGGGTCCCGATGGCGGGCATCCCCTATCACGCCCTGGAGCCTTACCTTGCCCGCCTGGTGGAGAGAGGCTATCGGGTGGCCATTGCGGAACAGGTCGGCGAGCCTGTAAACGGGTTGATGCCTCGCCGGGTCGTGCGGGTGGTGACCCCTGGGACCGCCCTGGAGCCCACCCTGTTAGACGAACGGAAGCCGAATTATCTGGCGGCGTGGATCGAGACCGAAGAGGGGATCGGGCTGGCATATTGCGAAGTTAGCACCGGGGATTTCGCCGCAACCCAGTGGACGGGCCCGGACGCCCGACGGGAAGCGGAAGCGGAGTTGCTGCGGCTGGATCCCCGGGAATGTCTCTATCCGAGCGTTCCAGGGGAGCCATCTACGCCCCCGCTGGCCCTGCCGGTGGACCGCGTATCCATTCATTTCACACCATTCCCCGCGTATCGCTTCGAACTCGGGGTCGCCCGTATGGCCCTGCAGGAACATTTTCAGGTGGTTTCGCTGCATGCCTTCGGCCTGGAAGATCAACCACTGGCTCTGCGGGCCGCAGGGGCCATCGTTCAATATCTGCGGGAAACCCGCCCGGAGGCTCTCTCGATCCTGACCTCGCTGGAAACCTACACCACGGCTGGCTATATGGTCCTGGATCCAGCCACCCGCCGCAACCTCGAGCTGATCGAGCGCATGGCCGGGGACGCTCGCAAAGGGTCGCTGCTCTCCGTGCTGGACTTTACCCGCACCCCGATGGGGGGCCGGCTGCTGCGCGCGTGGATCTCTCAACCGCTGCGAGACCGAGCGGCCATTGAGGCCCGGCTGGACCAGGTGGAGGCGTTTGTGGAAGATCCCATTGCCCGGGAGCGGCTGGCGGAGCGGCTGCGGGGGCTCCCGGATCTGGAACGGCTGGCCGGGCGGGCCCGGAGCGGCCTGGCCTCCCCTCGGGATCTGGCCGCATTGCGTCGCGCGTTGGGGCTGTTACCGGAAATCCGGGCGCTCCTCCACCGGATGGAGGGGCCGCGAGCGGAGGCTGTCCGGTCGCTGGCCGATCGCCTGGATCCCCTCCCGGAGTTGCTGGATCAGCTGACGCGGGCGCTGGTGGAGGACCCTCCGGCCACGTTGCAGGAGGGGGGCGTGATCCGGCCCGGTTTCTCCGAGGAGCTGGACCGCTGGCGGGCTATGGCGAAGGAGGCGCAGGCCTGGCTGGCGGATCTGGAGCAACGGGAACGGGAGCGCACAGGCATTCGCACATTGAAGGTGGGTTACAACAAGGTCTTCGGATATTACATCGAGGTCTCGAAGGCGGCAGCCCGGCAGGTGCCTTCTGATTACATCCGAAAACAGACGCTGGTCAACGCGGAGCGGTTCATCACCCCGGAGTTAAAGGAATACGAGACCCTGGTCCTGAACGCAGAGGCCCGCCAGGCGGAACTGGAGGCGGAGCTGTTCCGGGAGCTCTGCCGTCAGGTTGGGGAAGCAGCGCCCCGGTTGCGAGAGATCGCGGCGGCGATCGCGCATCTGGATGTGGTGGTCGCGCTGGCGGAGGCTGCGGCTCGCTATCGGTATGTGCGCCCGGAGCTGGTGGACGAGGATGTCCTGGAGATCCGGGGTGGACGGCATCCGGTGGTGGAGCAGGCCCTGGCCGGCCGGTTCGTTCCGAACGATGTCATGCTGGATGAGGAGGGGCGAATCCTGATCCTGACCGGCCCAAACATGGCGGGGAAGAGCACCCTGTTACGCCAGGTTGCCCTCATTGTGCTGATGGCCCAGATTGGCTCCTTCGTCCCTGCCGATCGGGCCCGGCTGCGACCAGTGGATCGCATCTTCACCCGCATCGGAGCCCACGATGAGCTGGCGGCGGGCCGTTCCACGTTTATGGTTGAGATGAGCGAAACGGCTTATATCCTGCATCAGGCCACCACGGAAAGCCTGGTGGTGCTGGATGAGATCGGGCGGGGAACCAGCACCTATGATGGTCTGGCGATCGCCTGGGCGGTGGCCGAATACCTGCATAACCATCCGAAGCGGCGGCCGAAGGTGTTATTCGCTACCCATTATCATGAGCTGACCGCTCTGGCGGCGTACCTGCCGCGGGTCCGTAACGCGCACATGGCCGTTGCGGAAGTAGAAGGGCGGATCGTCTTCCTGTATCAGGTCCGGCCAGGCGGCGCGGATCGAAGCTATGGGATCCATGTGGCGGAGCTCGCCGGACTGCCACGGCCGGTCATCCGGCGGGCACGGGAACTGCTCGGCCGGCTGGAACGCGGCGAGCCCGCCGTGCGGCCCAAGGCCCCTCCACCGGCCGCGCCCCTGCCCCTCTTTGCCGAGCATCCGGTGGTTCATGCTCTGCGCCACCTGGATCCCGAGACTCTCTCCCCACTGGAGGCGCTTCATAAGCTGTATGAGCTGAAGGAGCTGGTTGATCAGGCGGCGTCCTCATCCAGTTAGGATAGGAGTTACGCAGTTGGTTTTCTCCTGGGGGTTTTGGGGGAGTCGCGCGCCGAAGGCGCGCGACTCCACCAAAAAATATATTTATCCCCCCTCCCCACGGCCCTTTGGGCCGTGGGGAGGGGGGATAAAGGGGGTGGGGCCATTCTACCTCTTCTCGCGAGCCCCGAACTGCGTAACACATAGGAGCCAAACGGTTGGCTCTTTCGGTGGGTTTGGGAGGCGGAATCGGGCGCTGGAATGTTTTCCTTCCCACTCTCTGCGACTCGAAGGGCCGCGGGGAGGGTCAAACCGCTTTCCGTGCTGGACACGCTCGCTCGAATCCCAAAGGGAGTTACACAGTTAGCCTGCCCCTCTCTGGATGGCTGGGTTGGGTGCCTTGAGTGCATGGCCCAGCCATAAAACTTTATCCTGCCCTGTTGCGATCTGGGCGGTGCCCGCTCAGGCTCAGCGTTTGCCTCCTCCCCACGTCGCTTCACGGCGTGAGGAGGGGTCAATCCAGTTCGGGTGGCGGGGTGGCCAGCCTCGCCGGCCACTCCCCCACTCGAAAGCCCTCCAGGCAAGGGAGGGCTCAATTTACAACAGCGCCGCCAGGAGGTTTCCATGAGCAAGGTCCGCGTGCCCCGTCGCCACATCGCTTATCGGGATCACGGCGTGGTGATTGAGATCGCCCCGGACTATCAGCAGCTCGCGAGCCGGGCAGATTCCATAATCCGGGAGATTGTGGATCGCTATCCCAAAACCGCCCGCATGTATGACTATCTCACCCACGATCCACGGATCTCCGCCTGCTGGGACCTGGCCAACTACATGGCAGTCTACAAGATGAACTATAACGACCACGGCCCGGTCCATGCCCGCGTCGCCACCGCGGCTGCGATGCAGATGATGCGGTTGCTGGCCCAGCATGGGGTCGCCTTCGATGTGGTAACCTCGGGGGCGGGCGATCTGGATGACGCTTTTCTGGTGGTGCTGGCAGCGGAGCTGTTACACGACATCGGGAACATGGTCCACCGGATTGGACACATCGAATACAGCGTGATGCTATCTGCCCAGCTGTTGCCGCGCTGGCTGAGAGAGCTCTACCCGGATCCGGAGCAGGAGCAGCTGATCCTGGGTTTCATCCTGTCCTGTATTGCCAGCCATGACGGTTCCCCACCTCCGCTGACGGTGGAGGCAGCGGTGGTCGCCATCGCCGATGGAACCGATATGACCAAGGGGCGAGGGCGGGCGGCTTTCGACCTGGGCAAGGTTGATATTCACTCGGTATCCGCTCTGGCTGTGGATGAGGTGGAAATCCGGGACGGGAAGGATGTGCCGATCGAAATCGCTGTTTATCTGAGCAACTCGGCCGGGATCTTCCAGGTCCAGGAGATCCTCGCCCGCAAAGTGGTGGTCACCCCTTTGAAGGACCAGGTGCGGATCGTGGTATCTGCTCGACCGGAGGCCCCGCTGGTGGACCAGCGGATTATCCAGAAGGTGGTGTTTGAGAACGGACGCTTTCAGGTAGCTCGGGACGAGTGAAGTTGGGCTTTGGACTCTCTCCGCACAGAGAGACCGATCGCGCAAGCCCTATTCCTTGAGCCCGGGAGGGCCACTCGAGGAGGGTTCACAGAGCTCATCATAGCGGGATGCCAGCACAGGCCAGGTCCATGCGGTAAGGGCCTGGCGGATCTCCCGGGGATCCGGAGGGGGACCCCACAGGAGCGCCGCCAATCGCTCGGCGAGATCCTCTGGATTGTCGTAGGCGCATCGTGGCCGAAGCGCCTCCGGAAAGGCGTCCAGAAGCCCGGAGCCCGCCGGGACCAGCGGCCAGGGCCCCTCAAAGGATAGACGCATCAGATGAATCGGGGAGTGCAGACAGGTGCTTCCGTCCACTACAGCTCGAGCGGTAGAGGCCCAGCGTCGCGTCTCAAGGGCTTCCGGGTTCAGGATCCCCAGGATGTGGGCGCGAAGGCGGGGAGGAAGCCGCTGAACACGGGTCCTCTCGATTTCGGGGCGCTCGCTCAGGAGCAGCACCTGGAAGCGGCGTGGATGAAGAGCCAGGTGATCGATGGCGGTGATCAGCAGGGGAATTTCTTCCGGCGCGCCGCGCAGGATCCAGAGCGCCAGCGGTTCGTGGAAGAACAGGGTTTCAGAAGGCAGGGGGAAGGGCTCGAAACCCGGAGGCAGCACGACGGCGTGTTTTTCAATCCGAAGAGCGAGCTCGCGCTCATATCGGGCGAGGGCGTTGAGGAAACGCTGACGCTGGCCCTCTCCATGGAATAAGCAGCGCTGGACGATCCGGGCAGTGTGGATCTCGGTGGCGATTTCTTCCCATGCGAGAGTTTTTATGTAAGCCATCCCGCTAATATGCCAGTAGATCCAGAGGGGAATCCCGGTCAGTAAATCGCCGGCCTCTTCGACAAAGGTTGATCCATCCAGTCCATCGGTCAGAAGAACCAGATCGGGCAGCCCTGCGGGTTGACGGGAAGGATCCCGAATGGCGGATCCTGTCAGATAGCGCCGGATCTGTCGGGCCAGCCGCCTTGTCCGTTCCTGGGCGATGGATGAGGGAATCCCGGAGGGCATCCTGGGCGAGGGAGGAAGGGTGAACGCAAGGATCTGATGGCGGCTGTAGCGGGCCCAGCCCTCGATCCACAGCCGGCGTTCGGCGGTCAGCCTGGGGTCCAGGATCCAGATCTTCATGGCTCACATTTTGAGGCGGACGGGGTCGCCTCAAACGGCTCCACTGGAGAATGCATGGAAAGCCTGATCACCGGTGTTCGGATACCCTCAAGTCACCGTAACTATTCAGCCATTCTCACGCAACGCAATGCGGATATGAACGTTTCACGCAAGTTTTCTCCTGGAGGCTTTGGAGCCGAGCCGCGCGCCAGAGGCGCGCGGCTCGGCTCCAAAAAATATTCTTTATCCCCCCTTCCCGCGGCCCAGAGGGTCATAGGGAGGGGGATAAAGAGGAGTGGGGCCCTTCCACCTCTTCACAAAAGCTCCGGACCGAAAGGGGCCAGGCTGAACAGTTACAAGCCACCTTGATCTTCATCCCGACACATGCTATAATCGCCACGTGTTTGTGACACCTGCAACAAGGGAGGCGGGCCGTGCTTCAGGGATATGTGGTGGTCGGCCTGTATCTTCTGATGTCCTTCGCCCTGTTAGGGGCAACGTTGCTCCTCTGGTGGTTGCTGCGCCCGAAAAAGCCGAACCCTCTCAAGCTTGAAACCTATGAGTGCGGCGTTCAAACCGTTGGGGATGCCTGGGTTCAATTCCGCGCTCAATACTATATTTTCGCCCTGATCTTTGTGCTGTTCGATGTGGAAGCGGTTTTCCTCTTCCCCTGGGCGGTCGCCTATAATCAGTTAGGCCTGTATGCGGCCCTGGAGATGGCCTTCTTCCTCTTTTTGCTTCTGGGAGGGCTGCTTTATGCCTGGCGGAAGGGCGCGCTGGAATGGGTGTAAGGTGTATTGGGGGAGGGGAGATCAAAAGGGGCAATGACGCAACAAGTTTTTGATCCTTTCTGCGGCTCAAGGAGCCGCAGAAAGGGAGAGAAGAATCATCAACCCGGTGAGGTTGAATATGGCGCAGATCTATGATTTCATCTACAACCTGCTTCCATATCTTGGGGCCTGGCTGCGTGGCCTGCTTCAGGGCTGGGGATTTCCGGAGTGGGCAATCGTTTTCACGATGGGGTTGATCAAGGCCTTTCTGCTGGCCAACTTCGGCCTTATCGGGTTCGCCATTCTGACTTATGTGGAGCGCAAGATCGTGGCCCGCTTTCAGGACCGCCTGGGCCCCAATGTGGCAGGCCCTTATGGAATCCTGCAGCCGGTGGCGGACGGGATCAAGCTGTTGACCAAAGAAGACACCATGCCGGCGGGGGCGGATCGATGGGTCTATAACCTGGCGCCGTTGATCATTGCTACATGCGCCCTGGCGCCACTGGTAGTGATCCCCTTTGGACCAGGAGCCATCGGGGCGGACCTCAATATCGGTGTGCTTTATGCCCTGGCGGTAGGGGCGGGGGCGCTGGTGGGCGTGTTGATGGCCGGGTGGGGCAGCAACAACAAATATGCGCTGCTGGGTGCCTTCCGGGCGGTGGCCCAGCTGATCAGTTACGAGATCCCCTCGGTGCTCAGCGTCGTCGTGGTCGTGATGGTCGCGGGGACCATGTCCACGGTAGGGATTGTGCTCGCCCAGGATGTCCCCTATCTGTTTGTGCTTCCCCTGGCCGCCCTGGTCTTCCTGATGTCTGGGGTGGCGGAGGTGGGGCGCACCCCCTTCGACCTCCTGGAGGCGGAGTCCGAGATCGTGGCGGGTTTCCACATCGAATACAGCGGCATGAAATTCGCCCTTGTCTTCCTGGGCGAATTCGTCCATGCGCTGGTGGTCTCCGCGCTCTTTGCCGTTCTCTTCCTGGGCGGGTGGCGCGGGCCCTGGTTGCCACCGTATCTGTGGACACTGATCAAGATGAGCATCGGGATCTTTCTGTTCTTCTGGTTGCGGGCGACACTTCCTCGGATTCGGATCGATCAAATGCTGAACCTGAACTGGAAGTTCCTGACCCCGTTAATGATTCTCAATCTGATCGGAGTGGCTCTGGTGGATAAAGGCCTGCGGGCAGCCGGGGTAACCAGCGGGCTCTGGGCGGCCGGCATGTTCGTCTTCAATATGGCGATGCTGATCGGTGCCCTGGCCATTCCGGGCTATCTGGGGCATCGGGCGCGGATGGCAGCCATGGCCCCGGCCTCCGAAGAGGAGCTGGAGGCGCTGGAAGCGGCGGCGGCCCATTAATTGTTCCAGTTACGCCATTGACTGTCTTCTGCGGGTTTTGCGGGCGGGCCTGGGCGCTGAGGGCGATCAGGCCCGCCCTCCAAAACAAGCCTCGCCTCCTCCTACGGCCCTTTGGTCCGTGGGAAGGGAGATCGGGCGAGCGGAGCAACGCCTCATCTTATTCAGCAACCAGTCTAAAAATCGCGAAGGAGCGCGCGGACGATGACCCTGATCCAGGCCGTTTTCGCTCTGTTGGCCATCCTGACCCTGGGAGCAGGGTTGCTGACGGTTCTCAGCCGTCATCTCTTCCATGCGGTTCTTTATCTGATCCTCTCCCTGCTTGGGGTGGCGGGCCTCTTTGTCCTGCTGGAGGCGGAATTCCTGGCCGGGGTCCAGGTTCTGATCTATATCGGGGCGATTTCTATTCTCATCATTTTCGCGGTGATGCTCACCCGGGGGATGGCCCGCAACCCGGGTCCCCCCTTGAACAATCAGAGCCTGGCGGCTGCGGTGATCGCCGGGCTCTTTTTTGTCCTCCTGGCTCCGGTCATCGCGGGTTTCCCATGGCCCCAGACGACCCAGGGAGTCCCCGCTGACACCATTGAAGCTCTGGGCCGTTCCCTGGTGGATCCGAACCAGTTCGCCCTGCCTTTTGAGCTGGCCTCGGTGATGATCCTGGCAGCGTTGATCGGGGCGATCTTCATTGCCCGGGAGAAGCGTTAGTCTTCCGGCTGACCTCGCGCTCTGGACGAACTGGTCGGGTCCTTTAAGATCTCGTATCCATCGGGAGGTCCTGGATGGTTCCTCTGTCCTGGTATCTGCTGGTGGCTGCCGCTTTGTTTTGCATCGGTGTTTATGGGGTGCTGGCCCGGCGCAATGCGATCGCCATCCTGATGGCGATCGAGCTGATGTTGAACGCGGTGAACCTGAGCCTGGTGGCGTTCTGGCGGTATCTCCATCCCGCCGTGACTACCGGCCAAGCCTTCGCCCTTTTTGTGCTGGTTGTCGCGGCGGCGGAGGCGGCTGCTGGCCTGGCGCTGATCATCAGCATTTATCGGAATCGCGAGACGGTCGATGTGGAGAACATCGATCTCCTGAAAGGCTAATCCTTCGAGGTGGAGACGGATGGAGACCCAGGGAACGATCCTGCCATTGCTGGTCGCTCTGATCCCCTGGCCGCCCTTTATCGCCTTCGGCCTGATTGCGCTGTTTACAAATCGCTGGAAGCGCCTCAGCCATACCCTCGCCATCCTCTCGGTGGCGATCTCCTTCGTGCTCTCCCAGATCGTGTTCTGGACCGCCATTCGCACGGAGCATCTGGGGGAGCATCCGATCGCCATCCGGATCCCCTGGCTCCCGGTCGGCCCCCGCCCATTGGAGTTTGGGGTGCTGGTGGACCCGCTGGGGGCGGTGATGCTGTTCATGGTGCCCCTGGTTTCGCTGATGATTTTCATCTACAGCGTGGGCTATATGGCGGGGGATCCCTATTACAGCCGCTTTTTCGCCTTGCTCTCCCTCTTCGAGGCGGCGATGCTGCTCCTGGTGGTGGCCGACAACCTCCTGATGCTGTTCATCGGCTGGGAGGTGATGGGCTTCTGTTCTTACGCCCTCATCGGCTTCTGGTATCGAAAGCCCTCGGCCTACCGCGCCGCCGTGAAGGCGTTCATGACCACCCGGGTGGGCGATGTGCTGATGCTCCTGGGCATCGCCTACCTTTATGCCCAAACCGGAACGTTGAACTTCCATGACATCCTGCGCAATCCGGAGACGCTGAAGACGCTGGCGGAAACGCCCTCTTATGTGGCGGGCCTCTCGGTGGCCGCCCTGGCCTCGCTGTTGCTTTTCGCTGGGACAGTGGGGAAGAGCGCGCAGTTCCCGCTTCATGTGTGGTTGCCGGATGCCATGGAAGGTCCTACCCCGGTCAGCGCGATGATCCACGCCGCCACGATGGTTTCGGCAGGCGTCTACACGACTATCCGGATGTTCCCTCTGCTCCAGGCGGCTCAGCATGGCCTGGGTGGGGAGACCGCTTTCTGGGTGGTGGCGCTCATCGGCGCCTTCACCGCTTTTATGGCGGCCACGATGGGGGTGGCCCAGAACGACATCAAGCGGGTGCTGGCGTATTCAACGATCTCCCAGCTGGGCTATATGCTGGCGGCGGTGGGCATCGGTGCCTATGTGGCTGCAGCGTTCCACCTGATCACTCACGCCTTCTTTAAGGCGCTGCTCTTCCTGGGCTCCGGTTCAGTGATTCACGCCGTTGAGCACGGGCATCATCACGCCGGTCGTGGGCATGGCCACGAGGAGCCCTTCGATCCCAATGACATGTTCAACATGGGCGGCCTGGCCCGACGTATGCCGGTGACCTTCTGGACCTTCGTGGCGGGCGGGCTGGCCCTGGCGGGCTTCCCGCTGATTACCGCCGGGTTCTGGAGCAAGGATGAGATCCTGGGGGAGGCGTTTCACGGCGCCTTCGAAAAAGGCGAGCTGCTGCCGTTGCTGGTCTTCCTGTTGCTGGCAACGGCGGCCATCCTGACCGGTTTTTACACGATGCGCCAGATCGCCCTGACATTCCTGGGCGAGCCCCGCACGCCTGCAGCGGCCCATGCGGAAGAGAGCCCGGGCTCCATGATCTTCCCCCTGGTCTTCCTGGCTTTCTTTGCCGTCTTCGGCGGTTTTGTCGGAGTGCCGGAGGGATTCCCGGTGCTGGCGGCGCTAACTCGAGGTAACTGGTTCCATGAGTTCGTCGGGGGGACTTTGCTGGAGCATCCGGAGGCGTTGCCCTTCAATCCTGTGCCTGTTGTGCTCTCCTCCCTGATCGCGCTGACCGGGCTTTTCCTGGGCTGGGCGGTTTACGCCCGTCGCCCGCTGGCCGTCGGCGAACCCGACCCGCTGATCCGCCTCGGGCCCATCTACACCTTCCTTAAAAACCGCTGGTATATCGACGACCTCTATCAGATTGTGTTCGTCCGTCCAACGCTGTGGCTGGCCGAGCGCGCGGTGGCTTTCTTCATGGATCGCGTGCTCATCGATGGCCTCCTTCATGGGATTGCCGATGCGGTCTGGTCGATGGGGAGTGCTCTTCGCCTCTTCGATCGGGTGGTCGTTAACGGCATCGGCGATGGGATCGGGGAGGCGGTGAAGGCCGCTGGCCGTGAACTGCGCACCCTGCAGACCGGTCTGGTCCAGAACTACCTGCTGGTGGTGGTCCTGGGTGTCCTGGGCTTCATCGTTCTTTACACGGTGGCGCCCATGTTGCGGGGGTTCTGATCCGTTCCATAAAAACTTGCCGGGGCCTCGAATCGAAAGCAGAGGGCTTTTATCCTGAATCATTCAACTGAGGGAAGCGAGCGATGACGCTTTTCGGGTATCCGATCCCGATCCTCACCCTGATCACGTTTACCCCCTTGCTGGGCGCGGGGATTATCGCCCTGACCCCGCGGGATAGCGTTCGTCTGCATCGGGGGCTGGCCCTCTTCTTCAGCCTGATCCCCCTCATCCTTTCCGCCTGGCTCTGGCTGAACTTCGACTCCAGCCGCCCCGGCTTCCAGTTTGTGGAGCGGGCGGTGTGGTTCCCCCAGGTGAACGCCAGCTACTACCTGGGAGTGGATGGCCTGAGCGTCATGCTGATTTTCCTGACCGCTCTGCTCACCCCTCTGGGGGTGCTGATCTCATTCAACATCACGGAGGATCCGCGGACCTATTTTGCTCTCTTCCTGGCTCTGGAGACCGGGATCCTGGGGGTCTTCGTCAGCCTGGACCTCCTGTTGTTTTTCCTGTTCTGGGAGCTGGGGCTGGTGCCCATGTATTTCCTGATCAACAACTGGGGGGCGCCGGAACGGCGGCATTATGCGGCCTTAAAGTTCATTCTCTATACCATGGCCGGATCCCTCGGTCTCCTGCTGGGCATCCAGCTGATCTGGGCGGCTCTGGGGGGCACCCAGGGGGGGACTTTCGATCTGCTGGAGGTCAGCCGGCGCTGGCCGGCCCTCCAGGGGACTCTACTGGGGGTTCCGATGGAGGTGGTGAAGGCGATCGTCTTCTGGGCCTTCGTCATCGCCTTCGCCATTAAGGTCCCGGTGTGGCCTTTCCACACCTGGTTGCCGGATGCCCATACGGAGGCCCCGACGGCGGGCTCCATGATCCTGGCCGGGATCCTGTTGAAGCTGGGCGCCTATGGTTTCCTGCGCATCGTTTTCCCGCTCTTCCCCGCGGAATCCGCCCGCTTCGCGATGGCCCTGGCCCTTCTTGCGACGGCGGCCATTGTCTTTGGCGCCTACGCCGCGCTGGGTCAGCGGGACTTCAAGCGACTGGTGGCTTACTCCTCGGTGAACCATATGGGCTTTGTGGTGTTGGGGATCGCCGTGGCGGGCTATGCCCTGGGCAACCCGTCGATCCGGGATTATGCGCTGATCGCGGTGAATGGGGCCGCTCTGCAACTGTTCGCCCACGGGCTCTCCTCGGCGGCGATGTTCGCCCTCGTGGGGGTGGTTTACGATCGGACCCATACACGAGATCTGGAAGCTTACGGTGGGCTGTGGACGCGGATGCCCGTATATGGGGGAATTCTGATTTACTGCGCGATGGCTTCGGTCGGCCTGCCCGGCCTGGCCGGGTTCGTAGCGGAGTATATGGTGGTTCAGGGCTCCTGGCCGGTGTTCACCGCCTTGACGGCCATCGCGATGCTGGGGCTCCTGATCACCGGGGCCTTCATTATGAAGGCAATTCAGAAAGTGCTCCACGGGCCGCTGAACCCTCGCTGGGCGCGTCTCCCCGAAATCAACGCCCGGGAGGTCCTGGCGCTGGCACCCCTTATGTTTTTCATGCTGCTCACCGGCCTGTGGCCGGCATGGATTGTGCCGACGTTGAACGCAGCGCTGATGCAATTGTTTGGATAGACGCGTTGCGCAATGCCCTGTCCATTCCTGTCTCAGGAGCGTGAGGGATGACGATCCCAGCAGTGCCGATCCCGATTCTCAGCTTCATCGTATTCACGCCCCTGATCGGGGCTCTGGTCTTGTTGCTTATCCCGCGCCAGCGGAAAGAAGCGGCGCGGGTGTTCGCGGCCACAGTCTCCAGCTTCACGCTGCTGCTGGCCCTCTGGGCGTTTCTGGCCTACGACCGGGCAGCTGGAGGGTATCAGTTTGTGGAGCGGATCTCGTGGCTTCCTCAGCTGGGCATCCATTATTACGTTGGCGTGGATGGTGTGAGCCTTCCCCTGGTGCTGCTCTCCGCCCTTGTGCTCTTCACCGGGGTGCTGGTGTCCTGGAACATCGAGGATCGCCCCCACGAGTTGTTTGCCTTTATGCTGCTCCTGGCCAGCGGCATCATGGGGGTCTTCGTGGCGCGGAACCTGGTGCTGTTGTTCTTCTTTTATGAGATCGCGATTTTCCCCAAGTATTTCCTGATCGCGATCTGGGGCTCCACCCGCAAAGAATACGCGGCGATGAAGCTGGTCCTCTATACCCTGGTAGGCTCCATCATCGCCCTGGTGGGCGCCTTAGCCCTCTATTTTGTCTCCCCCGTCCGTACCTTCGATATGGATGTGCTTCGGGAGCTGGCCGCCCGGGGGGCCTTCGCCCGGACGGTGGAGGTGTTTGGACAGGCGGTGCGCTTCGATTATCTCTGGTTCCTTCCGGTTTTCCTGGGCTTCGCGGTGACAGCGGGCCTGTGGCCGTTCCACAACTGGGTGCCGGATGGTCACTCGGCGGCGCCGACGGCGGGTTCCATGTTCCTGGCCGGGGTGGTGATGAAGGTTGGCGCCTACAGCGCGTTGCGGGTGGGGATCGAGCTGATGCCGGGAGGAGCGGTTTACTGGCTGCCGGTGGTGGTCTTTTTAGCCGTCGTCGCCGCTCTCTATTCCGCCGCGATCTCGCTGGTGCAGGAAGACCTGAAATACGTGATCGCCTTCTCCAGTATCGGCCATATGGCCTTTGTGACCATCGGGTTCGCGGCGATGAACGTGACCGGGCTGACCGGGGCGGTCCTCCAGATGTTCTCCCATGGGGTGATGGCGGCCATTCTGTTCGCGACGGTGGGGATGGTCTATGATCGGGCACACACCCGTTACCTGGCTCATCTGGGCGGATTTGCCCGGGCCATGCCAATGGCGACGCTGGGCTTCATTCTGGGCGGCCTGGTGGCGATGGGAATGCCTGGCTTCTCCGGGTTCGTGGCGGAGTTCCAGGTCTTCGCCGGGATATGGGCCGCGCGGGATACTGCCTGGTGGTATCCCTGGGTGGCCATCCTGGCGGCGCCCAGCATCGCCCTGTCCGCCGCCTATATCCTGCGGGCCCTTCAGGCTACCTTCTTCGGGGAGCTGAATCGGGAGCGCTATCCGCACGTGGAGGATGTCACCGCCCTGGATAAGGTTGCGATCGTCACCCTGGCGGTGTGGTTCGTTCTGATCGGTGTGTTCCCGCGGATCATGACGGATATGATCCAGACCGGTGTGGAGCCCATTGTTGCCCTGCTCCAGGGAGCGATGGTTGCCTCCATCCGTTAAAGAGCTCAGCGCGCGTAGAGGAGGGATGACCGATGGCGTTATCGTGGTGGGCGCATCTCTGGTCGGTCCTGCCGGAGATCGTGCTGGTGCTGGCGGCCGCTCTCATGATGGCTGTGGATGCCTGGCTTCCGGAAGGGCGCAAGCGGGAGCTGGGCTACTGGGCGATCGGTGGGATGGTGGCGACCCTGGTGGTGACGGTGATCCAGGCAGCCCAGTTAGCCGGCGGGATCGCCATCCCCTATGAGGCATTCGGCAGCTCCGTGCGGGCGGATCTGGCGGCCATGCTGTTCCGGATCATCTTCCTGCTCTCCGGGATCCTCACCGTGGCCATCTCGATGGATTTCCGCCCGCTTCGCCAGAGCGGCGAATATTACACGCTCCTGCTCATCTCGATCCTTGGGATGGGATTGATGGGGGCGGCGGTCAATCTGGTAACGCTGTATCTGGCGCTGGAGACGGTGGGGATCGCCCTTTATCTGCTGGCGGGATATCTGCGAGATACGCCCCGGTCGGCAGAGGCCGGGTTAAAGTATTTCCTGTTCGGCGTCTTCAGTTCCACAATCATGCTTTACGGTCTGGCGTTGGTTTACGGTTTCACCGGCGAGATCGCCTACGCCCGTATCGCCCAGGCCCTGGCCGGGTTACCCGCCCCCGCGGTGATGGCCGCCCTCCTGCTGATCCTGGTGGGTTTCGGCTTTAAGGTCTCCGCGGTGCCCTTCCACTTCTGGACCCCTGATGTGTATGAAGGAGCACCGACACCCGTGACCGCTTTCATCTCTGTGGCTTCCAAAGCAGCCGGTTTCGCGGTCCTGATCCGGGCCATGATCGAGGCGTTCCCAACGGCCCAGGGGAACTGGGTGGCGATTATGGCTGCCCTCGCTTTTGTCACGATGACCGTGGGGAACCTCCTGGCCATCCCGCAGCGGAACCTCAAGCGGCTGCTGGCGTATTCCAGCATCGCCCAGGCCGGTTATATCCTGATCGGGGTCGCTGCGGCCAGCCCGCTGGGGGTCGCCGCCTCGATCTTCTATCTGGGGATCTACACCCTGACGAACATCGCCGCCTTCGCCGTCGCGGTCATCATGACCAACGTAACGGGAAGCGAGGAGATCCGGGATCTGGCCGGGCTCTCCCGGCGCTCGCCGGGGCTGGCCATGGCCATGCTGGCTGCATTGCTTTCCCTCGGAGGGATCCCGCCGCTGGTCGGCTTCTTCGCCAAGCTGTTCGTCTTTGCGGCGGCAATTGAGAGCGGTCTGCTCTGGCTGGCCATCGCCGGGGTGCTCAACGCGATGATCGCGTTTTACTACTACATTATGGTCGCTCGAGCCATGTATGTGGACCGCTCGCCAGAGGAGGAAAAGCCGGTCTGGATCTCCCGCCCTGCCCGATTCACGTTGTGGTTCACGGTGGCAGGGGTGTTGTTATTGACGGTGCTGGTGTATCCGCTTTATCTGCTGGCCCAGATGGCGGCTCAGGCTTTTTAGAGTCGTCATCTCTCCAAAAAGCGGTGTCCGGAGGCGGATTTTCGGGGTTGGCCCTTGTCAGAAACACAAGGGGGAAGGTATCATATTAAGGTCGCTTTTTGTAATGAGAGGGACAGACAAAGGGTGACGATGAAAACGCCTGGGCGCTGGTGGATTCGGATCTGGAATCTGGCGCTGGCGGGGGCGCTCTCTCAGATCGGTTTTATCCCCGTGGTGGCGGTGGTGGGGGCGATGCTGTGTGGGCTCTGGCTGGATCTCCGTCTGGGGACCCGGCCCGTGCTTACTGCGGCGTGTATGATTATGGGCGCAGCCCTGGGACTGGTGGTGATGGTCCGTGCGGCGATGACGGCAGCTTCACAGTTTCGCATAGAGCGACCCCCGAAGCCGGAGAGGCCGGAATCCAGTTCCTCCCGCTCATCAGAGGAATATCCATCCTGAGAGGAGGTTCGATCACGGCGATGGGCAAACTGATCCGACGGATGGGCCCCTATTTGCTGCTCGGACTTATCGCCCTGCTCTCATGTGGGGTGGGAGGGCAGGCGGCCTTCTGGTTACTGGGCAGCCTGGGGGATCTCCTGCGAGGGGCCGGGGCGACGTTCCTGGCCTCCGCGACGGGCTTGATCGGGATCCTTCTCATTGATGCCCTGGTGATCGCGCTGGTCCTGTGGGGCCTGCGAGACACCCGGGTGATCCGCTACTTCCAGACGCTGGTGGTGATGCCCCTGATCCTGGGGTTCGTGCTGGGGACCTCTCTTTTCTTCGGTACGCTGGGGCAGGGGCTCCCCATCAATGGGAAACCATTGAAGGCTGTTCTCCCGGTGATCCTGGTGAAGCCAGAGCCCTTGACCGGGCCGCTGTTCTTCGGCGCTCCGCTCACGAATACAATGGTCGCAATGGTCCTGGTAGATCTGGTGGTGCTGGGGCTGGGCCTTGTGGCGGCCCGGCGGGCGGGGCCTCTTCCACCCCCCGTTCGAGGGCTGGGGATCCTGGTCAATCTCTTCGAGTTCCTGGTCGAGGCGCTCTATGAGAACCTGGCGAAGGTGGTGCTGGGCCACCGGGCCCGGCAGGTATTTCCCCTCGTGGCTTCGATCTTCCTGATGGTGCTGACCGCTAACTGGATGGGCCTGCTCCCGGGGTTCGATTCCATTGGGAAGGTAGAGCCGGCTCACGGCCATGGAGAGGGCTATGCGGTGATCCATTGGGGGCCGTTCACCCTGCTCACGGCGGAGCCGGCAGCGGCCCCGGCGGAGGCAGCCGGTCATGAGGCGGAGGGCCATGGGGAGCCCAGCGAGGCGAAGACCGAGGGTTTCGTTCTGGTTCCCTATCTTCGAGCGCTCAGCACGGATCTGAACTTCACCATCGGGCTGGCGCTGGTGGCCGTGTTCATGGTCCAGGTGTGGGGCGTTCGCGCTCTGGGGCCGGGCTACTTCTGGAAGTTCTTTAACGTCAGGGCCCTCCGCCGCGGTTTCATGGGGGTCATTGAGTTCCTGGTCAGTTTGCTGGAGCTGATCAGCGAGGTGGCGAAGGTGCTCTCTTTCTCATTCCGATTGTTCGGCAACATCTTCGCCGGCCATGTGTTGCTGGGGATCATGATGTTCCTGCTCCCTCTTTTAATCCCGGCGGTCTTTTACGGTCTGGAGATCTTCGTCGGGCTCATCCAGGCCTTCATTTTTATGATGCTCACGATGGTGTTTATCGCCCTGGCGACAGCCGGGCATGGGGGGGAGGGACACTCGGAAGGCCACCATTAGGTGACCTGTTGCCTTGCCCGCTTCCAGAGCAGCAGATTCCCCTCTCCTCTCGGCGACCGGGATGGCCGCGGAGAGGGAGAGAAAAATCTCGAGGGTTGAGCGGGAGGCCGTAGACTACCGGCTCAACCGAAACTCCTAAATCCAATAAATCCTAAACTCGCTCAGGAGGTTGAAGATGCTGGGGTTGATTCTGGCTCAGGAAATCCTCTCGCCACAGGCTTTGAGTGTGCTGGGTGCTGGTCTGGCGATTGGTCTGGGAGCGCTGGGCCCCGGGATTGGAATCGGTCTTCTCGCCAGCGGGGCGCTGCAGGCGATCGGACGCAATCCGGAGGCGACGCCTCAGATTCAGCTGAACATGATCCTGGCGATCGCCTTCGCGGAGGCGATCGCGATTTACGCGCTGGTTGTGGCGTTGCTGTTGAAGTTCGTCGCCTGATCCCTGTTTATTCCCACGGCTCGGGAGGCTGGCATTGGAGGCCCTTGGGATCAATCCAATTTATTTGATCGCTCAGATCATCAACTTTTTGCTGATCTGGTTCCTCCTGTCCCGGCTCGTCTTCCCACGGGTGCTGAAAGCGCTGGAGGAACGGCGGGCGCTGATCGAAAAGGGGCTGGAGGATGCAAAGGCGGCGGAGCAGTTGCGGGCGAGCATGCAGGCGGAGCGCCAGCGGATCCTGGAGGAAGCGCTGGCCGAGCGCCAGCGGATCGTCGCGGAGGCCGTCCGCCAGGCTGAACAGCAGCGCGCCCAGATCCTCTCTGAGGCGCGGGCGGAGGCCCAGCGCCTTCTTGAGATCGCCCGTGAGGAGGCGGAGCGGGAACGGGAGCGGGTCCTCGGCGAGCTGCGCATGCAGATCGCGGCCCTTGCCCTGGCCGCGGCCCATCGGGTCGTGAGTGACGCGCTGGATGAATCGCGTCACCGGCGTCTGATCCAGGAGTTCTTTACAACCGTTCCTCCGAAGGTCCTGGAGGAGCTCCGTGGGCTGAAAGGGGATCGGGTGGAGGTCATCAGCGCGATCCCGTTGCAAGAGGAGGAGAAGCAAAACATCCGGAAAGAGCTTTCCGACCGCCTGGAGCTCACGGGCGATGTGCTCTTCCGGGTGGATCCCACGATCCTGGGCGGACTGGTCATCCGGGTTGGCGATCGCATCGTGGATGGTAGTGTCCGGGCCCGCATGGAAGGGCTGCGGGCGACCCTGATGGGCTAAGCAAGTTGCCGGTCAGCGGGGGCCTGCGAGATCCAAAAGGCCCCCGCTTTTTCATGCTCTCCGGCTCCGGTGATCCCGCTCTGTCCGCCCAATCTGGCCATGCGAATCCACTCAGGCATCCCCTACCGCTGGCGGTAGCGAATGGTTCCAGCTGTTCTCTGGTGGCTATTGCTGTTCCTCATCGGCGCATCGGCCTGGCCCCTGGCGTTCACGATATTCCGCCCCCTCCCTGATCGCGGGCTGGCCCTGGCTCGCCCCCTGGGACTCCTGATTATGAGCTTCCTCTGGTGGTGGGGGGGAAGCCTGGGGGTTCTTCCGGCCTCGCGGGGAGGAGCCCTGGCCGCGTGGGGGCTGGCTCTGGGATTGGGGCTCTGGCTGGCCCAGCGATCCGGCGAATCCCCCTGGCGCTGGCTTCGGGCTCATTCCGGTCTGGCGATGTTCTACGAGCTCCTGTTCCTCGTCGCTTTCCTCGGCTGGACTCTCTTCCGGGCCTACAATCCCGAGATCACCTACACCGAGAAGCCGATGGAGCTGGCCTTTCTGAACGCGGTGGTCCGGGCGGAGCGTTTCCCCCCTCATGATCCCTGGCTGTCCGGCTTCGCTATCAGCTACTATTACTTCGGCTACATCATCCTGGGATTCCTTACCGAACTTTCCGGCCTTTCAACCCGCTTCACGTTCAACCTCGGGGTTTCCTCCTGGTTCGCGCTTACCCTGCTTGCAGCCGCCGGCCTGGGATGGAACCTCTGGTCCTTCTACCGTCCGGAACGCTCCCGAGCCGCCCGGACGGTGGCCCTGCTGAGCGCCTTCTGGGTCGGCCTGGCCGGAAACGGCGAGGCGATCCTGGACCTGGCCCACTCATGCGGCTGGATTCGGGATCCGGGCTTCTGGGCCTGGCTGGATATCCCGGAGCTGAACGAGCCTCCTGCGCCTCGATCCTGGCCCTCGTGCTGGCCCCCTCCGAACCGGGTGTGGGCGTGGTGGCGGGCCTCCCGGGTGGTGCGGGATTATACGCCCGATGGCCAGCACCAGGAGGTCATCGACGAGTTTCCTCAATTCAGTTTCCTGCTGGGGGATCTGCACCCCCATGTGCTGGCGCTGCCCTTCACATTAACGGCCATTGGGCTGGCCCTGGCTGCCTTCCAGACCGCCCGGCGGTTCCCCGGCCTTTCCTCCCTTCGGGAATGGATGGCCTTCCTGCGTTTCCTTCAGGACCATGGCCCGCCGTTCTGGATCCTGCCGATCGTCTTTGGAGGGCTGGCTTTCCTGAACACCTGGGATTTCCCCATTTACACGGGCCTCCTGCTGACAGCCTGGGCGCTGGGCGCATGGAGCGCGGGGCGCCCGCTGGCTTCCTTCCAGTGGGAGATCGTCGGGTTGGCGGGGGGCGTTCTGGGGCTCGGGGTGTTGCTGTATCTGCCGTTCTATCTGGGTTTCCGCTCCCAGGCCAGCGGGTTCCTCCCCAATCTGTATAACGGGACCCGTCTGCCGCAGTTTCTGGTGATGTTCGGTTTTCAGGTAACGGGCCTCATCCTCTTGCTGCTGGTGGAAGCCTCCCGTCGTGGGAAGGGGGATCTGGAGCGCTGGGGAAAGCAGGTGCTGATAGGCGTTCTGGGCCTGGGGCTGGTGCCAGTGGGGTTGCTGGTGGGCCTCTATGAGCTGGCGCGGGCGATCCAGCTCCCCCTGCCCGGAGTACCGGTTTCGCTGGAGGCGCTGGGGCCCTGGGTGTATGGGCGATTGTTCGATGGCCAGGTGCTGGTGAACGGGAAGCCGTTCCCTGGAAGCGGGCCATGGGTGCCCATGTTGCTGGCCGGGATGGCCGTTGGGGTCAGCACGCTCTGGCGTCGAGGGAGCCGGGAGGCGTCTGCGTTCGTGGGCTTGCTCATGGTTTGGGGAAGCGTGTTAGCCTGGGCGGTGGAGTTCGTCTTCCTGAGGGATTTCTTCGGCACTCGCATGAACACAGTCTTTAAGTTTTATTATCAGACATGGGTGCTCTGGAGCATTGCCCTGGCCTGGGGGATGGGCGCGCTGTGGGAACGGGGAGGACGCGCGCGCCCGCTGCTGGCCGGGTTGTTCGGCAGCATGATCGCGCTATCGGCGCTCTATCCGGCCCTGATGATCCCCATCAAGGCGGAATCCTTCGCCCGGCCGCCGACCCTGGACGGCTATGCTTACCTCGCCCGGTGGACCCCCGATGATCTAACAGCCATCGAATGGTTGAATCAGCATGTCCAGGGGACGCCGGTGATCCTGGAGGCTCCCGGATGGCATGGGATCTCCTTCCAGCCGGAGTTCGGGCGCTTCGCCGCTCATACCGGCCTGCCGACCGTGCTGGGATGGGCCGGCCACGAGCATCAATGGCGGGGTTCTTACGTGGAAATGGCCCGTCGCGAGCCTGATCTGGAGATCCTCTGGCGCTCTCTGGACCTCGAGTACACCCGGAGGCTTATGGAGAAGTATAGGATCATCTATGTCATCATTGGCCGTACGGAACGACAGGAATTCCCCCCACAGGCCCTGGAGAAGTTCGAGCGATTGATGGATCCGGTTTTCCGAAGTGGAGAAACCGTGATCTATCGGAGGCGCGAATGAAAGAAGGGTTTCATGAGCGCCGATGGCTGGAAGCGCTGCTCCTCGGGGGGCTCTTCGTCCTGGCGCTCTTGCTTCGGGGATGGAACCTGGGGCTCCGCCCGGCCACTCCCGGGGAGGCGGCCCAGGCATGGGCGGCATGGCGCGGCGGTGACTTGCCTTCTGGGGGAAGCCCGCTGCTGGCCGGCTGGAACGCCACGGTTTTTGCGATCTTTGGGCCCGATGAGGGATGGATGCGTTCGGGGGCCGCGCTGGCAGGCGCCATGGTCGTGGTGGCCCTGTGGGGGATCCTGCGCCCCATCGGCCTGGCGGGGGCAATGGGGGCAGCCTGGCTCTGGGCCGTTTCCCCCATTGCGCTGATGGCCTCCCGCTTCCTGGATGGCGGAAGCGCCGCCGCAGCGGCGCTGGCGGCGGCCCTGGCCTTATGGCGCGCCTCGCCCTCTTCCCGCTGGATCGGTTTAGGGATCGCCCTGGGAGTGGGTGCCGCGGCTGGTCCGGCCTTCTGGACCGGGTGCCTGATGCTCCTTCCGGTTGTCTGGCTGGATCCGCCGGAGACCGCTTTCCCCCGCTGGAAGATCCTTGGGCTTTTCGGATTAACGGCCCTGCTGGTCGGCGCCTGGGGGGGATGGCGGGGAAGCGGAGCAAGGGAGACGGTGGATGGCCTCTCCGCGTGGCTTGCGGGCTTCACGCTGGAGGGCCTTCCGGCATGGTGGGAGACGATGCAGGCTTTCCTCCGCGGGGAGCTGCTGACCCTAACGCTGGGGCTGGCTGGGGGGATTCTGGCCATCCGCCGGCGGGATCGTTTCGGAACGGCGCTGATCATGGCCGCGGGGATAGGGATCGGTTTACAGCTCATCCGCTTCAGTGCTCCATTCACCGAATATGCTGTGGCGCTCATCCCATGGATTGTGCTGGCTGGTTCCACGGTGCAATGGATCTGGGAAGCGGCGGAGCCGGTTTGGCGGTCGCAGCGAACGGCGGTTCTTGAGGTGGCCGGGATGGGTGGGATCGGGCTGGGCACGATAACGGCTTTTATGAATCTCCGAGGAGAGGCCGGGGAGGCCCGCTGGCTGGTCCTCATCGGCGTGCTGGGGCTTTTGGGGGTCGGGATCTGGATCTCAGGAGGCCTGTTGAGGATGGAGGGAAAGAAGGATTCCCTGGATTGGGAAGAGGGCGGTGGGAAGCGGATCTCTGTTCCGGAAGGCCCCTTCCAGGGATCCTGGATTCGAAACCCCCCGGCGCTGGGAATCGCAGGGGCCCTCGCCCTCGCGCTGGGCATGGGTCAGATGGCCGGGGCCGCCGCCCTGGTACGGCAGGTGGATCCGGTTCCCGGGCTCTCCCTTTTCGAGATGGCCGCACCGGCCGTGCGGGACGTCGTGGACGCGCTGCGAAAGGAAGCGATGCGCCGGCATGGATGGCCCGGCGGGCTTTCCGTGGTGGTGGTGGCCGAAGAGGAGGAAACCTTCTGGCGGTGGACCCTCCGCGGATTCGAGGTCGCTGTTTACCGCCGTCCGCCAGCCCTGGAGATCGGAGACGTGTGGCTTGTCCCGGAGAGCATGCCGGTTCCACTGGAGCCCAATCGGTGGGTCGGACGGCTGTTTCCGGCCATTGTGGATCGAAGGGGAGCGGGGTCAATCGAGCGTCGGACGGTGTTGTGGGTTCGAGTACCGTGAACAGCCATCGCGGCATGCGAATCGTGTTATAATCCGCTTCCGGTTCTGGATCCTCTGCGGAGCACCAGCGAGGCATGGCAGAGATAGCGGTGCCTTCTTCGCCATCCCGATGGCGAGCGCTGTGGGCGGATCTTTCGCCGCTGGAGCGCTGGGCTTATCCAACGCTGTTTGCCGCCGCGGCGTTCACCCGCCTGTGGCGCCTGGGCGATCGGGTGATGAGCCACGATGAAAGCCTGCACGTCTATTACGCCTGGCAGCTGTTTCGGGGCAATGGCTTTCAGCATACTCCCCTCATGCATGGCCCCCTGAAGTTCCACCTGGATGCCCTGGCCTATCTCCTGTTCGGGGCCGACGATTTCTCCGGCCGGCTTCCCGTGGCCCTGGCGGGGATCGCTCTGGTGATGCTCCCGCTCTTCATGCGCCGCTGGCTCGGACGGTGGGGGAGCCTCCTGGCCTCCCTCTTCTTCCTGATCTCCCCCATGATCCTGTATCACAGCCGGTATATCCGGGATGAGGGCCTGATGGCCCTGTGGGCGGTCCTCACGGTCTGGATGATCTTCGCCTATCTGGAAACGCGGGAGGTCCGCTGGCTGTACGGCCTGGCGGCGGTGATCGCGCTGTTCTACACCACCATGGAGGCCGCATTTATCTATCTTGCCATCTTCGGGTCCCTGCTCTTCCTGGCCTGGAGCGTGGTGGTCTTGCAGGATCCTCGATGCGCCCGCGAGGATCGATGGTGGCTGGGGCTGGGAACGGGGTTGCTCCTCCTCGGCGGCGGGGTCATGCTGTTCGGGCTGGAATCCGGGCGGGAGCCGATCCCCGGGGCCTTTGTGTGTCGGCCGGAGAACATCCCGGTGCACGGACAATGGATGGCCCTGGCCGGAGGGCTGGGAGCCCTGGCCGGGATCGGGGTCCTGGCCTGGGTGCTGGTCGGGCGATGGGGACGCGATCGATTGCGGGAGCAACCCGCCTTTGACCTGATGATGGTCATCGGCGGGCTCAGCCTGTGGATGCTTCCGGCCGCGGGCCTGGTCTGGCTGAACCCGGTCTCCCTCCTGCTGGCCCGTCGACCGTTCGCCTCGATGTCTCTGTTTGAAAGCGGGGCGTTCAGCGGGGTCACTGAGGAAATGATCCGGGTCCTGGTGCTGTTCCTGGTCTTCGGGGCTCTGAGCACCGGGATCGGGATGGCCTGGGATCCGGGCCGCTGGCCTATGATTCTCGGGATCTTCTTCGGGATCTCGCTTCCCCTGTTCACGACGTTTTTCACCAACGGAGCGGGCATCGCCACCGGTTACCTCGGCTCCCTGGGCTACTGGCTGGCCCAGCAGTGTGTCCAGCGGGGGAGCCAGCCGCTTTTCTACTATTTTGTGATCGCTCCGATGTATGAATTCATGCCGATGCTGCTCTCCCTCCTGGCTCTGGGGTATTACCTGGGGCGATGGGTCGCGGACGCCCCGATCCCGGACCGCCTGGGGTGGGCGTTCCGGGGCTTCCTGAGCGCCTGGGTGGTTCTGTCGTGGGTAGCTTACACGCTGGCCGGGGAGAAGATGCCCTGGCTGACTGTCCATCTGACGGTGCCGATGATCCTCCTCTCGGCCGTTTTCCTTCAGGATACTCTGGGGATCCTGGACTGGCGGCGATGGTGGCGGGGTGGGGGCGTGATCGCGGCCCTGCTGGTCTTCCCCTTCGTGGCTGCCCTCCTGGGCCTGCTCGCGGCCTGGCCTCAGGCCCGTCTCGCGCTCCGGACCGCGACCCTGGAATCGCTGATAGCGGCCAACCAGGCGATCGCGGCCGCGCTGGGCATGGGGATCATCCTGGGGGTCTGGATTTACCTTCGCCCCCGCATCGGTTTCTCCGGCCTCCTGCAATCCTTCGCCCTGGCGGGCCTGATCGTCCTGGTTTTTGCGACCCTGCGCGTTGCCTGGCGGTTCAGCTTCATCAACTATGATCTGGCCCTCGAGCACGGCGTTTACGCCCATGGCGGGCCAGGGGTGAAGATCGCGATGCAGCAGATCGAGGAGGTCGCCCGGGCCATCGGTCGGGATCAGGTGGTGGTGGCCTACGATAACGATAGCTCCTGGCCGTTCTCCTGGTATCTCCGCGACTGGCGGCAGCGCTACTTCGGGGAAAACCCTCGCCGCGAGGACCTGGAGTCGCCGATTGTCATCGTGGGCAGCGCCAACTGGTATAAGGTAGAAAATGTCCTTCGGAACACCCACGAAGCCTATCAATACCATCTGATCTGGTGGCCGATGGAGGACTATCGGGAGCTCACCTGGGAGCGGCTGAGGCGCTGGCTCCTGGATCCGGAACGCCGGGCAGCGCTCTGGGATATCTTCTGGAATCGCGATTACACGCGCTATGATCAGATCACCGGGAAGCAACATCGGATCGATACCTGGCCGCTGGCGCATGATTTCAAGCTCTTCATTCGAAAAGACGTGGCGGCGAAGGCCTGGCCACTGCGCCCACAGCAAGCTGTGGCCCCGGCGGAAACGGACCCTTATGCCAAAGTCCGTCAGGTGATCACCGCCACGGTGGTTATCGGAGGGTTCGGCGTTGAGCCCGGTCGCTTCAACACGCCCCATGACGTGGCCATTGGGCCGGATGGGACCATCTACATCACGGACGGTGGGAACCATCGCGTGCAGGCCTTCGCCCCCGATGGGCGCTTCCTGCGCGCCTGGGGGTCCTTCTGTGCCTTATATGAGAGCGGCCAGCCAGGGTGCGTGGACCCGGATGGGGCAGGGCCGATGCCGCTGGGGGCCGGGCAGTTCAATGAGCCGTGGGGCATCGCCGTAGCCCCGGATGGTTCGGTGTATATAGCGGATCTCTGGAACCATCGGATCCAGCAATTCACCCCCGATGGTCGCTTCCTCCGGGCCTGGGGAGGGTTCGCTCAGGCGTCTCAGGATCCACAGGAGAACCCCGGTCTCTTTTTCGGCCCCCGGGATCTGGTCGTTGTGGGGGATCGTCTCTACGTCACGGATACCGGCAACAAGCGGATTCAGGTGTTCACGCCGGATGGCCGGTTTCTGGAAGCCTGGGGCGGACCAGGGGTCCTGCCCGGTCGGCTGGATGAACCGGTTGGCATCGCCGCCCTCCTGGACGGCCGTCTGGTCGTCGCGGATACCTGGAACCGGCGGATCCAGATCTTCATGCCCGATGGAACGCCGGTCCGGGCCTGGGAGATCGCGGGTTGGCTGGACCCCTCGGTTACGAACAAGCCGCATGTGGCGGTCGATGCGCGAGGACGGATTTTCGCGACGGACCCTACAGGTTTCCGGGTCCTGGTGTTCAACGAGCAGGGCGATCCGCTGCTCAGCTTCGGCCAGTATGGGGAGGATGCCGCTTCCTTCGGGCTCCCCCAGGGGATCGCAATCGGTCCGGATGGGCGAGTCTGGGTGGTAGATGCCGGGGGGCACCGGGTGATGGCCTTTCAAGTTCCGCAACCATAATCAGGGGCTGCTGAAAACAACCATGCTCCTGAAAGGGATCCTGAAGCAGGCAAATCGTGAAGAGAATCACGTGTTATAATTCGGATCGGGTCGCATCTGACCTGCTTTCCCTTCTTTCCCTTTTGTCTTATCCTCCCTCCCCACGGCCCCTGAGCCACGGGGAGTGAGAGAAGGCCAAAAACCTGGGGAAGAAGGCCATGCCAGCTCCCATCGAACTCCATGACGTTATGGTCTGAGGTTTTCCCCGAGGATACGGGATGCCGAAGACAGCCGCTGATTTGACGCCTGAAGAAATCGAGCGTTATCGGGAATTCTGGCAGCGACGTTGGGCGGAGGAAGCGGCGCGCCGGGCGCAGCGTCAGGAACGCGCCTGGGCGGTGGCCCGAGCGGCGGCCGAGCTGCTGAAATCCCGCTTCGGCGCCCGTCGGGTGCGGGTCTTTGGTTCCCTGCCGACCCCCTGGTTCCGTGAGCGTTCCGACATTGATCTGGCGGTGGAGGGCATCCCGCCGGAGCGCCGGGGGGAAGCCGAGGCGGCCATCGCAGACCTGGCCCCTGAGTTCCACGTGGACCTGGTTCCGGTGGAGGAGATTCATGATGCCCCGCGGTTGCTCCGCCGCATTGAGGAGGAGGGGGTGGATCTGTGAAACCGGAAACCCTTTTCAGAAATTCCTCCATCATCTGCATGCCCAGACATCCAGCTCTCAGCGGAGGGAAAACGAATGAAGCTCCACGAATACCAGTCCAAGCAGCTCTTCGCGCGTTACGGCATCCCCATCCCGCGGGGGAAGGTGGCGACCAGTCCGGAGGAGGCCCGCGCCATCGCGAAGGAGCTGGGGAAGCCGGTGGTGGTGAAGGCACAGGTCCTTGTGGGCGGGCGGGGGAAGGCAGGTGGGATCCGCCTGGCCCGCACTCCCGAGGAGGCGGAGCAGGTCGCCGAGCAGATCCTCAGCATGACCCTGAAGGGCCTGCCGGTGCGCCGCGTCCTCGTGGACGAAGCCGCGGAGATCCAGGCGGAACTCTACCTGGGCCTGACCATCGACCGGGCCCGGCGTCGGGTGGTGGCCATGGCCTCCTCAGCGGGCGGTGTGGACATCGAGGAGGTCGCCCGGGCCACCCCGGAGAAGATCGTGCGGGTGCTGGTCGAACCGGAGCTGGGCCTGCGGGAATATCAGGCCCGTACCCTGGCCGCCGGGATCGGTCTGGATCGCGCCCTCTGGCCCTCCTTCGCGCAGATCGCCCTGGGCCTCTATCGCTGTTTTGAGGAGAACGATGCCACTTTGGCGGAGATCAATCCGCTGGCCGTGGTGCCCGGGCCGGCGCTGCTGGCCCTGGATGGCAAGGTGATCATCGACGACAACGCCCTGTTCCGGCATCCCGATCTGGCGGCCATGCGGGATGAGGACGAGGAGACCCCCACGGAGCGGGAAGCCCGGAAGTATGGGATCAGCTATGTGCAGCTGGATGGGAACATTGGCTGTATGGTCAACGGAGCTGGCCTGGCGATGGCGACCATGGATATCATCCAGCTCTACGGCGGCCGTCCGGCCAACTTCCTGGACATCGGGGGTGGGGCCAGCGCGGAACGGGTGGCCGCCGCTATGCGGCTGATCCTTTCCGATCCGAACGTGAAGGCCGTGTTGATTAACATCTTCGGCGGGATCACCCGTTGCGATGAGGTGGCCCGGGGGATGCTCGCGGCCTTTGAGATGGTCCGCCCACGGGTGCCCGTGGTTGTCCGGCTGGTAGGCACCAATGAAGAGGAGGGACGGGCCATCCTCCAGGGAGCCCAGGGGGTTGCTCTCCACACAGCGGCCACGCTGGTGGAGGCCGCTCAGCTAATTGTGCGCCTGGCGGAGGATGGAGGCGGCCCGGGATGATCTCTCGAGGCGGAGGGCGGGATGAACCGCTGGCGGGATTGGTGGAAGCAGGCCCAGGCGGATCTGCGCCATGCCCAGGAAAGCGCCCGGCTGGAGGATTACGCCTGGGCCTGCTTTGCGGCGCAGCAGGCGGCTGAAGAAGCACTGAAGGCTTTGTATTTGAAGCGGAACCAGATCGCCTGGGGTCACTCGGTGCGCCTGCTGCTGGAGCAGCTTGGTGAAACGATCCCGGAGGATCTCCTGGAGGCGGCTCGCATCCTCGATAAGTATTACATCGGCCCCCGCTACCCGAACGCTCATCCCGCCGGCGCGCCTTCCGAGCTGTATACCCGTCGAGAGGCTCTGGAGGCAATCCGGCTTGCAGAGGAGATTTTGAATTATGTCCGTTCGGATATGGAAAGTTGATCGGGAGCAGGTATGGGCCGGCCTGGAACGATGGCTGAGGGAAGTGATCGAGCCTGCTTCGGAGGTGCAGGAGGTATGGCTCTTTGGCTCCTATGCGCGGGGCGAAGAGTGGCCGGGGAGCGATGTGGATCTGCTGGTGGTCGTGCGGGAAGCGCAGGAGCCTTTCACCGACCGGGCTCTGCGATACACACCTCTTCGCCTCGGACTGCCCCTGGAGATCTTTGTCTATACGGAGGGTGAGGTCCGGGATCTGTCCCAGCAGCCTGGTTCCCTGGTCTGGATTGCCATGCGCGAGGGTCGAAAGATCTGGCAGCGTTCCTGATCACTCTTTCCGGAGGAGCGAACCCCATGAGCATCCTGATCAATCGGAACACCCGCGTGGTCGTGCAGGGGATCACCGGCCGGGAAGGCCAGTTCCATACCCAGCAGATGCTGGAATACGGCACCCAGGTCGTGGCCGGGGTTACCCCAGGCAAAGGGGGACAATGGATCCTGGGGGTGCCAGTCTTCGACACCGTGAAAGAGGCCGTAGAGGCCACAGGAGCCAATTGCTCGGTGATCTTCGTCCCCGCCCGATTCGCTCCGGATGCCATCCTCGAGGCCGCTGACGCCGGGGTCCCTCTGATCGTATGTATTACAGAAGGCATCCCGGTTCAGGATATGATCCGGGTGCGCGCTTATCTGGATCGCAAAGGGGTTCGGCTCATCGGTCCGAACGGCCCGGGTCTCATCACCCCTGGTGAGAGCAAGGTGGGCATCATCCCGGGCCATATCACCCGACCGGGGCCCGTTGGGATTGTCTCCCGCTCGGGAACCCTGACTTATGAAGTGATTGCGGCGTTGAGCCAGCGTGGGATCGGCCAGAGCACCTGTGTGGGGATCGGAGGCGATCCCATCCCCGGGACCAATTTCGTGGAGGTCCTGGCGATGTTTGAGGAGGATCCCCAGACCGAGCATGTGGTGCTGATCGGCGAGATCGGGGGCACGGAGGAGGAACGGGCGGCCGACTTCATCGCCACCCGGATGAGCAAGCCGGTGACAGCCTTCATCGCAGGGCGCACGGCTCCTCCGGGCAAGCGGATGGGCCATGCGGGCGCGATCATTGAAGGAGGGACGGGCTCCGCGGCGGAGAAGATCGCCAAGCTGGAAAGCGTGGGTATCCCGGTCGCCCGCCATCCCGAGGAGATCGCTGAGATCGTCGCCGCTCGTCTCGGGGTGCGGGCGTGAGATACGCCAGGAGCCAGCTGACGGGCCCTCCGGGGAGTTTGGGGTTTGAGGTGCCGCCGAAGGCGGCCTTCCCGACCTTAAAGGGGTTCGGTAGTCTCCCTCTGGAGGGTTAGGAAAGGCGGATCGGCGTCTCACAGTTCCGGACCTGGCTGGTTTCGATAAGAAGGTGCTCTGCTGCAAACGGGGGCTTGACTTATCCCCCTCCCCACGCCGCGAAGCAGCGTGGGGAGGGGCAAACGCGGAAACCGGGCGGGCACCGCCAGGATCGCAACAGAACATAGGACTTACGCAGTTCGTTTCCCATGGGGGCAAGGATTTTTCTCCCCCCTCCCCACGGCCCAAAGGGCCGTGGGGAGGGGGGAGAAAGGGGGGGGCCATTCCGTCCCACCTTTAGAGCTTTCAACTGCGTAACTCCTAAGAACAATAAGAGGGCTTTAAGGACTGATCATCCAAAAAACCTGAAGGCCACCGGAAGAATGATCCGTTTCGATCGAGTCTCTAAACGTTTCCATACCCATCGCCAGCGCCCTCGTTCCTTCCATGAGCTCTTCGTGGAGGGCTGGAAGCTCTGGCGGCGACAGCCCGCTGAGACCTTCTGGGCCTTGCGGGACGTTTCCTTTGAAATTCGACCCGGGGAAACCGTGGGTCTCATTGGGCCGAACGGGGCAGGCAAGAGCACCGTCCTCAAGCTGGCCGCCCGCGTCCTGGAGCCCACGTCGGGACGGGTGGTGGTCCAGGGTCGTGTGGCGGCTCTGCTGGAACTGGGGGTGGGTTTCCATCCCGAGCTGACGGGTCGGGAGAATATCTTCCTGAATGGGGCTTTTCTGGGCATTCCCCGTCGCGAGATGGCCCGCCGTCTGGATGCGATTGTGGCCTTCGCCGAATTGGAGGATTACATCGATGTCCCGGTGAAGCATTACTCATCCGGGATGTATGTCCGACTGGCCTTCGCCGTCTCGGTGTATCTGGACGCGGAAATCCTGCTGGTGGACGAAGTGCTGGCGGTGGGCGATGCCGCCTTCCAGCAGAAGTGCCTGGATCATCTGTTCACCCTTCAGCGTTCAGGGGTGACGATCCTCCTGGTTTCTCACGATCTGGACGCCGTTCAGCGCCTGTGCCATCGGGCATTCTGGTTCGATCACGGTCGGATCCGGATGGAAGGAGCGCCTGCAGGAGTTGTGCAGGCTTACCTGGATGATGTCCACCGTCGCGATGAGCGGACCCTCACAGCGCACAACCAGGGGGCCGCCTTCCCTCGCTGGGGGAGCGGCCGCCTGCGGATTGAACGCGTTTATCTCACGGATGCGGCCGGGACGGAACGTTATCAGTTTGAGACCGGCGAGACAGTGCGTGTTCACCTGCACTATCGGGCTTTAGAGCGGATCGAGAGACCGGTTTTCGGCCTGGCCATTCATCGCCACGATGGGGTTCACATCTGCGGACCCAACACCTCGTTCTCGGGCTTTGAGATCCCATGGGTGGACGGAGAAGGAGAGCTTGTCTACACCATTCCCTCTCTCCCTCTTCTGGAAGGAACTTACCTGATTTCGGCATCGGCGACGGATGAGCGGGATGTGGAGATTTTCGATTATCATGATCGAGCCTATATGTTCCGGGTGATTCGGGGGCGGCATCCCGAACGTTACGGGCTGATGGCGATAAACGGGCGGTGGGATCACGAGCGGCTCTCGATCCCCCATGCGGTTTTCTCTCGCTGAATCCGCTCTGGAAGCTATGGAAGCGACATCGCCGGCGGCTAACATGTCCATCAACGTGTCAGGAGGCCCAACCCATGGACGAACTGGCCACATTACTCAAAACCTTGACGGAAGCTCATGGCATCCCTGGCTATGAGACCGAGATCCGAGAGGTGATGCGCGGGCTGCTGGCGGGCCTGGGGGAGATCGAACAGGACAATATCGGCAGTCTGATCTGCCGGCGGGGCGAAAGTGGTCCCCGGGTGATGCTCGCTGCGCACATGGATGAAATCGGCTTCATGGTCAAGCACATCACCCCTGAGGGCTTCATTCGCTTTACTCCCCTGGGGGGATGGTTCGACCAGGTTCTCCTGGGTCAGCGGGTGGTCATTAAAACCGGCAAGGGGGATGTAATCGGGGTGATCGGGGCCAAACCGCCTCATCTGCTTTCTCCGGATGAGCGGAAGAAGGTCGTTGAGAAGAAGGACATGTACATTGATATCGGCGCGACCTCCGCCAGGGAAGTGGAAGAGGCGGGCGTGCGGGTGGGCGATCCCATCGTTCCTCTTGCGCCTTTCCAGATCCTGGCCGGTGGCCGGGCCTATCTGGCGAAGGCTTTCGATGATCGGGTGGGCTGCGCCGTGCTGGTGGAGGTCATGCGGCGCCTAACTCGCGAGGGCCATCCCAACACGGTGTATGGGGTGGCAACCGTTCAGGAGGAGGTGGGCTTGCGAGGGGCGGCCACCAGTGTGGAGAAAGTCAATCCGGAGGTGGCCCTGATTCTGGAATCCGACATTGCCGGGGATGTGCCCGGGATCAAGCCGGAGGAGTCCCCGGTGAAACTCGGCGGAGGACCCACCATCGTCGTTTACGACGCGCGGATGATCCCGAACCTCCGGTTACGGGATCTCGCGGTGGAGACCGCGCAATCTCTGGGGATCCCCATCCAGTTTTCCGTGATTGAAGGGGGAGCAACGGACGGCGGCGTGATCCACCTTCATAAAGGCGGGGTTCCGACCCTGGTCATTGGCGTCCCGGCGCGGCACATCCACAGCCATAGCGCCATTATCCATCGCGAGGACGTGGAGCGGGCCATTGCCCTGGTCACCGCTCTGGTTCAGCGTCTGGATGCGGAGACCGTTGCTCGTTTGAAGCCATAACAATCTCCGCTATAATAACCTGCGTGACACTTTTCACATGGACTTTGGACGAATACTCCAACATCCTGTGAGGTGAGCGATGGCGGATCGGACGGATGCCTGGCAGGAGTTGATCGCTTCCCTGCAGCAGCGGATCGAAGCCTATACCCCTGAGGTAGAAGTGGCCGAAATCGGCGAGGTCATCGAGGCCGGAGATGGCATCGCCCGGTGCTCGGGCCTCAGCAACGTGATGGCCAGCGAGCTGGTGGAATTCGAGAACGGGGTGATGGGGATCGCCTTCAACCTGGAGCGGGACAACGTTGGCGTGATCATCCTGGGGGATTTCAGCGGGATCCGACAGGGGATGAAGGTCCGTGGAACTGGCCGGATCGCCTCTGTGCCGGTGGGCCAGGCGCTGCTGGGCCGTGTGGTCGATCCCCTGGGGCGCCCGCTGGACGGCAAGGGGCCCATTGTGACGGATCGCTACCGCCCCATCGAGCGGATCGCCCCCGGGGTGACCAAGCGCCAGGACGTGGACACCCCGGTCCAGACCGGCATCAAGGCCATCGACGCGATGATCCCCATCGGCCGTGGCCAGCGGGAGCTGATCATCGGTGACCGTCAGACCGGGAAGACGGCCATCGCGGTGGACACGATCATTAATCAAAAAGGGAAAGGGATGGTTTGCATCTATGTAGCCATCGGCCAGAAGCGGGCTCAGGTCGCCCGTCTGGTGGCCACCCTGGAGCGCTACGGCGCGATGGATTACACCATCGTGGTGGCGGCCACCGCCTCCGATCCTGCGGCGCTGCAATACATCGCGCCCTACGCAGGCTGCGCGATGGGTGAGGAGGTGATGGAGAACGGGGTGATCGTCGACGGCCAGCTGGTCAATGATGCCCTCATCGTCTACGACGACCTCACCAAGCACGCGTGGGCTTACCGCCAGGTCTCCCTGTTGCTACGGCGCCCGCCAGGCCGGGAGGCCTACCCGGGCGATATCTTCTATCTCCATTCTCGTCTACTGGAGCGCGCCGCCCGTCTGGCGAATAAATACATCATTGTCCCCAGGGACGCGCCGGAGGACACGAAGGAGGGGATCGACGGGAAGGTTTACACCGGCCCCCTGGGTTACAAAGAGGCCCTGAAAGCCCTGGAGGCGCGTCCGGATAAGGAGAATCTGAAGATCCTGAAAGTGAAGGGGTCGGGTGGAAGCCTCACGGCGCTGCCCATCGTGGAGACGCAGCTGGGGGATGTTTCGGCTTACATCCCGACCAATGTGATCTCCATTACGGATGGTCAGATTTACCTGGAGACAGATCTCTTCAATGCGGGCATCCGTCCGGCGATCAACGTGGGGATCTCGGTCTCCCGGGTGGGTGGCGCGGCTCAGACAAAGGCCATGAAGCAGGTGGCCGGGCGGCTGCGCCTGGAGATGGCCCAGTTCCGGGAGCTGGCAGCCTTCGTGCAGTTCGGGTCGGATCTCGATAAGACCACGCTGGCGATCATCGAGCGGGGCAAGCGGCTGACCGAGGTCCTGAAGCAGCCGCAATATGAGCCGATGCCTCTCGAGGAGCAGGTCATGGTGATCTTCGCCGGGACAAACGGGTATCTGGATCCGATCCCGGTGGAGAAGGTGCGTCAGTGGGAGAAGGAGTTCTTGCGTTTTATGGCTACAAATTATCCGGAGGTCGGCCGCGATATCGCTGAGCGAAAGGAGATCACGAAGGAGACGGAGGAGAAGCTGCGGCGGGCCATCGAGGAGTTCAACCGCGGCTGGCTGGCCGGGTGATCGGGGGTTCAGAATGGCTGCCGTTGCGGGCGCCCGGGTTCGGGTGGAAGTTGAGCCCTTTTATCCCTATTTGCTTCGCCTGTATGGGGTGGACGAGGCGGAGTTTGAGGCGCTGGCTGATGAGGACCTCAAGGCGGAATACATCGATGGGGTGATGATCGTGCACTCGCCGGCCTCCGTGCGTCATGAGCGGTATGTGGCTTTCCTGTTGACGCTGTTGAATCTCCATTTAAGCCAGCGTGGAGCGGGCCTCGTCCTGGCCGGGAATGCTCTGTTCCGGGTCGGACCCCGGCGGTTTGCGCCGGATGTGATGGTGGTGCAGGAGGAGACGCGGGTGGGCCCGAAGGAGATCGAAGGCCCTCCGGATCTGGTGATCGAGGTTCTTTCGGAGTCCACGCGAGGATATGATCTCGGGGAGAAGCGGGTAGCCTATCGGGAGATCGGAGTGCCGGAGATCTGGTTCGTCGATCCGGAGGAACAGGTAGTGATCGTGGAGGGGAGGGAAAGCGGGTATCTGGGGGAAACGGTTCGCAAAGGCTGGGTGGTTTCAAGGACAGTCCCCGGTTTTCAAATCCGGGCGGAGTGGCTGTGGCAGGAGCCTTTGCCTTCCGTCCTGGAATGCTGGGAGGAAATGCGGGAGGAAGGGTAATGCAGGCCGCGCGCCCGCTGGAAGTGCGAAGCGAGCATCCTTATTTGCTTCGCCTGTATGGGGTGGACGAGGCGGAGTTTGAGGCGCTGGCCGATGAGGACCTCAAGGCGGAATACATCGATGGGGTGATGATCGTGCACTCGCCGGCGAGCGTCCGCCATGAGGAGCGGCAGATCTTTCTGGCCGCTTTGTTGAAATTCTATCTGGATAGCCATCCGCCCGGGCGGGTTCTGGGGGG
This sequence comes from Candidatus Thermoflexus sinensis, assembly GCA_016842045.1. GTDB lineage: Bacteria > Chloroflexota > Anaerolineae > Thermoflexales > Thermoflexaceae > Thermoflexus > Thermoflexus sinensis. Next base: position 10,586 of record JAEVEY010000159.1, on the reverse strand, counting down.
AAACGCACTGTTCCATGTCGGTTCCCGGCGCTTTGCCCCCGATGTTATGGTGGTGAGGGATGTCCAGCGGGCGGGGATAAAAGAGGTCGATGGGGCCCCGGATCTGGCGATTGAGATCCTTTCGGAGTCCACCCGATATTACGATTTGAACGAGAAGCGGATGGCTTACCGGGAGATGGCCATCCCGGAGATCTGGCTGGTGGATCTGGATCAACAGGTTGTGCTGGTGGAGCGACGAAGTCATGATTATCGCCCGGAGATCATCCACGAAGGATGGGTGATTTCCGAGGCCGTGCCCGGGTTCCGGATCCGGGCGGAGTGGCTGTGGCAGGAGCCTTTGCCTTCCGTCCTGGAATGCTGGGAGGAAATGCGGGAGGAAGGGTAATGCAGGCCGCGCGCCCGCTGGAAGTGCGAATTGAGCATCCTTATCTGCTTCGCCTTTACGGGGTCAGCGAAGCGGAATTTGAGGCCATCGCGGATGAAGATCTGAAGGCGGAATATCTCCATGGAGTGATGGTTGTGCACTCCCCAGCCAGTTTCGCCCATGAGGACCGTCAGGCCTTCCTGTTAACCCTGCTGCGGTTCTATACGGAGGCTTATGGTATAGGAAAAGTGGTGGGGGGGAACGCCCTGTTCCGGACAGGCTCATGGCAGTTCGCTCCGGATGTGATGGCGGTTAGCCGGGAAGCCCGAGTCACGGCGAAGCGAGTCGAAGCGGTTCCTCTGCTGGTGATCGAGATCCTTTCGGAATCGACACGTGATTACGATCTTGGGGAGAAGCGGAACGCATATTGGGAAATCGGAGTCCCCGAGATCTGGTGGGTGGATCCGGAAGAAAGGGTGGTGATCATTGATCGAAGGGGCTCCGGAGATCTGTATCATGAAGAGATGGCGCGCGAGGGCTGGGTGGTATCTGAGACTGTGCCCGGGTTCCGGATCCGGGCAGAATGGCTGTGGCAGGAGCCCTTGCCCTCCGTCCTGGAATGCTGGGAGGCGATCCAACATATGGCATCAGGAGGGTAGCGTCGTGCCCACCCTGCGGGAGTTGCGGCGTCGGATTCGAACGGTCCGAAGTATCTCCCAGATCACGCGGGCTATGGAAGCTGTCTCGGCCTCCAAAATGCGACGGGCCCAGGAGATGACCCTGGCGTCCCGCCCATATTCCCAGAAAGCGTGGGAGGTTCTGGTTCATCTTGCCCATCAGGCGGAGGCCAGCGCGCTGCTCCATCCCTTGCTGGAGGTTCGGCCGGTGCGGCGGGTTCTGTTGATCCTCATCACCGCCGACCGGGGCCTGTGCGGCGCTTACAACGATAACGTCATCCGCCTGGCCTTCCGGTTCGCGGCAGTCAGCCGGGCACCCGTGTCCTTTCTCACCGTGGGGCGCAAGGGGCGGGATGCGGTGGCGCGGGTGCGGGGGGCCCTGGTGGCGGATTTCTCGCCGATGCCCCGCTGGCCTCGCTTTACCGACGTGCGTCCGATCGCCCGGCTGGCGATGGAGGAGTTCCTGAGGGAGAGCGTGGACGAGGTCTACATTGCTTACACGGACTTTATCAACACAATGGTGCAGCGCCCGCGGGTCCGTCGGCTGTTGCCGCTTCGCCTCACCCAGGGCCATGAGCCGGCGGTCCCTGAGGCGGTCGAGCGGCTGGACACCCGGGCGGTGGCGAACAAAACGTTTATTTACGAACCGGACCCGGCGCAATTGCTGGAGGTGATCCTGCCGCGGTTCGTGGAGCTCCAGGTTTATCAGGCGGTTCTGGAGAGCCTGGCCAGCGAGCACTCCGCCCGCATGGTGGCCATGCGCAATGCGACGGAGAACGCGGAGGGCCTGATCTATACGCTGACCCTGAGCTACAACAAGGCCCGCCAGCAGTCGATCACCAGCGAGATGCTGGATATCGCGGGCGGGGCGGAGGCCATGCGCCAGGCTGCTCGAGCCCGGATCCAGGCTCGCCCGCGCATCGGGGCAGGCCGTTAATCCGTTGCTCATCTCTCTGAGGGGCTGGAGCAATCCGGCAAGTTGCCAGAGGACACCAGCCTGATTCCCGGAACTCATCAGTCCTAACCCCGATCATTCATGGGAGGTAAAAGAGCATGGCGAAAGGCTCTGTGGGGCGCATCGTGCAAATCCTGGGGAACGTGGTGGATGTGGAGTTCCCACCCGAGGAGCTGCCGGATATCTATCATGCGATCGAGGTCCCTCGAGATGGTCACCGTCTGGTGCTGGAGGTGCAGCAGCATCTGACAGGCGGGGTGGTTCGCTGCATTGCGATGGATACCACCGATGGGCTCCGCCGGGGTATGGTCGCCTATGATACCGGGGCCCCGATCATGGTGCCGGTTGGGGAGGCCACCCTTGGCCGGGTGTTCAACGTGCTGGGCGAGCCGATCGACGACAAGGGCCCGGTTCACGCACAGGAATATCGGCCCATTCACCAGCCCCCGCCGGCCCTCGAGGAGCAATCCACTCAAATTGAGGTCTTTGAGACCGGGCTGAAGGTGATCGATCTCATCGCCCCGTTCATGCGGGGAGGGAAGGTGGCGGTCTTCGGCGGCGCAGGGGTGGGCAAGACGGTGATCATTATGGAGCTCATCCGGAACATCGCCACGGTTCACAAGGGGATCTCCGTCTTCGCCGGGATCGGCGAGCGCACCCGTGAGGGCACCCAGCTTTATCGCGAGATGATCGAGGCGGGGGTGATCGATAAGACGGTGATGGTCTTCGGTCAGATGAATGAGCCCCCGGGGGTGCGCCTGCGGGTCGGGTTGACTGCCCTCACGATGGCGGAATACTTCCGGGATCAGGGGCGGGATGTCCTCATCTTCATCGATAACATCTTCCGCTTCGTGATGTCCGGATCGGAGGTCTCCGCCCTCCTCGGCCGCATGCCTTCGGCGGTTGGATATCAGCCCACCCTGGCCTTCGAGATGGGGCAGCTCCAGGAGCGCATCACCTCCACCCGACGCGGCGCGATCACCTCCATGCAGGCGGTGTATGTGCCGGCGGACGATTACTCCGACCCCGCTCCGGTGGCGACGTTCGCCCATCTGGACGCCACGATCGCCTTAGAGCGAAGCATCGCCGAGAAGGGGATCTACCCGGCTGTGGACCCCCTGGCTTCCACCAGCCGGATCCTGGACCCGCGGATCGTGGGGGAGGAGCATTACACGGTGGCCCGCGAGGTGCAGCGGGTGCTTCAGCGGTATAAGGATCTCCAGGATATCATCGCCATCCTGGGGATCGATGAGCTGTCGGAAGAGGACAAGCTGATCGTGGCGCGGGCCCGGAAGATCGAGCGGTTCTTCAGCCAGCCGATGTTCGTCGCCGAGCAGTTCACCGGCTTGCCCGGCCGCTACGTCCCGCTGAAGGAAACCGTGCGCGGGTTCAGGGAGATCCTGGAGGGCAAGCACGACGATCTGCCCGAGGCCGCCTTCTACATGGTCGGCACGATCGACGAGGCGGTGGAGAAGGCCGAGCGCCTGCGGCGGGGCGAATTACGATGAGCCCGGAAAACGATCCGCGTGAGCGATGGCCTGTGATTGTGGCGGAATATCGGGCCCTCCGGGAGGCGGAGCGGCGAGAGTTCGCCCGCGCCCCTCTATCCGAGCGGTTGGAGGCGCTGGAGGCCCTTTGCAGTTTCCTGGAGGAGACGGAACGGATGGAGGGGACGGCGGTCCCTCAACCTTTTCCATGAGATGCTGCGGCGGCTTCACCGCGTCCTTGAAAGCCTCGGGGTGCCCTATGCGATCCTGGAAGGGCTGGCGGCCGCGCTCTGGGGGATCGCCCGGACAACCGTGGACGTGGATGTGATCCTGCTCGTCCCGCCGGAGCAGATGCCAGCCCTCCTGCGGGCGTTTCATGAGGAAGGGTTTGCGGTAAGCCCGATGGCGCTGCAAAGGCTCCAGGAGGGACGCCCGGTCAAGCTTGCCTTCACCTGGCGCTTTTCGGTGGATCTGCGATCCGCTTCCTTGCAACTGGATGTTCAGGCCATCCGCCGCGCGCGGGAGTTTGTTCTGTTCGGAATCCCGTTGCGCTTTGTGGCGCCGGAGGAGTTAATCGCTTACAAGCTGGCGCGCTGGGAGCCGATCGATCAGAACGATGTGCGTGGGATGCTGGAAGCCCAGCGGGATCATCTGGACTTCGAATACCTGGAGACGGCGATCCGGGGCCTGGCGGAGGAGGCGGGGCTTCCGGAGCTGCGGTTGCGCTGGACCCACCTGAAGGAGGAAACCCTGGGATGAGCCCATTGCGTCTGGAGATCGTCACTCAGGAGCGCGCCCTGTTCAGCGGGGACGTCGATATGGTGGTGGCTCCTGGTGTGGAGGGAGAGCTGGGGATCCTGCCCGGGCATGCGCCGCTGCTGACGGCCCTGGGTATTGGGCCGTTGCTGGCCCGAAGGGGCAGCGAGGAGCTCTGGTTTGCGATCCATGGGGGGTTCATGGAGGTGACCCCGGAGAAAGTGATCGTCCTGGCGGATGTGGCGGAACGGGCGGAGGAGATCGATATCGCGCGGGCTGAGGAGGCCCGTCAACGGGCGGAGCAGATCCTGAAGGAGCGGCCGGCCGGCGTTGACCTGAACGCTGCCCTGGCCGCCCTGCGCCGCTCCCGGGTCCGTCTGGAGGTGGCCCGCCGTCGTCGAATCCGTCGTGAGGGGTCCGCCGGGTAAAGCGCCTCTTCAAGGGTGAGCGGACATTATGAGTAGGACTTACGCAGTTCGTTTCCCATGGGGGCTTTGGGGGCGGAGCGGGGCGCCTTCAGCGCCCCGCTCCGCCCCCAAAAGGATTTTGGGGTGGGACCATTCCGTCCCACCTTTAGAACTTTCAACTGCGTAACTCCTAATGAGGTTAGAGGGCGCAGCGAAGGCGCGCCCTCTAACCTCATAAATTCCCTTTCCCCTGGACAAAAAAACAGCACGCTGACGAAGGTGGACTGTCCAGCTCGGGAAATATATGGCACAGGGACTTCACGATGCTGACCAAGCGTTTGGGGATCGATCTGGGCACTGCAAATGTGTTAGTCTACGAGGTCGGCCGGGGGGTCGTCCTTCAGGAGCCCTCCGTGGTGGCCATGCCTGTGGACGGGGATGAGATCCTGGCGGTGGGGGAGGAGGCCCGGGCGATGTATGGCCGCACCCCGGAGATCATTGAGGTGATCCGACCTCTCCGGGATGGCGTGATCGCGGATTACTATGTGACCGAGCGGATGCTCCGATATTTTATCACCAAAGTGTGTGGCCCCATTCGCCTTTTCCGCCCCCACGTGATGATTTCGGTCCCGTATGGGGTGACCAGCGTGGAAAGCCGCGCGGTGCATGAGGCCGCTGTGGCCGCAGGGGCCCATCCTGGCCACGTTTATCTGATCCCGGAACCCCTGGCTGCCGCGCTGGGGGCGGGGCTGCCTGTGGATACCCCCACGGGCAATATGGTGGTCGATCTGGGCGGCGGCACAACGGAAGCAGCGGTGATTTCCATGCTGGGGATTGTGACCGCGCACTCGGTGCGGGTGGGCGGCATTCGAATGGATGAGGCGATCATCGGTTATGTGCGCCGGAAATATAACATGGCCATCGGAGAGCCGACGGCCGAGCAGGTGAAGATCCAGATCGGAACCGCTCTCCCCCTGGACCCTCCCCTGACGATGGAAGTGCAGGGGAGGGATCTGGTCACCGGACTGCCGCGCACCATCATCCTGAGCTCGGACGAGGTGCTGGAGGCGATCCAGGAACCCCTTCAGGCGGTCATTGGAGTGGTCCGGGCCGTTCTGGAACGGACGCCTCCGGAGCTGGCGGCGGATATTATTGACCGGGGGATGGCGCTGGTCGGTGGCGGAGCGATGCTCCGGCGGATCGATGAGTTCCTGACCCAGCAAACCGGCGTTCCCGCCTATGTGGCGGATGCCCCCATGGCATGTGTGGCCATCGGAGCAGGAAAGGCGCTGGAGCATATTCACCTGTTTCAGCGAACACTGACCACGCTCTGGTCCTCCATATAGCCTCTAAGGTCTCGCTGTTTTCTCCTGGGGGCTTTGGGGGGCGAGCCGCACGCCAAAGGCGCGCGGCTCGCCCCCCAAAATCTTTTTTATCCCCCACCCCATCGTTATGACCCGAGAAGCAATCGTTCCCGATGATGTTCCCAGACGAAGCGATGGCCGATGGCGCGAAAGGCGCCCCAGCCCCGCCATGGCATGTCCAGGGACTCCAGCCGACAGGCGATCTCCGGAAGGGCTTCAGGGGGAACCCAGCGGAAGGCGGCGATCTGCTCCCCGTGATCGGCGGCCCGGGGCTCCCCTTCCGTATGAACATGGAAAACAAACGAAACGAAAGGAATGCCCTGATCCCGGGCCGCCTCGGAGGGATAGAGGGTGTAAGTGATCAGGCCCCACCAGGTTGCCGAGCGCACAGGCAGGCCGGTCTCCTCGGCGATCTCCCGGTGAAGAGCCGCCCAGGCGGTCTCTTCCCACCCAATGCCCCCCGTCAGCAGCCGGTAGGCTTGTGGAGGATAAAAGGCTTTCGTATGAACCAGGATCTCGCCCCCCGGCCGCTGGATCACCATCAGGACCTCTCCGCGGCGTCGGCTCAGGCTCTGGCGCACTTCCTCCCACCATCCATCTCCAACGACCGTCGCGTGCTGATGGGGCTGAGGTCCGAACTGGGCGGTCAGGGTTTCCAGCTCGGAAGGCGCGATCAGCGGACGATTCACGGGAGCACCTCCTGAACAGCCTCCTCCAGCGCCCGGCGATCCCGCAGGCGCAGCGCGCCCAGACGGATCACACCCCGGAGCGCGCCGAAGACCGGGCGCAGTTCCGCATGAGGTCCCTTCAAGGGGATGATTAACAAATCGGCTTTCGGAAAGAAATAAGCGGTGTGAATTTGAGCCGGGGGATCATAGCGGGCCCATACGGTCAGCGCGCCCATCCCCTGGCGGTATTCCGACAGGGTGGCCTCGGAGAGCCCGATCTGGGGCTCATAGCCCTCGATGTTGGGGCCGGAGAGGATCCGATTCAGGGCCTCGTTCAACCGTTCATAGCCGGGCATCCCGGGCGTGAACACATACTCGCGGCCCGCAGCGGTGATCCGGATCTCCACCGCGGGCTGGTTGAACCAGGGCCAGAACCAGAAGGGGTCCCGGTTGGTCAGGGCGTTCACGCCCCACACCAGGCCCAGGGCCAGCGCGATCAGCACGATGAGCGGCTCCCGCAAGCGCGGCGCGCGTTCTTCCAGCAAGAGCGCGATCCCTCCTGAGTCCTGAGATGAAGGCCTCAAACAGGGACGGGGCCTTATGGAATCGGTCTAAGGATTTGGCGATTGATGTGTCACGAGAATCCGGAATGTTTCCGGCGCTGGAGCCGCCGCCAGATCACGGTGAAGACCAGCGCATAAATTCCGGCGAAGATCATCAGGTCCTGCCAGAACTGCATACGGAACCTCCTCCCTGTCCCATTCGGGCAGGAGTTGCGCGGTGGGTTTCCCCGGGCGGTGCGCACCGAAGCGCACAACGCCTCCCGGGGAATATAGCTCATAGGGCTTTTGGTGTGAAATCCCAATATATGGAAATGGGGCCCTTCTGTCCCCTCTCGCGGACCCCGAACGGTGTAATTCCTGATCAGGAAAGGGTGGGATGGGATAGGCGTTGAGCCGCCTGTTCCACCAGGGGGGTATGAAAGCGATCCGGGTGGAGCAGGGCAGCGAGCAGCTCGATGCCATCGATGGTGCGAGGGCCGGGCCGGCTGAAATAGGCGGAGGCCTCCATCGCGTAGACCTTCCCCCTTTGCACCGCCGGGATCCATTCCCAGAAGGGCAGGCGTTCCAGGAGATGACGGGCGGCCACGGCCTCGCTCAAAGGATACCCGCACGGGATCAGGCCGATGACCTCGGGCTCGGCTTCCAGAACCTCCTCCCAGCGAACACGTCGGGAGGGTTCGCCCGGTCGCCCCAGGACCTCCGTTCCGCCCGCGATCTCCACCATCTCAGGGACCCAGTGGCCGCAGCAAAAAGGCGGATCGAGCCATTCCAGCAGCAGGACTCGTGGCCGGGGCGCGCCGGCGACGGCTGCCTCCACCCGGGCCAGCCGGCTCCGCCATTCCCGGATGCGACGCGCTGCGCGCTCTGGAACCCCTGCTGCATCGGCGATCTCCTGCAGGCTTTCGAAGAGATCCTCCAGGCGGTAAGTGTTCACCGCGATGATGCGGGGCGGACGGCGGAGCCGACCGGAGGCGCGGGCGGCCTGACCCATGGGAACCGCGCAGACCTCGCACAGGGCCTGGGTGAGGATCAGGTCCGGCTCCAGGGCGGCCAGCTGCTCCTCATCCACGATGTAGAGGGGCTCTCCCCGACGGGCTTTCTCCCGGACGGCGGCATCGATGGCGGCGGGATCGGTGAGCCCCTCGGGCAGCGTGCTGCGGGTGAGACGGGGCAGTCGGGCCACGACCTCCGGAGGGAAATCGCACTCATGGGAGACACCCACCAGATGGTCCTCCAGCCCGAGAGCCCATATGATCTCGGTGGCGCCTGGAAGCAGGGAGACAATCCGCATCGGCCTGTTCCCCATCTGTGTTTGCGTTTTCTCTTTCAGCGGGACGTGGATCGTGCAGCCTGGAATCAGGCGCCCGGCCCAACCCGAGAACCGGGGGAGGGGGTCGACGATGGAACTCCTCACCCCGACAGCGCGCCGCCCGGAGGCGTTCATCCTCCCGAGGTCAGGGCGGGGGTTGGGGTGGCACGGGCGGGATGCCGGCGTTCCCAGAGCCGGCAGAACGCGCAGATGCCCGGCGCCGAGGTCGGCTGCCCGCACTTCTCACAGGCGTGCAGTTCCGCCTCGTCGGTTCGGAAGGCGATCAGGCCTTCCTCCTTCGCCTTCAGGAAGCCCAGGTAAAAGCGGAGCTTGGTGCCCGGCCGTTCTTCTTCGAGCTTTGCCAGCCACTCCTTGTAGGCGATGCTGGTAGAGCCCTCAGCGTATGGACATTCGTCGTAGATGTAATCAATGCCCCGCAGCAGCGCGTAGGCTGCGGTCTCCCGCTCGTAGAAGCGACAGAAGGGCTTCACCTTGCGGGCGAAGCCCGGGCGGGAGGCGGGCAGGACGGGGCCCTGGCGGGCCATGTAACCGACCTGCCAGTTCATGACGTTCCCGAAGAGGACCGCCACCTCGTCATCCAGGTTATGGCCTGTGGCCAGGGCCGCGTAGCCCCCATCGTGAGCCACGCGGTTCATGATGTAGCGCTTGATCAGCCCGCACACGGCACATGGCTTATCCCGGCCGCGCATGGTCCGGGCGGCCACCTCCGGGATCGTTTCGCCATAGACTTCCTTCACATCGACCACGATGAGCCGGGCTTGAGGCCAGCGCTCCTCCACGAAGCGACGGCATTTTTCATAGGATTGGTCGGAATACTGGATGCCTCCATCGATGCCCAGGCCGATATAGAGCCCGTCGGCCTGGTAGCCCAGGCGCAACAGCACATCCCACAGGCTCAGGGAGTCCTTGCCCCCTGAGACTGCGACCAGCACGCGCTCCGAGCGGTCGAACATCCGGAACATGCGGATGGTCCGCTCGGTCTGCTCCACAAACCATTCCAGGTAGTGCTCATCACACAGGGCCAGGCGGTGCTGGCGCATCATGATGGCCGCCTCGCGGCCGCATTTCCGACAGCGGATCCGCATATTCGTCGCTCTCCGTGCACTTCATCTCAGGGCTTCCCGGTCGGTATAGGCCGCCGAGGGCGACCCATCCCGTTCCCAAAGGGGAATTCTAAAGCAAGGGGAGCGGTTTTGTCGAACCGTTTGCATGCGGCGGTCTCTCCAGGGTGGGGGATAATTTTTCCGGGGGGATTTCAGCGGGGGTGGCTGTGGGATAGGGCGGGGGCGCCCGGCTGGACAGGCACGAGGCCTGCCCCTGCAAAGGGCATTCGCATTCATTTGCTGGGGCACCCACAGGGGGTGCCCCTATCGGGGGACGAACGCTTTCTTCGACGGGCCTCATCCAGGGGCCGAGGTCTCCTCGGGTTCCTCTCCTTCCGGGATCTCCTCTGGACGGAAGGCCTGGCCATCCTGCACCCACCACACCCCCAGCGAACGGGCCATTCGCCGGGCCGCGGGGGTCATCTCCCGCGCCCCGACTACGGGCCATGTTTCGGCCTCCAGAGCTCGGGAAAGGATCGCTGCCCGCCGATGGGCCCGCTGCACGTCCTCCGTCCCACCCTGCCAGGAGACCTCCACCGCCAGGTAAAGCCGCCGCTCCTCCCACGGATGGAGGCCCTCGATGACCAGGTCGATGACCTGGGCCTCCTGCTTCTCCGTCCGGGTGATCCGGCCCGCCCCAAGGGCTTCCTGGAGGCGTTCCGCCAGGCGCTCTGGAGCCACCGGCTGGGGGTGACGGAGGAGATCGGAGAAGAACAGGGGCGCCTGGTCCCGGAGTCGCTGGGCCTCCATGATCCCCTTGAGCATGCCCAGATCCGTGGCATGATGCTCCAGCCGTCGGTTCATCCGCTGTAGTGTCTCCTCTGTCCGTCGCTGGGCCTCGGCCAGTTCGGCGAAGCGGCGGTCGGTTTCTGCTCGATAAGCGGCGAACTCCTCGTAGTGTCGTCGCTGGGC
>JAEVEY010000039.1 GCA_016842045.1 Candidatus Thermoflexus sinensis | reverse complement strand
CGCCACACCCGGCGGGAATCGGCTCCGGGGCGGATGAAAGCCGCGGGCCGCACCCCGGCGACCCACAGGATCTCATCCCGCTCGTTGACCAGTAACGGCCATCGATCGCGCCAGACCTGAGGGATCTTCTGGTTGATCAGGAAGGTCTTCAGACGGACCGGGCCGGGCATCCCGTCAGGGTGGAAACGGTCTCCCGGGCGACGAGCCCGGAAAGCGAGGCGGGTTCCCGCGCGCTCCGCATCCAGGTAAAGGGTCCACGGATCGGCGTGTTGCAGTCGGGCCGGATCCCAGGTGGAGATCTCCTCCCAGATCACCACCCACCGACCATCCGGCCAGGAAGTCTCTCCCGGGCGCAGTGGGAGTGGGGCCGTCAGCAACGGAAGGTCAGGGTCTGGCCAGACCGCGCCCTCACGGGCCACAATCAGATTCCCGTAGGCCACTACCACCCGCAGGTTCTCCGGCCAGGTGAGCATGCCCCCCGTCATCCTCTCCCCGGCCATCCGGATCGCTTCTTCCACGTGTTCAAATCGCAGGTCGCGCAGGCGGTGGGCCAGGCGGAAGGCGGCTTCCCGCAACGCCATGCGCCGGAGACTCAACGGGAGGTCCTGCCAGCGGGCGAGGTCGAAGACGATGCGGTCGGACTCTTCGACGAGCGTCACCGTGGGCCAGACCTGATGGAGGGTTTGTTCCAGGAATTCATAATCGGCCGCCAGTGTCTCCGCCATCCGCCACCAGGTCTCCCGCAGGCGAGGGTTCAGACGCTCCAGAAAGGGAAGAACCTCGTGGCGCAGCCGGTTGCGGAAGAACGTGAGATCCAGATTCGAGCGGTCGAAGCGGGGGGTCAGGCCTTTCGCCTGCAGGTAGGCTTCGATCTCTCGACGCCAGACCCCTAAAAGCGGCCGCACCAGCCAGAGCCCCTCCGGAGGCCGACGCAGGAGACCGTGATATTCGGTGAGGAGCATGCGGGGGCGCATCCCCCGCAGCCCGGCCAGGCCGCTCCCGCGCAGGAGGTGCATCAGCACCGTTTCCACCTGATCATCGGCGTGGTGAGCCACCGCGATGGTGCGGCTGCCTGCGCGAGCCGCCACCTCGGCCAGGAAAGTGTAACGAGCCTGTCGGGCCGCTTCCTCCAGTGAAAGGCCCTCGCGGGCGGCCAGGGCGCTGACATCTTCCCGCTCGATGGTGCAGGGGAGCCCCCACTGCTGAGCGATCCCGGCCACGAAGGCCGCGTCGGCATCGGCCTCTGGCCCGCGCAGGCCATGGTGGAGATGGGCCACGTGGAGCGTGATCCCGAACTCCGGGGCCAGATCCCGCAGCACATCCAGCAGACATAGGGAATCCGGCCCCCCGGAGACGCCGACAATGACCGTTTCCCCGGGGGGGAAGAGCTGGAAACGGCGGGCAGCTTCCCGAACGGCCCGCCGCACGACGGCGATGGCGCGTTTTTCCATGGATCGCGTGCCCATTCGGAATCCGCAAGGGCGGGCGCAAAGGGCCCGCCCGGATCGCAACTTTATTCGGTGAGTTCCCGCAGGAAACCCCGAACCGCCTCATTGAACGCTTCAGGAGCCTCCACATTGGCCAGATGGCCGGCCCGGGGGATCACCACCAGCCGGGCATTGGGGATCCCTTCCGCCATCTGACGGGCGACATCGGGCGGGATCGCAGCATCCTCCTCACCGACGATCACCAGCGTCGGCACCCGGATGGCGGGAAGGAGCTCCGTACGGTCCGGGCGTTCGGCCATCGCCTGGAGCGCGCCGATCAGCCCGGCCGCAGGGTTCGTTTGCATCTTGCGCCGGAGCGTTTCCACCAGCTCCGGCCGTTCCTGCTGCGTGGTAACGCCAAAGAGGCGGGGGAGGAAGGCCTCCACGGCGGCGGGCGTCCCCTCAGCCCGGATCCGTTCGATCAGGGCGTAGCGGTTCGCCCGCGCCTCCGGCGTGTCCGCCTGATGTCGGGTGTCTGCCAGAAGCAGGCCCCGGACCCGTTCCGGGTAGGCGGCGTAGAAGGCGAAGGCGACATAGCCGCCCATCGAAAGCCCGGCCAGCACGACCCGATCGATCCCCAGCGCGTCCAGCAACCCTCGCAGGTCTGCTGCATAGACATCCATGGTGTATGGGCCTTCCGGCGCGCTGCTCCCTCCGAACCCGCGCAGGTCTACCGCAATGGAGCGGGCGATATCCGCCAGGGCTTCGACCTGCGGATCCCAGAGCCAGCGTCCCAGGGGAAAGCCATGGATCCAGAGCACCGGGACCCCCTGGCCGCGCATGTCATAGACGAGGCGGATGCCATTAACGGTTGCGAACGGCATGGCTTCCTCCTTGAACGGAGTGCTTTCGGCTCCCAGACTTTTATCATAATCCAACTTGCGAACCGGGCATCTTTCCTGGAGGGGAGTGCTCCTCTCCCGCGGCCTCTCATAGGGAGAGGGCAGAGCGTTCTGCTTTCCCAACCCAAACTGTAACCCTGCCCGGGAAATAAATGGCAAATTGCGCTTTGTCGCATGCCTGGGGCTTGATTCGCCCTCCTCCCCACGCCGCGAAGCGGCATAGGGAGGGGCAAATGTGGAACCCGAGCAGGCACCGCCAGGATCGCAACAGAGCAGGCAAATTGGATTATGATTGAGAAGCAACGACGCGATGACTTGCCAGGAGGGTGAAACGTGCGCCGTGAGGGACGGTGGTTGCTGCTGGGAGGAACCCTGGGCGCTCTGTTCGGGGTGCTGGCGGCCTATCTGTATATACGGGCCCGACAGGAACGCGGAGGAAGCGCGCGACCATCCCCGGCCGCTCTGGTCCAGAGCGCGGTCACGCTGGTCACGCTGTTGCGCCAGATCGTCGAGCTGGCGGAAGGGAAAGGACGCCGGTCATGATCGTGCAGGAGCCCGACCTCCGCAGGCGGGTCCCTGGCGGCATACCGGGGGTCCTGTCGAAGCATTCAGGATCCCCTTTCCCCATGGCCCGAAGGGCCGTAGGGAGGGGCATGAAAGCGGATCACGGACCATATCCGCAGAGATCCAGCAACGTTACTCATGGCGTGGGTGAACAGGGCGCGATGGCCTGGAGTGATCCCACCGAAGGAGAGAAATTATGGATGAGATCCTGGAACGTGTGAAAGCGAAGCGCCCCGCTCTGGAGCGATGGCTCCGGCTCCTGCCCGGTTACGCGGGATACAAAGAAAAAGAGCAGCGGCGGGACGCCGACCGGATCCTCCGGGAGGCCATTCGGCATCGGCTTCGGGAAATCGCGGATCGCCTCCTGAGGATCCAGCGTGAGCTGGCCGAGCGCGATCTCTCGCGGGTCGATGAAATAGACCGTTTGGTCCGTCGGATCCAGACGCTGGCCGATCAGATCGGGGTGGCGCGCTACGGCTACGCGGGCTTCTTTGACGCTATTCGCATCGAGGAAGCGGAGCTTGAAGCGCTTTACCGATTCGATGCGGATCTCCTTCAGAAGATAGAGGAACTGCAAGAGCGCATCGACGTTCTGGACCAGGCGGTCCATAGTGGCGGCGACCTCTCCGCCGTCCTTCCCCCGCTGGATCGCCATCTTCAGGAACTTCAGGCGACGTGGGAGCACCGTGTGGAGGTCCTGACCCGCGCTTCATAAGCCATCGCGCAGGCAAAGAGGGTTTCTCATCCATCGGCTTCGTTTCTCCCACCGAAAGCCGAAGAAACGAGGCTTCCCGCCAATCCTTTCGGACGGCCTTTCGCTGCGGGCGCGGGCCACCCCGGGCGTCCGCACCTCAAACCGGGTTATGGGCCCGCGAGCCGATCGCCTTCTGATCCGCATCCTCCTCTAAAATGAAGCGAATTCCTCTCCCTTCTCCTCACAGACCCTTGAGGCGCGGGGAGAGAGGAGGGATCCTGCTTGTTTCCGATTGCTCCAGTGCCACGCAACACACTTCCAATCAGCGGTGGGAAACGGACAGGGATCCATCGCTGGTGGGCGCGCCCCGATTTTTGACGTCCTGTATTCCATTGCGTAGACTCAAAGCGTCTTGTTCAATTCCTCGAGCGGAGGATTGCGCCCATGGCGGAGCATGAGACCACATGGGGGGATCATCCACGGACGACAGTGCGGGTTCGACCCGGGGAACGGGTCACGCTATGCCGTTGCTTTCAGTCCCGCCATTTTCCATTCTGTGACGGCTCACATCGGGAAGTTCCCGGGCGTGGGCCAGTGATAGTCATCGCGCTTCAAGAGGAGCCATCCGGTCCGGTCGGGATGGTTTGATGAAGCGGCTGGACGTGTTTCCCCTTCCCCCGGGTCTGTCGCTGACCAGCTTCAAAAGCCTCCTGAGCGGCAGGGAACAAACCGGGTTCATCCTTCAAGGAGGAAGCCACGATGCGGGAACATGAGGTCGTGATCACCGTTCAGAACTTTGAACAGGAAGTTTTGCGATCTGAGAAGCCGGTCCTGGTGGACTTCTGGGCGGAGTGGTGTGGGCCGTGTAAGGCCCTGGAACCGATTGTGGCCCAGATCGCCCAGGAATATGCGCAGGTCCTGAAAGTGGGCAAGCTGAATGTAGATGATTACCCGGAGCTTGCGATGCGCTACGGGGTGATGGGCATCCCCACCCTCATCCTGTTTAAGGATGGGCGTGAGGTTGTGCGGATCATTGGATATCAGCCGCGTGAGCGTTTGCTTCGCCAGATCCTGCCCCATCTTCAGCCTCAACCCCAACGCTGACGCTCATTCCGCTCGTGAGATGGGAGCCAGATCAAGTCCCTCCGACGCGTGACCTGGCTTCCTGTGAATCCCCCTGCCTCTATCCCCCTGAGGCCCCTCCGGCCTCAGGGGGATAGAGGTTGCTCTTCTGCCCTGGGGGACGACGTCTGGAGATGAGTCAGGCGGCTGCCAGCGATCTGCCTGGGCCTCATCCCATGCAGACTTCCAGTCCGGCCTGAAAAAACAACAAGGGGGGCAGGCTCACGGCGCGACGCTAATCCTATTTGAACTTCGGATGCACACCATGAAACGAAGGGTCGAATGGGGGATTTTCAGTGGCTGGCTTTTCCTGGCCGCGTGCGGGCCCCTTCGGGGATCGAACCTTCTGCCTTCCGTTGAGCCAACCCCGATCATTGCTGTCATGGGGGAGGGGCCCTCGCCCACCGCTCCCGCCGGGTTTCCCACCCCGCTGCCTTCCATCACTCGGATCACCGCTTTGGAATCCGAGCCCTTGCTCACCCCTTCCCCGGAGAGCTGCGCGCCGACCCCGCCGGATGCTCTGGGACCGTTTTATGAACCCGGCGCTCCGACACGCGATCGGGTGGGGGAGGGGCATGTGTTGCGAGGGGTAGTTCGATCCAGCCGGGATTGTTCTCCAATTCCCAACGCGCGAATCGAATTCTGGCTAGCAGGACCCGACGGCCGGTATACGGATGCCTATCGGGCGACCGTGTTCTCCGGCCCGGATGGAGCCTATCGCTTCGAGAGCCACTTCCCACCCTCCTATGGCGGCCGTCCCCCTCACATCCACATCCGGATCACTGCCCCGGGCTACCAGACCCTGGTCACCCAGTATTATCCCCAGCCGGGTCAATCTGAGGGGGTTTTCGATCTCGTCCTGATCCCGGCCCAATGATCCTCTGGACGCGCTCATGTCTGGATGCGTCAGGTGGGTGCCCGGGGAAAATCTCGGAGAACCATAGTCATCATGGGTTGGGCTGAAAGCCTCCGGCCCAACTCATGACCGCCCCATGAAAAGCAGGCAGGGCTCTCATCGCTTTTTTGTTTTTCGCTACGCGAGATCAGCTGGCCACCCGAAAAATTGTGCCGCGTATAATGGTGAGCGAGGGAAGCCCCTCGAATGGTTGGGCTGATCCTTCTGCGAGAATGAGGGAGCGGTGGTAAAGCGGGCGGCGTCGGAAGCGCCTCTGGCCTATCGGGCGGTGCGGGGTGGACTATGGGTGGCCCTGAGCACTTACTGGACCCTGGTCTTTGGCTTCGCAGCCAATATCCTCCTGACCCGCCTGTTGCCGCCGGAGGCCTTTGGGGTCTTCGCCCTGGCGATGTTCTTCGCGCAGCTCCTGCGGGTCCAGACGAAGCTGGGATTGGGGTATGCCTTTGGGCAGCATAAGGAGACTACAGGGGGATCCATTGGGACCTACGTGATCCTGGAGGCGGCGGCCGCTCTGACCGGATTGCTGTTCATGGGATTGGTGGCCCCCGTGCTTCCGCTCCTGGGCTATGAATCCCTCGTGGCTTGGGTTGCCCTTGCTCTTTCCTTCGCCGCCTGTCTGGAAGGGCTTTCCGCCATCGCGGGGACGTTGCTTGAGAAGGAATTGCGCTTTGAACTCACCAGTTTTTATCAGAGCCTGATTTTCCCGCTCTCGTATCTTCCGGCCTTCTGGCTGGCGACCCGCGGTGGAGGGGTCTGGAGCCTGGTTGCCCAGACGACGGCTTATAGTTTCCTCCTGTTGGGCCTGTGGGGAGTTCTCTGGCGCAGGGAACCCCAGCTATGGAGGGAGCCCTGGCAGTTTCGATCCGACCTGGCTCGCCATTTCCTGCGGTTTGGAGCTGCCACGGGCCTGTGGCTGATGGCCGGGATGCTCTTCTCCCAGCTGGACAACTTCCTGATCGGCACTTTCGCCGGGGTTACGGCTCTGGGATATTACGATCGAGCCTATCGGATGGCCCAGTGGCCAGGGCTGTTGTTCAATGCTGTGCTTCTGCGTCCGGCCTTTTACACTTATGCGCGCCTCCAGGATGACCGGACGCAGCTGGTAAAGACGGCGACGATGCTGATGTGGGCGATGGGAATGGTGGCGGTCCCACTGGCCATCGCTGTCTTCACCGCTGCGCCGGAGATCGTTGTCCTGCTCTACGGAGAGCGGTGGCTGCCCAGTGTGCTCTTCCTGCAGATTCTCATCGCTTTCTTTGTGGTGCGGCCTTATTTAGAGAACGCCGGGGTGTTGCTGAATGCGATCGGCAAGCCTGTGCGCGCAGCAATACTCCTCTGGATCCAGGTAGGGGTTCTGGGCATCGCCGGCCTCCCGCTGACGTTGCGCTGGGGCGCTCTGGGGACCTGTGCGGCGGTGGGGCTGGCGCTGGGGGCAGGGATGATGCTGGCCTACTGGTATATTCGTCAGGAACTGGAGGCAAACCCAGCCTTCGTTCTGGCTATACCGATCCTGGCGGGTGGCGCGACCCTGGCGGGGTATGCCCTGGTCCTGCGGGTCTTGCCGTTGGAGAATCTGGGGCTTGTTGTGCGGCTTCTGGCCAAAGCGGCCTACGCCTTTCT
>JAEVEY010000162.1:2598-7301 GCA_016842045.1 Candidatus Thermoflexus sinensis | reverse complement strand
CCGCACGCCTCCGGCGAGGGGCAATCGCAGACCTCGGCCACGGCCTCGATCTCCACCCGCGCGCCCATCGGGAGGGCGGCCACACCGACCGCGGAGCGGGCCGGCGGGCGGTCCGGGAAAAATTCCGCGTAGATCGCGTTCATCCGGGGCCACTCGGAGAGATCTGTCAGGAACACGGTGGTCTTCACCACATGACGCAGACATGACCCCGCAGCCTCCAGGATCGCCCGCAGGTTTTCCAGCGCCTGCCGGGTCTGGCTCTCGATGTCCGACCCCGCTAACTGGCGGGTTTCGGGGACCAGTCCCAGCTGCCCCGCGGTGAAAATGAGATGTCCCACTCGAATTGCCTGGGAATATGGCCCCACCGCCACTGGAGCCCTGTCGGTAGAAATCACTTCCCGGGCCATCCGTCTCCCTCCTGCGTATCAAGGGTTGCTGGGAAAGCTGGGGGGCGAGCGGCTTTGTGGCTCGCTTCTCGTTCTTCCTCCTCCCCACGGTCCCTAAAGCCCTTATGGTGGACGCACCGGGTCTAAGGCAGAGCCGCGGCCGATCCAGTCGGGCGAGCACCATAGAGCACATGCTGCCGAACGGCGTGACAGAGCAGGCAGAGCGGATCCTCGCAAAGCAGGGCCATCGGATCCCGGCGCAGCAGATCCAGCAGGATTTGAACCATCCGCTCCAGCGGCAACCCCTGGACGGCCCAATCGCTGAGGTGAACCCGGCGAGTGGCCGGCTCCAGCAGCGAGGCGGCCGCCCCGAAACCCCGTCGGCATCCCGGGAAGCCCGGCAGCTCCACCACGCGGCGATCCATCAGGGCCCAGCGCACGAAGGTCTTCCGCCCGGCCAGGGCTTCCACATAATGGATCGCCACGTTGAGGGTGTGATCCGCCCCGATCAGGATCACATCCCCATCCTCGGCATGCAGCCAGCGGATAGGCCCCCAGGGATCCAGGATGGATTGCGCGGCGACCGCCGCCTCGGCCTGAGGGCCCACGGCAAGAAACGAGAGGACCGGATGCTCGCTGCGCCGTGTCCCGGGGAGTCGGCGAACCGCTTCCGGAAATGGTCCCCATTCCGGATCCGCTGGCAAATCAGCATGGAAGAACGTCGCCCGGGCGTTCGCCGCCTGCATGGCCAGATAGACCACGCCATTATCCGGTGGCCCCACCCGGGGGTAAACCATCGTCCGTGAGGTAAACGCGGGGATGATCCAGGTGTTCCCCCGCATCGCCGCCTGGACCGCGCCGAGGACGGTGGCGATGCCCCCCCGCACCCGATGCTCCACCTCAGGAGCCACCAGGATCAAAGCGGGGCCGTTCGAATTCCAGCGAACCGCCTCCAGGGCCAGCGTAAGGGTCCGGAAACCGACTTGCGTGCTCACCAGACTCAGCGTCCTTTCCATTCGGGCTTTCGCTTCTCGATGAAGGCTCGCATCCCTTCCTTCTGATCTTCGGTGGCAAACAGGAAGTAGAACAGCCGCCGTTCATATTCCAGGCCATCGCGCAGGCTGGTCTCAAAGGCCTTATTCACGGCCTCCTTGGCCAGCCGGACGGCGATCGGCGGGCGGGCGGCGATCTCCTTCGCTAAGCGGATCGCTTCCTCCAGGTAGGTTTCCACCGGGACGACCCGGGAGACCAGACCGGCGGCCTCGGCCTCCCGGGCGCTCATATAGCGCCCGGTGAGGATCATCTCCATGGCCTTCGATTTCCCGATCGCCCGGGTCAGGCGCTGGGTTCCCCCGGCCCCGGGCATCACCCCGATGTTGATCTCCGGCTGTCCGAAAACAGCCGTCTCGGAGGCGATGATGATGTCGCAGGCCATCGCCAGCTCACAACCCCCGCCCAGACACCAGCCTGACACTGCAGCGATGATCGGCTTCCGGATCCGCTGGATCCGATCCCATCGGGCGATATTGTCCCGAAGCAGCATCTCCACCGCGCTGGCCTCGGCCATCTCTTTGATATCCGCGCCAGCCGCGAAAGCCCGTTCGTTCCCGGTGATCACGATGCACCGGATCTGATCATCCCGGTCGAAGGCCTCCAGGGCGGTGGCCAGCTCCTCCATCAGGACGCTGTTCAGAGCGTTCAGTTGCTGGGGCCGGTTCAGGCGGATCAGCCCCACGTTCTCCATGGTCTCCACCAGGATCGATGTGTAGCCGGTCATGGGTTCCTCCTCACGGCGCATGTCTAAGAAAACTGGGGCAGGCTTACGCCCGGAAGTTCAGAAGGAGGATGGCCTCTATGGTCGCATAAAGATTCAATGTCATATGCATCACGATGGGAGGCCATAGCGATCGAGTGCGGGCCCGCAGGCCGGTCAGCGCCAGGCCGACCAGGAACGCCTGGGCGATCCAGAACCACTGATCGGCCGTGCCGCCGTAGGTGAGGAGGTGAAAGAGCGCGAAGATCAAGGAAACGAGGTAGATGGAAAACATGGGGCCCACCCGCACTGCAAGGGCAGGATACAGCAGGCCCCGGAAGAGCAGCTCCTCCGTCGGCGGCCCGATCACGATGGTGAGGAACCCCATTGAGGCCCATCCCAGGGGATCCCGCCCCTGAAACAGGGGAACGAGGGTCTCCGGGATCACCGGACGCCCCAGCGCCATCGTCACCGCGTCCAGCGCGACCCCCAGGCCCAGGGCCAGCAGCGGCGTCGCCCACAGGGGGATCCGGACCGGAGGGACGAGGCGGAGCGCCGGGCCCAGCGGCTTGTGCACCCACAGACGCAGGCCGGCGATCACGGTGAGCAGAATGAACAGATAGATCAGGCCGTTGGCCAGCCCCATGAAACGTCCGCTGGCGGCCGCATGCTGGAACGCGGTCTCAAAGGGCTGGCCGGGCTCGAATACCACCCAGTAGATCAGAAAGAAGAGGACGCCCAGCATGAACTGGGCCATCAGGAAGTAGACCAGGGCGGTCAAAGCCAGGCCGACCCCCCAGGGCGGGGCTGGCTCCAGTTCCTTGGGGGAAGAGGGGGAACGAGGAGGCTGTGTCGCCGCCATCGCTGAAATGCTCCTGAGAAGAAGATGGGTTCCAAACTTTTCGGGCTGGGCGGCCTGCCCGGCCCGATCCATCAGGACTTCGCCTCGCCATTCACCGGAGGGCGAGGGCCCATTCCATCACCGGCCATCCGGCGCGAGGCGGGTTCAGGGCCTGTTCATAAACCC
Source organism: Candidatus Thermoflexus sinensis (assembly GCA_016842045.1). Classification (GTDB taxonomy): domain Bacteria; phylum Chloroflexota; class Anaerolineae; order Thermoflexales; family Thermoflexaceae; genus Thermoflexus; species Thermoflexus sinensis. The sequence continues at coordinate 4,135 of JAEVEY010000162.1, read as the reverse complement.
GGGCGAACTCCGCCTCAAAGAGAGATGCCATCGCCGGATCCGCTACGATCAGGAAGTTTTCATCGTTATCCTGTGCTGCGTTCCGGGAGAAATTATACGAGCCGAAGATCACGACCCGGCGATCGATGACGAAGACCTTGTGATGCATATTGTAAGGGTTGCCATCTTTCAGGACATCGATCCCGGCCTGGCGAAGGCGCCGAAACTGGCTGGCGGGCGTCTCCGCTCCCACGGACTCAAAAACCCCGTGGATCTCCACCCCCGCCCGGGCGCGCTCGAGCAACGCGCTGCCAATCTGGGGATGCGTGAAGGAGAAGGCCATGAACACAATCCGCTCCCGGGCACCTCGGATCGCCCGTTCAATTGCCTCCACCGTCGGATCCTCCGGCGCGAAGTAATTTTCCACCGGGATCCCTTCGATGGTCAATTGGGGAACGGTATCCCCGGGGGAGCGGGCCGGGCCGAAGGCCCGCCGCTCAAACATGGCGGCGAACTTGGCGGCGTAGTTCCGGGCGAGGTCCGGCGAGCGGATCAGCGCGGCATTATTGTTGTTCTGGTAGGCGTCGTTATCCGTGAAATTCATCGAACCGGTCCACACACGCTCGCCGTCGATGACCACGAACTTGTTGTGCATGTAACCTTCCCGCTCGTCGGTCACCACCGGGATGCCTCCCGCCCGCAGGCGGGCGATGGCCTTCGTGTCGGCGTTGTCCGTTTCCGTGACCACCCGGACGCGGACGCCGCGGTCCCGGGCCCGCAGCAGGGCATCAGCCACCGACATCAGGTCGAGGTCGTAGACCGCCACATCCACGGTCTGGCGGGCGCTGTCAATAGCTGCGATCAGGGAGTCGACCACGCCTCCCCGATGAAGCCCCGGATCGTCCGGGAAACGCGGGGTGGTAAAGAAGACCTCATACCATCCGGCCCGACCCTCGGAGGTAGGGGTTACGGGGGCCCCTGGCGAACTCAGGCACTGCTGGGCGGCGAGAATCACCACCGCGAGAAGGAACAGGCTCGCCAGGCCTGCAAGGGAGGGGATCCCACGCGGCGATCGCCAGCGTCCTTTGCGGGCCTTTCGTGGGCGAGATGTGGACATCGTTTCCTCCGTTGAAGCAGGACTTGTGTGGCTTATGGCTTCCAGGAGCTCAGCGCCTGGAGCATCCATGACAGGCGTTCCTCGATGGTCCAGCTCATCCACTCGGGCGGCACCGGAACCGCCCACTCCGCCAAAAGCATTGCTGCCTCTTCCCTGGAGGCCTGCATGGCCCGTCGGATCCGACGTAACGCTCGGCGTAGGGCCTCACCGGTTTCCTTCGGATGCGGGCCGGCCCGGGCAAGGGCCCACTGAAGGAGGCGTTCGGCCTGTTCATCAGTGAGGCCGCTCCGCCAGCTTTCATCTTCAAGGATGTGCTCCAGCCACATCTCAGAGTTGAGTTCCATAGTAAGCCCCCTGTTCATCATCAGGCATAAAGCGGAGTGCCCGTCACAGGCGCTCCCAAAAAGGGAACGGGCTCTCATGTGCCCTACTACGAACAGG
>JAEVEY010000162.1:0-2298 GCA_016842045.1 Candidatus Thermoflexus sinensis | reverse complement strand
AAAGCCCCTGTTCGACAGCTCACGGCCGCTCGATGCGCAGGGTGTAGGGCGCCGGTTCGGTGGTGAACCGGGCGAGGGCCGAGATCGCCAGGACCACACGGCGATCCGGGCCAGCCTCCAGCATCCATTCCCCTGTGGCCTCTTCCCCAACGGGAAGCCGCTCGATCCGAACGGCCCCATCCTTTCGGATCCGCAGGACCTGAAGGGCGAAGCGGACCGGAACCCGGGGGGTGACCCGGGCCCAGCCTTCCGCCTGCCACCCCAGGTCCTCCTCTGCGCCGTCCCGGAATCCGATCTCAGGGATCTCAATGGCATCCAGGGCGACCCCCGGGCGATTCACGGCGTCATCGGTCACGACCTCAAACCGGAGGAGGATCACCTGGCCGGCATACGGCGTGAGATCCACCGTCTCCGTGATCCAGCGTGGCCCTCCGATCCCGCCACTTACCCCCGTGTATCCCCACCCCAGATTGTTGTGATTGGGGTTCGAATCGGTCCCTGAGGGGGTGCGCAGCAGGGTCCAGCGCCGCCCGCCATCCGTCGAGACGCTGACGTAGGCGTAGTCCCAATCCTCCTCCAGATCATACCAGATCCGGTAGCGCAGGGTGGCCCGGCTCACCCCCCGGAGATCGAGCGCGCGGGTCAGTCGGGGATTGCCCTCATCGCCCCGCATGGCGTACCAGAACCGATGCCCATCGAAAGGGGAGGCGGTGACCAGCGGAAGCGTGGGTGTTCCCCGAAAGACCAGGCGCAGGGCTTCGCCCGCGGGGAGCTCGATGTAATCGGTGGCATAGGGGAAGACCGTATCCTGGATCTCCTGGGGCAGGCGGCGGACCGTCGCCGCTCGATAGGGCTCTGGAAGCCTCAGGGCGCGATAATGAGGACCGTCCGAAAGATCCAGGTGGTCCAGGAAGTTCGCCGCCGCCCATTCTAAGAAGAGGGCATCTGCATCCAGATCGGACCCGATCTCCTTCAGCACCCGATCCACAGCGGCCAGGCCGTTCTCCGGATGGGCGACCAGGCGCCGGGTTGCCTCCTCCCCGAAACGCTCCAGGAAATATTCCATGAACAGGAAAGCCGCACCATAATGCTCCGCATTGCCCTCCTCCTGTGGCGCCCACGTGTTCAGCTGGGTGTCCGGCCGGGCGAGGAAGGAAAACTCAAATCCGCCCCCGCCATAGCCGCTGAGGAAGGCGGCCAGTTCCGAAGCTCCTTCATTGAGCCATGTCTCCTCGTTTCGATCGTTATACCAGTGGACCATGTGCTGGAATTCATGGGCGAGGACCCCGTTGTAGAACCTCGAGTTCGCTCGAACGGCGTCCAGATTGATGTAAAACATCTCCGCCTCGTTGGAATCGGGGCGCACCGCCTTCGGGAACTCATCCTTGCTGGCGTAATAGCCTGCCACACTGCCCATCCCGGCCGCATGGAGAACCACGAGATGGGGATCGCAATCCACTCCGGGCGTCCACTCGCTTCCAAAGAAGGAACGGACCGTCGGATAGATCCGCCGCTCGAAAGTTCCAGCTGCAGCTTCCAGATCTGCCGGATTCGCCGGGCGATCCTCCTCCACCCACAGGTAAAGATGCGGGGTCTTCACGCGCAGAACCGCCGTCACCGTAAAGGTCTCGTGGGTATCGTTGTTGGAGACCAGGAAAGTCCGCCGCGCGCCGACTGGCAGATCCCCTTCCCCATGACAGGCGGTCTCTGGGGTCTCCGGCGATAGCCCGCGATACCGCACCGCCAGATCCCGGAGATCCCGGACGGGCAGATCCGTTTGAAGCAGGATCTGCAGGGTTTCCGTAGCCTCCTCCCGGACGGGGCGTGCTGGGGAAGGTGGCGTTTGAGTCGGAACCGCAGGGGGCGCCGATGTTGGGGTAGGGGAGGCGGGCGGGGGTGGACCGCCACGGCTGCAGATCCCGCCCAGGATGAGCAGAAGGCCGAAGGCCCATCCAAACCGTATATGTTTCATGACCCCTCCAGAGCGCTGGGATGCATACACCTTTCGGAACGGTTTACGGATCGTCCCTCCGTGAGCTGGTATATCTCATATAATGGCTCGATGTGCTGTCAGGGGAGGGCATTCAGGGAGAGAGGCTCTTCCCCTCGCCTGAGAAACCATGACGTGACAGGTTACGTTATCATCATAACGCCATTTGCGATACCCGCGTCCCTCCCTTGCCAGATCACAGTGCCTGAAGGGGCTGGGCCGCTGATCCCTCTTGTGGAAGTTTCGGGAGATCGGGCCGATCTGAAAGCCACCATGGAAGCCCCCAATTGGATTCAAGAGGCTCCCTT
>JAEVEY010000082.1 GCA_016842045.1 Candidatus Thermoflexus sinensis | reverse complement strand
TTGGGATGGTGCTGCTCTCCTTACTGCTGTGGAACATGCCAGGGGAGGCCCTGGCGCAGGCAAAGCGATGGACTTTCGATCTGGCCACACTGGGGGTATCGGAACCTCTGATCCTCGCGGGCCCCTTCGCTGAGCAGTCGTTCTTCATCCCCGTCCCTCGGGGGCTGCGTCCCATCCGTTTGCTGGCTCGAGCCCGTCTCTCGCCCGATGCGATCGGGGCTGTCCTCAGCGTGAATCACCAGGGGCGGACCCTCCAGTGGATTCGTCTCACCCTCCCCGAGATGCGTCTGGTTATCCCGCTGGAGGAGACGCGGGTTGAGTCAGGCCGCCTGATGCTCTCATGGCGGCTGGAAGCCTCAGGGCTTGTGACAGACTGCGCGGCTCCCGAACGGATCCGTATGGAGCTGGATCAGCTGGAAGTGGACATGGATGGGGAGCTGGAGTCCCCGAATCAGCTGGCGGAGTTCTGGCCGCCGGTTCTGCGCGCGCTGTATCTTCAGCTCCCGGAGTTTCCTTCGCCGGAGGAGGCAACCGTGGCCCTGCGGCTGGCTGCCCTGGGGGCTCGCCTGACGGAGGGTGGTCCGCTCACGATTACGCTTGTTTCCTCGGATGTGTCGCTCCTGGTTTCTGAAGACCCATGGGCTCGCGGGATCCGGATCTCCAGCGGGCCAACCTCCCGGCTGGCGCTGGTATTCCCGGAGACCGGTCGGATGCCCGTCCTGGAGATCGTCGGGCCGCCCGGTTTGCTGGAGAACAGCGTTGAAGCGCTGGTGACCTATCAGAAGACGATGCGGGCTCCAGTGATTGTGGCTCCCGAAGGCCAGTTCCCCTTACCAGCCCGGGAGGATCAGGTGACCCTGGCCGCACTGGGCTATCCTCAGATCCAGATGAGCGGCTCCGGGACCATGGAGGCAAAGGTGTTCTTCTCCCAGGCCGATCTGGGAGGACCCGCGCGGGGGGTTGAGCTGCGTCTGGCTGGCCGCGTGACCCCGATTCCTTCAGGCGGCCAGGCTCAGTTGCTGGTCCTGCTCAACGGTGGCCTGGCTTATGCGGAACCCCTTGTCGGGGGACCCTTCGATCGCTGGATCTCACTTCCGGATGGGCTGCTCCGTCGGGATAACACATTGATCCTCCGGGTGGTCTATACACCACCCGGAGGGGAGTGTCGGGTGGGGGTTCATCCGATCACCGTGTTCATTGATGGGGCCTCTTATTTTCAGTTCCATAGGGGAACTCACCTGCCCCCAGGGTTCGAGCGCCTGCCTCAGGGGCTTCTGCCCATGTTCACGGTGGGGCTGGATCCTGTGACTCTGGAAACCGTCGAGGCGGCCGCTCAGCTCATTGCGGCGCTTCAGCGGACAACCCGGACCCCGCTGATCCCACAGGTCCGACCGTGGACCGAGGCGCTGAATGCGCCTGGCCCACTGGTCCTGATCACGCTGGATCCGGAAAAGGCTTCGATGCTGCACCCACCCCTGGACCCCCGCCCATTTCGGATTGTGGATGTGGATGGGCGGGAGCGTTTTCGGATGGAGATCGATCGAGGCTTTGCGGTGCTGGAGGCCTTCACGACCGGGGGACGCGAGGTCCTGCTTCTCACCCGGCGCGGTGACCGCCCGGATCTGCGGGAGATGGAGCGTGTGCTGGATCCCCGGTTGGGATGGTATGAATTAAACGGCGATGTGTGGATCTGGCCGGATGGAGAACCTCCGGTGGCGATGCGCTTGCGGGGAAGCGGATTGCAGGCGGTTCCCTTGCCGCCATCGCCGTTCATCGAGTGGACCAGGCTGCGCTTCTGGGTAGCCGGTGCTGTCCTGATCGGTGTGATCGCATTTCTGATCTGGATCTACCCCCAGGTGGTTCGGAGGGCCCCACCGGGAGCGCCGCGCTCGAATTAGACGTCGCTCCACGAGGGCCCCGGACGGCCATGGTGAAGGCTGTCCGAAGCGATTTCGGGCGGGCGTATCCGCCCTGGGCGCCCTGCTCATCCCAAAACCATAAACCCTGCAGAAGAAGATGAAGATCCGAGTTGGGGATTGGGGCACGGACAGGGATGCACGAAGCACCAAAGGTCCGGATTGGAGAGTATCTGGTGGCCCGGGGGCTGCTGCGCCCGGAAGATCTGGAGTGGGCGCTGGAAATTCAGCAGCGAACCCGGGAGCGGCTGGGCCAGATCCTGGTCTCCAGGGGCCTGATCCGGCGTCTGGATCTCTATCACGCGCTGGCCGAGCTGTGGGGCTGCCCTTTTGTCGATCTTCTGAAAGAGCCTCCGGATCCGGAGCTGGTGCGGCGGTATCCGGCGTCAGAGCTCCAGGAGGCGTGGATGATCCCCCTCCGCTGGACTGAGGAGGGGCTGGAGGTGGCGTCCGCGCGCCGCCCGGATGAGGTCCTTCGAGCAGAAGCGGAGCGGCGCTTCGGCGCCCCCGTGGCGCGGTTTCGGGTGACCACGGAGTGGGATATCCGGCAGGCTCTTCTGCGGATCTTCCGTTCGGACATTCTGGCAGAGGCCACCCATGGGCTCTATTACCGTCGACCGGAGGAATCCGCCCACACGGTGCTCACGCCCCCTCAGTTTATCGCTCTGTCCTTTGTCCTGCTGGCGTTCCTGATCGGCCTGATCATCGTCCCCCGCCTGACGGGGATCGTGCTCAACGCGGCCATCAACACATTTTTTCTGGCGGGGATCCTGTTCAAATTCGTCGTCTCGCTTGTGGGGGCTCGCTACGAGCGGATGGAAGCCATCCTCCCGGAGGAGGTGGCGGCTCTGCGAGAGGATGAGCTCCCCCGCTACACGGTGCTGGTCCCTCTTTATCGGGAGGCGGAGGTCGTTCGCCCGCTGATTGAGAACCTGGCGCGGCTGGATTATCCGCCTGAGAAGCTGGAGGTTCTCCTGCTGATCGAGGAAGACGATGCGGAAACGCTGGAGGCGGCGAAGGCTGCCCGTCCACCCGGGAATTTTTTCTTCGTCCTGATCCCGCCCGGGATCCCCAGAACGAAGCCGAAGGCGTGCAATGTGGGGCTGTTTTTCGCCACCGGGGAGTTCCTGGTGATTTATGATGCGGAGGATCGCCCGGAGCCGGATCAGCTGAAGAAAGCGGTGATCGCCTTTCGCAAGGGCGGGCCGGATCTGGTTTGCGTGCAGGCGGCGCTGAATTATTACAACGCTCGGGAGAACTTCCTGACCCGCATGTTCACGCTGGAATATTCCTTCTGGTTCGATTACATGCTCGCCGGGTTATATCAGTTGCGCCTGCCCATCCCCCTTGGCGGCACCAGCAATCATTTCCGAACCGATCGCCTGCGCGAGCTGGGAGGCTGGGATCCATTCAACGTCACGGAGGACGCGGATCTGGGGATCCGCGCGGCTGTTGCGGGTTATACCGTGGGGGTGATCAATAGCACCACTTATGAGGAAGCGAACACACGTGTCGGCAATTGGATCCGTCAGCGTTCCCGCTGGATCAAAGGTTATATGCAGACCGCTCTGGTTCATTCCCGTAACCCGCTACGCCTGCTGCGTCGAATTGGCCTGCGCCGGGCAGCAGGCTTCTTCCTCCTGATCGCAGGAACGCCTCTGACCTTCCTGAGCGCGCCGTGGATGTGGGTGATGTTTGGGATCTGGGTGCTCACGGGAACCAGGGGTTTCGACCCCTGGTTCCCGCCCCCTGTTCTTTACATCAGTCTGTTCAATCTCCTGTTTGGCAACGCTATTGCGATCTATCTGAACATGCTGGCGGGGTTCAAACGTCATTACGATGACCTGATCCCCTGGGCTCTGCTGAACCCGCTCTACTGGGTTTTGCATAGTGTGGCCGCCTATAAGGCCCTCTATCAGCTGTTCACCCGACCGTTCTACTGGGAAAAAACCCGTCATGGGATCAGCCGCTGGTCCGGGGGGACTTCAACCTGAACCTGGGGATCTGGAGATAGCAGGGGCGGACAAGGCCGTCCGAAACGAGCGAAGCTGGATTATCCTGCCCTGGTCCGATCCTGAGGAATGCCTGGGTTCAGCGTTTGCCCCTCTCCACGCCGCGAAGCGGCGTGGAGAGGGACGAATCGAGCCCCCGTTTGCAATAGAGCAGGTTTCTCCCTTTCCCGCGGAGGCCAGCGATGAGATGGCGGACCATACTGGGGAATGGGATCGCGGTGGGAGTGTTGAGCTTGCCTTATCTGTTGCTGGGTCTTGAGGCCACACGCCTGGGTTTCCTCAGCAATGAGCATGCCCATCTGATCGAGAAAGCCTTGCTGGTTCGGAACCGGGGTCGTGTGGAGTGGATCGGGTTTGCTTATCCGCCGCTTCCTGTTCTTTTGTTATTACCGTGGCCTTATCCACAGGCCGCGGTGGCTCTCTCGGCGCTCAGCGCCGGGATGCTGGCATGGGGAGTCTGGAGGCGTCTGGAGCGCCTGGCCTTCCCTCCGGGCGTGCGGGTCGGCTTGCTGATTGCGGTGATGCTCACTCCCAGCAGCCTCTTCCTGGCTACTCAGAATTTCAGCACTGCACTGGCCCTGCTGCTGTTCTTCTCCGCCTGGATGCAGTATCTTCGCTTTACACGGGATGGCCAGACCGACGCCGGCTTTATCGCGGCGATGCTGATCGCCTTCGGGTTCTTCGCGAACTTTTACGCACCCTTCTTCGCTATGGCTTTCGCGCTCATCGCGCCCCTTTTCGTCCGCCCTCGCTCCCGGGCTCACCAGCTGGCGATGCTTCTGGTCCTCCTTTTCCCCTCTGCGGTCGCAGTGGGGAGCTGGATGTATCTCTCGTGGCTGTTCACAGGGAGCCCTCTGCGCTTTGTATACGATCCGGGCTCCAGCCTGCTGGCGGCGTTCCGACCGGAGGAGGCCTTCATGGCCCCCAGCGCGATCGCTCGGGAGAGCCTGCGTCGATTGGCATCCGCCCCTCTCTATCTGGGGGTGGGGGCGCTGATCGCCTGCTATCAGCCCGGTCGTCTGTTGGGTTATCTGATCCCCCTCATGCTCACGCTCGGCGCGTGGTCCTTGGGATGGATTGTCCCCCGGGCCTTCGATCAATCCCTGAGGTTTCTATTTGCCCTCGCTGGAATTCCGGTTCGGACGCCCCGCCGGTTGGGATGGCTGTTGCTGATCCTGGCTCTCCTTCAGGTCGTGGCGGATGGGTCGACTCTGGCGTCCGGTGAGCCCGCCCGCTGGTGGAGTGCGATCCGGGCGGGCCCTTTGCCGGAGGACCAGGAGGAGCAGCGGATCGCCGCGTATCTCACAGGGCTGCCCTGTGCGTCTGTCCTGGCCGATGATCGGGAGGCCTTCCGTCTGATCGCTCGGGCCGGCACCGCCTGCCCTTTTGTTCTCCCACCGGATCCCGTCTTCGAGATGGCGGTGATCCGCCCGGAGCGCTTCGTTTCGTATATGCTGGTGGCAGAGCGCTCCACCGGATGGCCGGGGCCCCTGGAAGCTCGCTATCGAGAGCGCCCGCCGGAGGGCTTCGTCCCCGAGCTGGCATGGTCGGGCTGGCGATGGTATCGACGGGTCGTTCTGGGGGGAAGCCGCTAAGGCGGAGATTCGATCTGTAAGGGAAGGGGCGCCATAATTTCCTTCTATAGAGGCCAGTGACCTCAAACACGGATTCCGGAACCCGGCAGACGATCTCGATTCCGTGAGGGCGGGGGCAGTCGGTCGGTTGTCAGAAAGCAGAAGCATGCTACGCTTTTCTCAAACCTGATCAGGGGCTTCGAGAAAGGGTGAGAAGAAGCTATGACGACGGTGCACAAGAATCAGGAAGAGAACGTGGCTTCGGGAGCGGAGAATCTTCTTGAGGTCCTCACCGTGTGGCCGGATGACGACTGGGCGTCCCTGCGGTTCCGGATCGCGATCGCTCCCGCTTCCCGGGTGATCCTGGAGATCCCCGCCGAGCATCCGGCGCTGAACCCGGTGCTGCTGCGGCGCCTTCAGCACTTAGCCGAAGGGATCGGGAAGGAGATCGCCCTGGTGACCCCCTCCGTTGAGGGACGATGGGCGGCTCGCGAGCTGGGGATCCCGGCTTTTCCTCACCGGGAGGCGGCTCTGCGATCCCCATGGCCAATCCACGAGGAACTGGAGGAGCCCATGTCCTCTCCGGGGATCACCCCGGCGATCCGGGCGTGGGCGGAGGCTCGGCGTCGGCCGCTTCCCCGATGGGCCTATGGGCTGAGCCTGCTGATCGGAGGCATGGGGCTTCTCTCAGTGCTTTTCCTGCTGGTCTTTCTTATCCCTTCGGCGGAGGTCACGCTCCATCCCCAGGGACAACCGGTAGCGGTGAAGGAGGACCTGATCGCCGATCCTCGCCTGGCAGCCCGGGATCTCGCCCGCGGGGCGATCCCGGCATATCCGGTGGCGGTCATCGTGGAAGGGCGGGCGGAGACCCAGGCAACGGGGCGGCAGGAGCAACCGGCCGGCTATGCGGAGGGTCAGGTGGTTCTGATCAACCAGACCGCCCGCCCGGTGGAAGTGCCTTCCGGCACCATTGTCCGGGCGGCGAGCGGCAATATCGTCGTTCGCTTCGTGATCAGCCCTTCCGTGACCGTGCCGGCCGGATTTGGGGCCACGGCGATCGCCCGGGTGCGAGCGCTGGAGCCCGGGCCGGCCGGCAACGTGGGGCCGAATCAGATCAATCTGGTGGAAGGCCCTCTCGCCTTCTCCCTGCGGGTCAGTAATCCCGAGCCATTAACGGGCGGGAAGCTGGAGACGGTGCCGGTGGTGACGGCGGCGGATCGGGATCGGGTGCGCGAGGCCCTGATCGCCCAACTCCGTCACCAGGGTTACGCGCAGATGCAGGCAGGCCTGGATCCCCAGGATTGCGTGTTGCCCCAGACGCTTCGGGTGGAGGTATTGCTGGAAGGATACGATCGCCTGGTGGGGGAGCCGGCGGAGATCCTGCGGGCGGAGATGCGGGCCCGGGTGGTGGGATACAAGGTGTTACGCACTGATATCGGGGCCATGGCGCTGGTTGCCCTCACCCGGCAGGCGCCCCCGGGTTACGAGCTCACGGCGGAAGGCTTCACCTTCTCCGGGTGTGAGGATCTGGAGGCGACCATGGAGACCGATGAAGGAGGCCAGCCCCGCATCCGCCTGACCGTCCAGGCCCAGGGGAAGGCCATCCCCCGTCTGTCGATCCCCCGGATCCGGGAGGAGCTCCGAGGCCAGTCGGTAGGGAGCGCGCTCCAGCGGCTTCAGGCCTTTCCCATGGCCCGACCGCCAGAGATCCGGATCTCTCCCCCCGGTTGGCCATGGCTCCCATTCCTGGAATCCCGGATCCGGGTGCGGGTCCAGTAAGGATATCCCTTGCGGTGCCCCTGAGGGAGGATGGGTGCCCGTGCCCCTCACGTAACTCGATTAGAAGTTACGCAGTTGAAAGCTCTAAAGGTGGGACGGAATGGCCCCACCCCC
>JAEVEY010000074.1:5230-7415 GCA_016842045.1 Candidatus Thermoflexus sinensis | reverse complement strand
GGATCATTCCAGCAATCAATCTGCGGAGGTGTGGACCGGGGTGACTTATGCTCTGGCCTCCGCTATGCTGGCCCGGGGCCTGGAAGAGGAAGCATGGCGAACCGCATGGGGGATCTATCATATAACTTACGAAGAGAAAGGCTACTGGTTCCGAACCCCTGAGGCGTGGGATAGGCAGGGGAATTTCCGCGCCAGTATGTATTTGCGCCCCGGCGCTATCTGGGCGATCGAATGGGTGCGCTGCCGACCGGCTATGAAGGTCGATCCACGCTGAGCGTAGTTGCTTAAATTCCAAATCTCATATTGAAATATGCCTCTCGGAGAACCGGCCGGGATTTGACGAGGAGCAGGACCTCCCCCTAAAATGATGATCGAAACGATCGTTTGCCATGCCGATCAGCAGCTTTTCGCGGTCTGAATAGGAAAAGGACGGGATGCGGTATTACATCCACACCTTCGGTTGTCAAATGAACGTTGCCGACAGCGAGCGGCTGGCCTCGGCCCTGGAGAAGCTCGGGTATCAGATGGCGGAGCGGCCCGAGCAGGCCGATGTGCTGGTCGTGAACACCTGCGTGGTCCGCCAGTCGGCTGAGGAGAAGGCCTACGGGTGGCTCCATATGGTCCGCCCCCTGAAGGAGCGGCGGCCGGATCGCGTCGTCGCTGTCATGGGATGCCTGGTCGGAGTCAAGGGGAACGAGGGGCTCCGGCGAGCTTTCCCCTGGGTCGATGTCTTCATGCCGCCGGCGGATCCCCGGCCGCTGGTGAATCTCCTGGCCCGGCGGATCGATGAGGGGCGGGCGCAGGAGGACCTGGAGCGGATGATCCGTTACGCCCTCCAGGATGAAGAGCTGGTGCTGCCGCCGTCTGAACGGGGCCGGAAGGTGACGGCCTATGTGCCGGTGGTGCACGGCTGTTCCTTCGGTTGCACCTTCTGCATCATCCCTTACCGCCGCGGCCCTGAGCGGAGCCGCCCGGTGGGCCAGGTGGTCGCCGAGGTGCGGGCCCTGGCCGAACAGGGCGTGAAGGAGGTCACTCTCCTGGGTCAGATCGTGGACCGCTACGGGAAGGATATCCCGGACGGCCCCACCCTGGCGGACCTCCTGCGAGCAGTTCATACCGTGGAAGGGATCGAGCGCATCCGCTTCCTGACCTCCCATCCCAGCTTTATGACCGATGCGATCATCGACGCCGTGGCCGAGCTGCCCAAGGTCTGCGAGCATATTGAGATCCCGGTCCAGGCGGGCAACGATGAGGTGCTGGCCCGTATGCGCCGGGGCTACACGGTGTCCGATTACAAGCGGGTGGTGGAGAAGATCCGCAAGCGCATCCCCAACGTTTCCATCGCCACGGATATTATCGTGGGCTTCTGTGGGGAGACCGAGGAACAATTCATGGACACTTACCGGCTGGTGGAGGAACTGGAGTTCGACGTGGTGCATATCGCGAAATACTCCCCACGGCCGGGGACGGTGGCCTGGCGCAGCATGGCTGACGATGTGCCGCCTGAGGAGAAGGAGCGCCGCTTCCGCATGCTGGAGGAGCTCTACGAGCGGATCTCCCGCCGCAAGAACGAGGCCTTCATCGGGCAGACGGTGGAGATCCTGGTGGAGGATCGCAACGAGAAGGGGAAGTGGTTCGGGCGGACCCGCAACAACAAGCTGGTGTTCTTCGAGGACGGCAATCGCGACTGGCGGGGGCAGCTGGTTCAGGTCCGCATCATCTCAGCGGGTGCCTGGTCGCTCCAAGGGGTTCCGGCCTGAAATCCGGCAAGGGCCACGCAGCGGGTTCCCTGGGGGGATTTAGAGGTGAAACCCGCGTCATCCCCAAAAAGATGCGGGGCCGCGTAAGCGACCCCGCATCTTATTATCCGATCTCATTCTGAGATCTCCTCCGGCTCGCCATAGAGCTCCCATCCCAGCCGACGGGCCAGCTCATCTGCCCCCGGATCGTACCATGGGGAGATCAGGATCCGTCGATCCACCTTCCGACCGGTCCGCCGCTCGTAGAACTTCACCTTACGCTCCATGGTGGGGAGAGCTTCCAGGCTGACAGATGTCCGCAACTCCACCACCAGAACACGGCCGTCCCGGATCACCACATCGAGCTCTATATCAGAGGGGTAGTCAAAGACCTCTCCTTGTTCATCGAAAGCTGTCCACCGCTCCACCTCAAATCCAGCCGTCTC
>JAEVEY010000074.1:0-4881 GCA_016842045.1 Candidatus Thermoflexus sinensis | reverse complement strand
CGGGCCAGGCGCTCCTCCGTCCGCGCCTGGGCCTCGATCAGGCGAACAACCGCTTCGGCCAACTCAGCAAACCGCCGATCGACCTCTGCCTGGGAGAGGCGAAGAGCCTCCTCGCCCGCCCGCTGAGCTTCAAGGACCTGAGCGGTCACTCGCTCCAGACGCCCGATCACCTCGGGCATCCTCAGCAGCTCCTCGGAGAGCAATATAGCCCGGAGCGCCTCCCGCCATTCCGGGTGTTTCTCCAGCAACGCTAGAAGAGTCGGAAGGTCCTCGACCGTGAGCGGCATCGAAACCTCCTTCCCCGCCTCTGCCTTTAACGCTTGGCTCGTTCTCATTCTACCACGATGTTGATCAGACGGCCTGGCACATAGATGATGCGCTGGGGCTGTCGGTCGCCCAGGTGCCGGCGGACGTTGGCTCGATCCAGCGCGATGCGCTTCGCCTCCTCCTCGGTGATCGAGGCCGGCACGTCCACCCGATCCCGCACCCGACCGTTGATCTGGATCACCAGGGTGATGGTGTCGGCTTTGGCCAGTTCTTCGTCCCACCGAGGCCACGGCTGCTGATGGACACTGTAGGGATACCCCAGCCGCTCCCACAGCTCCTCCGCCAGATGAGGTACAAACGGCGCCAGCAATAGCACCAGGGTCCGGATGGCCTCTCCCCACGCCTCGTGATGCACCACCGGGGTGGCTTTGGCGTCCTGGAGGTAGTTGGTGAACTCCATCAGGGCTGCGATGGCCGTGTTAAACTCGAAGTCCTCCAGATCCCGACTCACCCGCTTGATGGTCCGATGGGTCCAGCGCCGCAACGCCGCCACCTGTTCGGGGGTCGGCTCTCCCTCCGCCTGGGCGGGCTCCAGCACGATGTTCCACACGCGGTGCAGCCAGCGGTTCACCCCCTCGATGCCGGTGGAGCTCCACGGGCCGCCCATATCCCAGCGGAAACCGAACATCAGATAGGCCCGCACCGTGTCCGCACCATAGCGCATCACCAGCTCATCGGGCGCCACCACGTTCCCCCGCGACTTGGACATTTTCTCCCGGTCCTCGCCCAGGATGACGCCCTGATTGCGCAGGCGGATCATGGGCTCGTCAAACCAGACCATCCCCATATCCCGCAGGACTTTGGTCCAGAATCGGGTGTAGAGCAGGTGCATCGTGGCATGCTCCACCCCGCCTGTGTACAGGTCCACCGGCAGCCAGTAACGGGCCTCCTCTTCATCCCATGGCGCGTCGTCCTTGTGGGGGCTCAGATAGCGATACTGATACCAGGAGGAATCCACGAAGGTGTCCATGGTGTCGGTCTCCCGCTCAGCGGGCCCGCCGCACTGCGGGCAGGTGGTCTTCACGAAGTCCTCCAGATATTTCAGCGGCGACTCGCCGGTGGGCAGCACGTTGACGCTCTCCGGCAGCAACACCGGCAGCTGGTCCTCCGGCACCGGGACGATCCCGCACTTCGGGCAGTAGATGATAGGGATCGGGGTGCCCCAGTAGCGCTGGCGGCTGATGCACCAGTCCCGCAGCCGGTAGGAGACCGCTGGCCGGCCCAGGCCTCGCCGCTCCAGCTCGGCCACCACTGCCTTCTTGCCCTCCTCGTTCGGCAGGCCATCGAAGGGACCAGAGTTCACCATGGGCCCAGGTCCCTCGTAGGCGGCGGTCAGCGGCTCCCCCTGCCAGCCCGGCGGGGCGATCACCACCCGGATGGGCAGGTTGAACTTCACCGCGAATTCGAAGTCCCGCTGGTCGTGAGCCGGGACTCCCATGACCGCACCGGTCCCGTATTCCATCAGCACATAATCCGAGATCCAGATGGGCAACCGCTCATCCGTCAGGGGATGTCGGGCGTAGGCGCCGATGAAGACGCCCGTTTTCTCCCGCTCCAGGGACAAGCGCTCGATTTCGGTTCGACGCTGCGCCTCGCGGATATACGCCTCCACCTCCGCGCGGCGCTCAGGGGCGGTGAGCTTGGGCACCAGGGGGTGCTCCGGGGCCAGCACCATAAAAGTCGCCCCGAACAGGGTGTCGGGCCGCGTGGTGAACACCACGATGGAATCCTCGCCTTCGGTGGGGAAGACGATCTCCGCCCCCTCGCTGCGGCCGATCCAGTTCTTCTGCATCGTGCACACCCGCTCCGGCCAGTCCAGCTTGCTGTGGTCCAGGAGCTCATCGGCGTAGGCGGTGATGCGCAGGAACCACTGCTCCAGCTCCTTCCTGATCACCGGCGTCCCGCATCGTTCGCACACCCGCTCGCCGTTCTGGGAGATCACCTGCTCCCGGGCCAGGGTAGTGTTGCACTTCGGGCAGAAGTCCACCGCCGAGCGCTTGCGGTAGGCCAGCCCGCGCTTGTAGAACTGGATGAAGAACCACTGGTTCCACTTGTAGTATTCAGGCTCGCAGGTGATCACCTCGCGGCTCCAATCGAAGGAGGCCCCCATGCTGCGCAGCTGCCGGCGCATCCGTTCGATGTTGGCGTAGGTCCAGGTCTTGGGATGGGTGTTATGTTTGATGGCCGCGTTCTCCGCCGGCAGGCCGAAGGCATCAAAGCCGATGGGGAAGAGGACGTTGTAGCCCTTCATGCGCAGGTAGCGGGCCACCGCATCGCTGGGAGCCATGGCGAACCAGTGGCCCATGTGCAGGTCCCCCGACGGGTAGGGGAACATGGTCAGGAAGTAGAACTTGGGACGGCTCGGATCGCGGACCGCCCGGTAGATGCCGGTTTCCTCCCAGCGCTGCTGCCACTTCGGTTCAATGATCTGAGGATCATAGCGCTCCATTTTCCCTCACCTCCTCCCGAATCCCATTCGGAAACCCCGATAACCTGAAAGCTCATCGGGCCTTCAAGAGCCTCCTCGGATCAGGCGGACCCCACCGGCGTTAGCCATCCATAGATATCCGGGGCCTGGCCGGTCACGATGGCGAAGAAGCGCTCCTGGAGCCGGCGGGTGATCGGGCCGGGCTTCCCGCAGCCGATCGGGATGCGGTCCACCGATCGCACCGGCGTGATCTCCGCCGCCGTCCCGGTCATGAAGAGCTCGTCGGCCGCATAGAGCCACTCCCGCGGGATCGGCTGCTCCCGCACCTCGATCCCCTGCTCCCGGGCCAGGGTCAGCACCGCGTCGCGGGTCACACCGAGCAGGATCGAGTTATGGAAGGGCGGCGTGTAAAGCACGCCGTCCTTGACGAGGAAGAGATTCTCTCCGCTCCCCTCCGCCACATAGCCGTAGGCGTCCAGCATGATGGCTTCGGCGTATCCCAGATCATGGGCCTCCATCGCCGCGAACTGGGAGTTCACATACTGGCCGCCGATCTTGCCCAGGGCCGGGAACGTATCCGGCGCCATCCGCCGCCATGACGAGACGATGACATCCACACCCTTTTCAAGGGCTTCCTGGCCGAGATATTTCCCCCACTCAAAGGTGATGATCACCACCTCCACCGGGCACGAGCGGCCATCCACCCCCAGCGGCCCCGCGCCTCGGAAGACCAGGGGGCGGATATAGCAGGAGGAATGCCGGTTTGCCCGCACCGTCTCCACCACGGCCTGCGCCAGCTCATCTTCCGTATAAGGGATCTCGAAGCGGAGGAGCCGGGCGGAGAAGAACAGCCGGGCCAGGTGGGGCCGGAGCCGGAAGACCGCCGCCCCCTGGGGCGTCTCATAGGCCCGGATCCCCTCGAACACGCTGGTCCCGTAATGAAGGGCATGGGCCGTCACATGGACCGTCGCCTGATCCCAGGGCACGAGCCGCCCATTCCACCAGATCCACTCGCTTCTCGGCGCCATCTGGACTTTCCCCCTATCGGAGGATCTCCCTGCCCATGAGGATGAAGGCCATCATCACCAGCGATAATTCCACCAGCAGGAATATGGGTTGTCGATAGTATTGGCGATAGAAGGCCAGCCCGTGGGCGCCCGTGGCGTGAAGATCGCGGGGCCACAGGGCATATTGACGCCGACGCCAGGGCCAGAGCCACATGATCCCATCATCGGTCCCGATGCTATCCAGGGCGAGATGCACCAGGGCCAGCCCGATCACAAACCCCAGCGGCAGATGGAACCCCCAGGCCAGGATCCCTCCCCAGATCACCCAGAACAGCGGCGTATGGGTCCAGAGGGCGTGATGGGGGTTGTGGCCCCTCCCGCCCGCCTGACGCCGTTGCCACCATCCCCACAGGAGATCCAGGTCGGGCAGCCCGCTGAGCAGCGCCGCCAGCCCGGCGATGCCGAGGTGGAACGGCTGATGGGTGGCGCGCTGGATCATGTAGGCGGCCACCACTCCCGCCGCCGCATGGGCCATCACCGTCATCGAATCCTCCGGCCTTCATGAATTCGCCGAAAAACAAGGAACCCCCCTCCGTCAGGGACGAAGGGGGGTTCCTCCGCGGTCCCACCCTGCTTCACCGGAAGCGGGGTCCCGCTCTTCCGGTGCGCTCTGGCGCGATAACGAGCGCGACCCGGCCGGAGCTACTGCCGGGATGGCCTTCACTCCGGCGGCTCCGGGGCGAGTTCGGCCTTTGGGAGCCCTGCGCTCCCGGGCCCTCCCCAGGGGCCATGCGGCCTCGCACCGACCGGCCGCTCTCTGGGGGATGGCCTACTACTCCCCTTCCTCGCCTTTTCCGTGCGATCCACTTTCACTAAAACAATGGGGCGCTTTCGCGCCCCTGCGGGAAGGTGGACCCGACGGGATTCGAACCCGTGACCTCCTCAATGCCATTGAGGCGCGCTCCCAGCTGCGCTACGGGCCCACAGTGTTCGGATCAGTGGAGCCGACCGGATTCGAACCGGCGACCTCTCCCGTGCGAGAGGAGCGCTCTCCCAGCTGAGCTACGGCCCCACTGGCATAGCTTATTTTACCCCGTGGACATGAACACTGTCAAGGCA
>JAEVEY010000155.1 GCA_016842045.1 Candidatus Thermoflexus sinensis | reverse complement strand
CGGCATTCATCGCCGGAGGCGGGGATTACATCGGCATCGGCCGCACTGGCGTTCCCTTTGCCATCTCCGCCAAGTTGCTGAGCGGGACTTACCGGATGAGTACAGCCCGCGATAACGGCGTGGTTCAGGTGATTTACAACCCCCAGGATCCGATCTCCGCTCAGTATCCGGTCCTCAGCCATGGTTTTGTCTATGGCCCGGTGTGGTTTACTGCGCTGGAACCCGGGGTCGAGGTCTCCGCCCGTTTGAGCGAGGGAGCGTTCTTTGTCTCCGGATTCTGGCGATCCTGGGAAACCAGCGGCGCCGCCGGTCAGCCAATCGTCGTGCACCGCTCTGCCGGCGCAGCGGAGATCACACTGATGGGGCTGAACCCAACGTTCCGGGCTCATCCAGCTCATACCTTCCGGCTGCTGGCCAATGCGATCTACACCGGATTGCGATAAAGCTCCCTCCCCCTCTTCAAAACAACCTGGGGCGCGGGCAACAAAGCTGCCCGCGCCCCAGGTTGACACCTCCCTTAGCCGGAGTGGCCTTCCCTCCAGAGCTTTTCACTCCTCTCCCACCCGGCTCCCCTCCGGGCGAGAAATCACCGGAAGCCAGATGTAGAATGTGCTCCCGGGGCACCGGGTTTCATCGTAGCCCGGGCTCTCCACCCAGATCCGCCCGCCATGGGCCTCAATGATCCCCCGGGCGATGGGCAGCCCCAGACCGGGCCCCGCCCCCTTGAACTTCACCGAGCCGGTGGAGTGCAGCTCAATCGGCCCCACCCGATAGAACTTCTCAAAGATCAAAACCTGATCCTCCGGATCGATCCCGATCCCGGTGTCCTGCACCGCGATCTCCACATACGCCGATCCCCCTGCCTCCTCCGGGGGAACGGATCGGGCGCGAATGGTGATCGTCCCTCCATCCGGCGTGAACTTGATCGCGTTCTGCACGATGTGCCGCAGGGCCTGCACCAGACGGGTGAGATCCCCGTGAATCACCGGGAGGTCCTCCAGCGGCTCGATGATCAGATTCTGGCGTCGCTCCGCGATCGCCCCCTCCAGGGGCTCCACCGCCATGCGGATCAGGGTGGGAATCTGAATGGAGATCGGGTAAATCGAAAGGGCCTCGGCATCGATCTGGGAGATGTCCAGCATGGCGCTCACGATCTCTTCCAGACGCAGAGCCGAGCGGCGAAGCCCCTGAAGGATCCGCTCCATGGTCCCATCGGCTTCTCGCTGCTCCCCCAGGGTCTCCGCCAGCAGATCCGCATACCCCCGGATATGGGTCAAAGGGGTGCGTAATTCATGGGAGGCGATCTCAATGAAGTGGGTCTTGGCCCGGTCCAGCTTCTCCAGCCGTCGCGCCGTCCGTGCCAGATCTTCGTTCAGTTCCGCCAGGCGGACATTCAATCGCCGCAGGTCCTCCACCAGGCGGATGTTCTGCAACACTGCCGCGGTCTGTTCAGCGACCGAGGCCAGGAGATCCACGTCCGCCGGGCTATAGGCCGCCACGCCGCCCCGCGCCCCCAGGGCCAGGCAGCCCAGCAACAGGGCCTGAGACCGGATGGGGATGAAGAGCTCCACGCCCAGGCTCTGAAGCCAGCGCCGCTCCTCCGGGCTTGCGCTCTGGAAAGCGGCCCCGAAGTCGATCTGATACTGGGTAAGAGGATGGCCCTCCTGCCATGCGCGCAGGATCGGGCTGTCGAGGGCGAATCGACCCGGCTCCGATGGCGCCTCCCCCAGGCCCACGATCGCCCGAGCCTCCACCCCGCCACCCGGCTGATCTTCGAATAACAGGAGCAATCCCTGCCGAAGCCCAAAGGCCTCCTGCAACACGGCAAAGGCAACCTGCGCGACCCGTTGCACATCTAACAGGTTGCTGATGGATTGGGCATACCGGCGGACCAGAGCGGCAGGATCCTCGACGGAGGGCATCAGGCGACGCCGGAGCCACTGGTGGAGCGGCCAGCCGATCACCATGGTCATCCACGCGCCCACCAGGCCCGTCAGAAGGAGCTCGACCCCTGCCGGGATGAACTCCAGACGACCCTCTTGCAAGACCCGGAGCCCGGCCAGGCCCCCCCCGATCAGTCCTCCCTGCAGGATCCAGCTGAACGTGAAAACCAGAAGCCTCCGTCCAATGCGCTGCAGGGAGGGCAGTTCGGAACGACGGGAGAGCGCTCCAACCAGGCCCATCCCCCCTGCGCGGATCACCCACCCCAGCGCGATCCAGTCCGCCCGGGGCGTCCACGCCAGGCCCTCCCCTAACGTGATCAGCAGCCCACCGAGAAGCCCGTAAGCCAGCCGGTTCCGATGAAGCGGCCGGGTGGTGTGTCGATATGCCCACCCCAGCCCTCCCAGACCCACCGCGGTGCCGACCCCCCAGAGCCCCTCCCGGATCCCCCAGGAAGCCAGAATGGGGTCGCCCGGCCATCGAGCGGCCTGCCACCAGGCCAGCAGCCCCTTTGCCGTTTCTGGGCGGTAAGGAAGTGTGGCCACGATCAAAGCGATTCCTGCGGCCATGCCCATCCCTACCATCGCAGAGCCAGGGAGGGGGCGTCCTAAAAACGGCCAGATCCATAACCAGGCGGCGAAGGGAAGACATGATAGAAGAAGACCCGCGAGGTTCCAGGCAGTGAATCGCATCAGGTGGGGAATCCCTTCCCAGACCGCGATCCCCCACAATCCTTGCCATAGCAATCCCAGGCCCCCATAGAGGGCAACTCCTGCTATGGGGCCAGTGGATGGTCCTCTAAGCCTCCACCCCAGGAGCAATCCATAAATCCCCACAAGCCCTGCAGATAGGATCGCCCCAAGGGGGATTCCTCCAATAACCGGAAACGGCGGTGACCAGTTAACCATGTTATTATCCCAAATCCGGTTTGGGAAATTCTTGGGAAAATGCCATGATCAGACTCCAGGGATAATGGCCCTGGGCTTAAGATTCATTGAGGAAGGCCGTTGATCATACCCTCTGTAGGGGCGAAAAATTTTTCGCCCACAGGAGGAAATATTTCGGCCCCTGCTGGCTATTTGGACTTTGGACAAACGGGCCGTCTGATTTCTCGTTCAGGCCCTTCCCTTGCGCGAGGCAAGCCCCTCCCCCCTTCCCCCCTCCCCGCGGCCCAAAGGGCCGCGGGGAGGGGGAAGTTGAAGAATTTGGGGGCGGGTGGGGCCACCTTCGGCGGCCCCACCCGCCCCCAATCCCCCATCCTGAGGAAAGAGAGGAGTTTGTCTGAAGTCCGGCGGCTCTGAGGTGAAGGGGCCTCCTCCCGGATTCCGGGGATGATGGCCCTGTGATCGAGACCCAGCGATCCGGTTGTTCGTCAGTCAGAAGCCTGGATGGATGCCTTGCTTCCCCCAAAGCCGACATGAGCCCAATCATTTTCAGGGGTGGGGCGGGGATCATCCGCTTCCGCCCTGCTCGGAACCGGAGCTCGCACCACAGGTTACCCGAATGATTCGAGCATGGGCGGGCCACCTTTCGCTGTTCACTCTCCCCCGAACCCCTGGACAACGACGGAGGGCCGGAACGTTCGAGTTTCTACTTCAGGATATAGTAAGTGCCGCGTTTCTCCCCGATCTTCAGGAGGATCCCTCGCCGGACCAGATCCGCCAGATCCAGCCGAAGGGTCTCGGGGGAGACCCCCGGGCACAGCTGCTGATATTCCCGGTTGGTGATGCGCCCGTGTTCCCGGATATACTGCAACGCCTTCAGCTGGCGCTCATTCATCGGGGGCTCCCCCATCGGAACGGGCGCGCGTTCCTGCCGGTTGTAGAGGATCACCGTGAAGGAATACGGCTGGGCGATGAATTTCGGCTGGGGATGGCCGGCCCGGATCATCTCCTCGATCATCCGATCGATCCCCAGACCCAGCTCCTCAATGTAGCCCCAGTAAAACAGCCCTGAGACGATGCGTGGGTTGCGGGAGTAATGCTCGTCGACAATGTTATCCAGCGTGATGTGCCCCGGCAGGCCTCCCGGGCTGCTCACCTCCAGGCGATCCGCGAATTTGCGGATCTCAATCCGGCGGCCCCGCAGCCGGTAATCCCGATGACAAACCGCGTTCACAATGGCCTCCCGCACGGCGAAGGGAGGATACTCCGGCCGTTCCTCCCGCTCCAGGCCCCGCACCACGGCCCCCACCTGCATCTCATCCCACACCACCTTCCAGGCCTGTTCGATGATCCGCGCCAGGGGGCCGCCGATCTCCTCCCGGCGCGCATATCCCGGCAACCCTCCCTCGCCATGCGGGGTCGTCCCGGGATATTTCACAAAAACCACCCCGCTCTGGGGAAGGAACCGCTGGGGCTGCTTTCCGAACAGCAGGATCCCCGCCACCGTCGGGCATCCATCCGGGGTCAACGCCCCGATCTCCACCAGGAGCTCCTCCACCGTCCTGGCTATTGGTCGGCGCTGGCGGGCTTCCCGCTTGGCAAGGTATTCCTGAATCACCTCCTCATCCAGATCCGCACGGGTAGCCCCGGGGACTATTTCCGCCTCATAGTCCCCGATGGATTTGGTCGCCGCCAGCTGCTGGATCTCCCGCCCTTCCAGCGGGCGGTTCTCTGCGCCCCGTCGGATCAGGACCCGTCCATCATCCAGGCTGTGGAGCTCCGGGCTGCGAGGGACGTGCAGGAGGATAATGGTTCTTCCATCCACCTCATTTTGTTCCCATCGGGTCTGGACAGGCGGCCGGCAGCGGAGCAGGGCCTGCCGAAGGGCATCCTCCACCTCCTCCGGATCCGCCCCGAGGGCTCTCCCCTCTGCATCCACCCCGATCACCAGGACACCGCCATCGGTGTTGGCGAAGGCTACCAGCGTCTCCGCGATCTCCTGAGGATCGGGGTCGCGTAAAAGCGCCTGCAATACGCCTGGCTTTCGTGGACCATCCTTCATTCGAACTCCCCCAGAACCGGAAAACGCCTATGCCCATTATATGGCAAACCCGTGCCGTGCATGCGACCAGGCCTGCATAGTGGAGCCTCAGCAGAGAAGCCTCCCGGGCACTTCCCATCTCTCTGCTCTTCCTGCCCGTGTCTTAAGGCAGGCAGGTCCGCCTTCGATGAGCCTGTCATCCCAAAATCCCTTAGAATCAGGAAATCGTTTCCGCCTCCTCCACCAGGGCTTTTCTAATATTGGCAAGCTACTGCTTCATCCATTTAGGGTTTTTGAGGATTGGGCCGGGGGCCTTCGGTCACCGGCCCAGCCCTCAAAAGATGTGTTCTCCCCCTCCCCGCGGCCCTTCGGGCCGCGGGGAGGGACCCTTCCGCCTTCTCACGAAAGCTTCAAACCGAATAACCAGGCCGAGTCGTTACATCAGAACTTTGAAAAGCCCTGCCTCCTCACCCTATGATTTGCCGAACCGAAGAATTGAAGTAGCATAGTGGATGGATTTGCAGTTCGCTATACTCCCTGAAGAGGCGCTCGATCGCTCCATCAATGAAGGCGAACGCTGCAGACTGCATGAAAGCGATTGGGATGGTTGCAATTAGACGGGTTGCGCAATTGCGGTGAGGGGCTTTCAGGGGATGGGGAAAGCTGCCCTCGGCGGCCTCGTCCTCCAAAAGCCCCGGGATAAAGCGCTCGCCATGAGCACCCTTTACGAGACAGGGAGGCCAAGCATGATACCGGGCCCGGATCAGATTATCGAATGCCCTCACTGCAAAACCCTTGCACGCGTTCGCACGCTCATTTCAGGCAACACCTTCGGGGCTCAATGGTGGACGGATGGCAAAATGATCGCGCCGATGCTGCCCGTGTCCCCGGCCATCACCAGGTGCCGGGGCTGCGGGCGCTATTTCTGGATTTCACAGGCGAAAGTGGTTGGGGAAATCCCACCCTGGCTGGTTTCACCGGATGCCCTGAATGAACGGCTTGCTGAACTTATGCCTTCAGACCAGGCAGCGAGGCTGAAACGCGAATGGGAAAAGTTCCCTCCTGAATGGAAGGCGGCCGAACGGGTGAGGGAGCTCACAGAAATGGAATACCTGGAGGCAATCCAGAATGGCATGGCCCATAACAGAGAACAGGAGCGCTATCTAAGAATATGTGCGTGGTGGGCCGGCAATGACCCATTACGCTTTTCCAATCCCGAACGGGCCCCAACCATCCTCCAGCGTTCCCCCGAAGCGCTCAGGAATTTAGAACGTTTGCTTGAGTTGCTGGATGAGACAAATCCGGTGGAACGCCTTCAGAAAGCGGAAGTACTGAGAGAGCTTGGGCGCTTTGACGAGGCGCTGCAGCTGCTGGAGTTCGATTTCCCGGATGAATATAAAAAGGTGGCGGACCTGATTCGCGAGCTGGCTCGAAGGAAAAATCCGCTGGTGCAGGAAGTGCTCTGATCGTCAAGCCTTCTCCCCATGAGTTGCTGACAGATGCCTGTCCTGGATCGGCAGATCTGCGTAAGTCCTATCCTGATAGAAACGGCATCTCCGGGGTGATTTGTCTCCAACCGGATCAGGGGGCTGGGATTCCATTCCGGGGCTCGTCTTTGCATGCGCAGGCGATCTTCCGCTCCTCTCCTCGAACCAGCACGCCCTCATAGAGCGTAAGGCTGGGAAGGGCTTCCCATCCCCCCAGGCGGAAGGGACGCCTGGATTCAATGGGGACCCACTCCCCGTTCAGGCGGCGGGCCAGATGGACATGGGCCGCGTCCGCGAACCCACCCTCGCAGGAGGGATGCCCCAGCGGATCCCCCGCCCGGACCCGGGCGCCGGGTGGAATCCGCCCCTCCGCAGCGATGTGAAGGTAAACCATCACCCATCCGGTCTCCTCCCGCCCGTCTCCATCCGTATCCAGAACCACCAGACCCTCTCCGGTGCGCGCCACCACGCCATCGGCCACTGCCCGCGCCCAGTAGCGGGAGGGCGTGCATCCGTCCACATCCGGCGGCGCGAAATCCAGCGCCCCCCACGCCGCCCCATTTCCCCATCCCCCATGCGGCCCGCCCGTGAAATACCACAGCTCCCCATCCCCCCAGGGCAGCCGCCAGGCAGGCTCCGGCAGGATCGATAACGCTGGCTCCGGGCGGAAGGGTTCCCCGAAGAGGGCACGGTAGACCGCCGGGAATCCGGAAGGGCCTACCGCCTGGGCCCAGGCTTCCGGGGAAAGCACCGCCGTTAGGAACGCCTGCACCGCCACCGTCCCCGCGTTGAGCCCATCCGCCACGCGGATCCGCCGCCCATCGGCGAAACGCAGGGTCCACATATGGCGTCCCTTGAAGCCGTAATACCCATCGTTCAGGCGATCCGCGGCCCAGTTCAGCTGCCGATACAGCCCTTCATAGCCTGGTCGCTCCCATCCCATCGGGTAAAGCCGGGCGCGCTCATCCACGGGCTCTCCCCGCACCCATCCGCTCTGCATCTCCAGCAGGGCCAGCAGCACCCGGGGGCCCACACTGTGGTTCCGCGCCACCTCTTCCACGATCTCGGCTCCGCTGAGCGTCCGTCCACCGATCGTCTCCTGATAGCGGCTCAGATACCCGCCGAACCGGCGGATGGCCTCCGGGATCGAGAAATCCAGATAAGCCGGACCGTAAACCAGCTCGGAATCCGGGATCAGTTTCCATGCGGGGCCTTTCTCCCGAATCCCCAGCGGGATCCACAGGGGCTGCCCAACCGCGAGCCGCTGAGGATCGATCCCCGGATTCAGTGCCAGGATCGCATCAACCGTCGTCTGGAATTGCTGGGCGAGGCCGCTCAGGGTGTCTCCGGCCTGCACGAGGTAAAGCTCCCGTTCTGGATCCACACCGGTTCGCGGCGGATCCGGGGTAGGCGTCCGGGGGACCGAAAGCGGAACGGCCGACCGAGGCCCGGCGGTCCCTGTCGGGGGAACCGGCCTCTCCATCACCGGTCGAGCGCAGGCGATCAGGACCATGATCCCCCATGCGGCGAGGCCTATAAGAGGCCATCGCATTCCAGGGGGAGGACATGAGCTTTTGCGGCTAAATGACAGGGACATTCTGAAAGTTCCCAAATTTTCGCAATCGTATAGCATAGACAGTAGGGATCGATGGGAGGCGGCCTGACCCTTCCCCAATCGGGAACCCCCAGCATCTGGTGCCCATATCCCGGATTTCGAGGCGGCGCAGGCCGCTGAAAGCGGCTCTCATGCTATCCACTATCGCCTTCGTCCCGCCTTTCGAGCTCCGGGGAGGGAAGGAGAAGAGGCACCGCCCTCCCCCCGATGTGGCTGGATCATTCACAACAAGGCCAGGAAGGGCTGGTGCATGAATTTTATGCTGTCCGTTCAGGAGGGGAAATGCCGCTTCGTTATCATGCGATCACGGATGTTCCGGGAATTCGGGTAGGCCACGCTCAGGATCTCCAGGCCCTCACCGGGGTAACCGTGGTGCTCTGCGAACAGGGCGCCGTCGCCGGGATGGACCAGCGGGGCGGCGCGCCGGGGACCCGCGAGACGGACGCCCTGCGCCCCATGCGTCTTGTTCAGGAAGTGCATGCCGTGGTGCTGGCCGGTGGAAGCGCCTTCGGCCTGGACGCCGCCTCCGGGGTGATGCGGTATCTGGAGGAGCGTGGGGTGGGGTTCGAAACCCCGGGCGGACGGGTGCCCATTGTCCCCGCTGCGATCCTGTATGATCTGGGGATCGGCGATCCGCGGGTTCGCCCGGACGCCGCGATGGGTTATGCCGCGTGCCTGGCCGCGACCGATGGGCCGGTGCCTGAAGGGAACGTGGGGGCTGGAACCGGGGCGACGGTGGGCAAAATCCTCGGTATGCAATACGCGATGAAAGGGGGGATCGGCACCACCTGCCTCGAGATCGGGGATGGGATCCTGGTCGGTGCGCTGGTGGCGGTGAACGCCCTCGGTGACGTGGTGGACCCTCACACCGGGGCGATCCTCGCCGGTGCCCGGCATCCGGATGGCCCTGGCTTCGCCGATACCATGAGGGTTCTGCGGCTCTTAGCCGGCCAGGTCTCCCTCAGCTTCCGCCGACGGATCCCTGAGAACACGGTGATCGGCGTGGTGGCCACCAATGCGGCGTTGACCAAGGAAGAGGCCAATAAGGTGGCGCAGATGGCCCATAACGGCCTCGCCCGCACCATCCGCCCGGCCCACACCATGCTGGACGGCGATACGATTTTCGCCTTAGCGACCGGCGAGAAGGAGGCGGATGTCAGCATCGTGGGGGCCTTCGCGGCCGAGGCCGTGGCCGAAGCTGTGGTCCGCGCCATCCGGGCTGCAGAGGGTGTCGCCGGGATCCCCGCATGGCGGGATCTTCAAGGAAAGGCGGGGGCAGATACCCGGTAAGGGCGACCCTTCGGGGCCGGTGGGTGGAGGTCCGCCGTTAGCGGCGCGTCGGGAAGCGCGCCCTCCGATGGGTGCCCGGCCAGATCGGAAACGAACTTCATCTCCCCTCTCGCCCGGTTGGGCCCTGGCGAAGGTCTCTGTTGTTTTCCCTTCCAACTGTGGCGTGATGAACCCGGGAAAGGAGTGTAAAGATGTCTCGCTTCTATCGGGGTGGGATGCAGATCATCGGGCTGACCGGGCTCGCGGTGGGGATCGCCGTGCTGCTCAGCGGGATCCAGGGGGGCATCACCTTCCACCGGATCTCTGATGGCCTGTTCTGGATCGGCCTGGTTTATTTCCTCATCGCGGCGTTCCCGGCGGTGGCGGAGATGGGCGGCAACATGGCCGCGCCCTGGCAGGCACTGCGGGAGCAGCGGTCGCTGTCGGAAGTTCTCCACGACCAGCGGGCCCGCTACGCGCCCTGGATGGCCGTGACGTGGCGGTTCGGCTTAGCGGCCCTCCTTTGCCTGGCGATTGGCCTGGGGCTGGGCCTCATGTAGATGATCTGGCGAGCTGGAGCGGAGGCGGAGAGCCCTCGCTGCCCTTGAAATCTTCCTCCCCCGCGGTCCTCCGGGCTGTAAGAGGGAGATGGGGCCCTTGAGTTCTTTCCAGGCAGTGTCCGCTTTCGAGGCGCGAAAGCATATCCGTTCTTTCGAATAGAGGGGGCTGCTGGAAGCAGCCTCCTCAACGAGGCAAAGCTTTTTTATACGTTGTTCTCATGGGGGTTTGGGGGTGAGCCAGGCGCCGAAAGCGCCCGGCTCGCCCCCAGCATCCTTTTCAGCCTCCCCACGGTGCGAAAGATCATGGGGAGGATGGTGGGACCATCCGCTGGACCCGAATGGTACGAGGACGGAAAAGCCTCCTCAACGAGGGGTGCTGGCTTGACCGGAAAAGCAGGGCCCGTGTAAAATGAAGAACGGCCCTGCGGGGTGGTGTAAGGGGCAACACACCGGACTCTGGATCCGGGTATGGAGGTTCGAGTCCTCCCCCCGCAGCCAGGGGAAAGGGCCGCCCGGGGCGGCCCTTTCTTTCATCCCTGGACGGTTAGAAGGTCCGGCTGGCCTTCCGCTCTCTGAAAAACGCAGCCATTCACAGGAGGTCTCATCGTGTTTGCGGTGATCGAACTCGGTGGACACCAATATCGTGTGAAAGTGGGCGATCAGATCCAGGTCGAGAAGCTTCCCCTTCAGGCTGGTGCTTCTCTGGAGATCGACCGCGTTCTGATGGTCGGGGAAGGAGAACAGGTTCGAATCGGTCGGCCGGTCATCCCGGAGGCCCGGGTGCGGGCCACGGTGCTGGGGCAGGTGAAGGGGGAGAAAATCATTGTGTTCAAATACCGACCGGGCGCCAAGCGCTATCGACGCAAGCAGGGCCATCGCCAGACCTACACGGTTCTGCGAATTGACGCAATCGAAGCGGGCGTCCCGGTATCTGTATAAAGGAGGCAACCATGGCCCACAAGAAGGGTGGCGGCGCCAGCCGCAATGGACGGGATAGCGAATCCAAGCGCCTTGGTGTGAAGCGGTTCGACGGACAGTTCGTGCGGGCCGGAAATATCCTGGTCCGCCAGTGCGGCACCCGGATCTACCCCGGCAAGAACGTGGGGATGGGCCGGGATTACACGCTCTTCGCCCTGATCGATGGATATGTGCGTTTCGAGTTCATGCGCGGCGGCCGGAAGCGGGTGAGCGTGTATCCCGAGCCGGTTCGCCCGAACGGCGCGTCGCAAAACGGAGGTGATGCATGAAGCCGGGAATCCATCCCACATGGTATCCCAACGCCCAGGTGATCTGCGCCTGTGGGAATACCTGGACCACCGGCGCGACGGTGCCGGTGATCCGGACCGATGTATGTTCAAAATGCCATCCGTTCTTTACCGGCGAGCAGCGGATCGTCGATAAAGAAGGTCAGGTGGATCGCTTCATGCGACGCCTGAGCGCCCGCGATGAGGAGTACCTGAAGGCGCGCGCGGAGCGTTCACAGCGCCGCAAGCGGAAGCAGACCGTGGTTGAGGTCGTTGAGGAGCCGGAGGAGATCCTCGAGACTCTGGAAGAGAGCGAGAGCGAATGAAAGGGATGCGGGCGGGTCCGAGGGGGCCCGCTCGCATTGTTTTTCATCAGGCTTGCTGCGTTGTGACGGTGAGGGGCTTTTCAGGACAGGGGGTGGGTCTATTCCACATAGGAGTTGCGCAGCTGGTTTTCTCCTGGGGGTTTTTGGGGTGGGGCCATTCTACCTCTTCTCGCGAGCCCCCAACTGCGTAACTCCTACCACACTCAATCGGCAGGACAACTTCCGCCGGGGAGAAGAGACGCGCCGTCCGATGTCTGAACAGCAGAGGGCATCGCTCCAGGAGGGAGGCGGCATGGACTCCACGCGGACAGGCTGGGTGGAAGTGATCTGTGGTTGCATGTTCAGCGGCAAAACCGAGGAGCTGATCCGCCGGCTCCGCCGCGCCCAGATCGCCCGCCAGCAGGTTCAGGTGTTCAAACCCCTCATCGATACCCGATATGGGATCGAACGGGTTCGATCCCACAACGGCCTGGACATCGAGGCCATTCCCGTTCCCCATGCCCGGGCGATCCTTGAGCACCTCCATCCCGGGACCACGGTGGTCGGGATCGATGAGGCTCAGTTCTTTGATTGGGAGATCGCCGATGTCGTCCAGGAACTGGCGGAGCGGGGAATCCGCGTGATTGTGGCCGGCCTGGATATGGATTTCCGGGGCGAGCCCTTCGGGCCGATGCCGCTTCTCATGGCCCAGGCCGAGCAGGTGGATAAGCTCCATGCGATCTGTGTGGTATGCGGGGCTCCTGCCACCCGGACCCAGCGGCTTATCAATGGGCGGCCCGCTCGCTATGATGATCCGGTGATCCTGGTAGGGGGAAGCGAAACTTACGAGGCTCGCTGCCGCCGCTGTCATGTGGTCCCTCGAGAGTAACGATTCCGCTATTCTCAGGCAACGCCATACGGATATGGGCATTTCCCGCAGGTTTTCTTCTGGGGGCAAATATTCTTCACCTCCCTCCCCACGGCCCAGAGGGTCGCGGGGAGGGAAGATCAGGGGGGCCTTCCATCTCTTCGCAAAAGCCCCGAACCGAATGAGGTCAGGCTGAGTCGCTACCCTCGGGATTAGAAAGGGGCGCCTGGCTGGAGGTTAGGATGAAGGAGACCATAGTGGAAACCCCCTCACGATGGGGATGTGAGCATCTGATCGAACGCGTTCTGATCCCCACGGATGTGTTGCAACGCCGGATCGCCGAACTGGGGGAACAGATCTCCCGGGATTACGCTGGCAAAGATCTGGTGCTGGTTTGTGTGCTGAAAGGCGGGGTGATGTTCCTCACGGATCTCATGCGCCACATCACCATTCCCCATGAGATTGACTTCATGGCCATCACCAGCTACGGGGTAGGCGCCCGTCAGTCCACCGGAATCGTGCGCATCCTGATGGATCTCCAGACCAACATTGAGGGGCGCCACGTTTTGATCGTAGAGGACATCGTCGACAGCGGTCGGACGCTGGATCACATCCTGCGGCTGCTCTGGACCCGCAACCCGGCCACTCTGCGCGTCTGCGCATTGCTGGATAAGAAAGCCCGGCGGGAGATCGATGTTCCCCTCGATTACGTTGGCTTCGAGATCCCCAATGTTTTTGTCTTCGGCTATGGCCTGGATCTGGATGAGAAGTTCCGTAATCTTCCCTTTGTGGCCGTGCTTAAGGCCGAAGCCCTGGAAGCCATGGAGGGCATCGAAGGCTCCTGACCCTTTTCCAGGGCTTTTCCGTCATCATCCCGTTCGGGTCCAGCGGATAACTCTACCCCCCAGGATCCCCTCTCCCTACGGATCTTCGGGACGTGGGGATCTGGGGCGAGCCGGGCACCTTTGGCGTCGGCTCGCCCCCCCCAACCTCCCACGGGAACGCTCAGATATAGGAGTTACGCAGTTCGGGGCTCGCGAGAAGAGGTAGAATGGCCCCACCCCCCATTTTTTTGGGGGAGTCGAGGGGCCCCTTTCCCGTTTCGGGGCCGGGTCCGGCGCCGAGGGGCCTGGCTCAGCGCCCCAAACCCCGGGGGAAGGCTAACCGCGCAACTTCCGCTCAGGTGAAATCGATGCTGGAGGAATCCCCCACATTGAACCGCCGGAACCGCCCGCCCACATATGCGTCACGCCCGATCAGGGACTGCTCCAGGACGGCGTTCACGATCCGCGCCCCGCTATCCACAATGGAGTCGCGAATGATAGCGTTTTCGATGAAGCATCCATCGGCGATGGTGGCGTAAGGACCAATCACCGCGTGGCGCACGTGGGCGCTGGGGGAGATAAAGACGGGGGGGATGACCACCACGCCCTCCCGCTGGGCCTCCCGGGAATTGTCGTGGCCATGGGAGAGGAGGTATCGATTCGTCTCCAGCACTGCCTCCGGCGTCCCGCAATCCACCCACACGTTGACTTCCCGAACCCGTAGCCGCTGGCCATATTCCAGAAAGATGTTCAGCGCATCGGTCAGGAAATACTCGCCCCGGGTGCGGATCCCACGGGCCATTAATTCCTCACAGGCCTTCACCAGCAGGGGACCGTTGCGGATGTAATACATTCCGATCACCGCCAGCCGGTTCTCCAGGCTGGTCGGCTTCTCCACAAACCGGGTGACATAGCCCCGCGCGTCCAGCTCCACCACGCCGAAGCGACGGGGATCCTCGACTTCTTTCACGAAGGCGATCCCATCCGCATCCGGGGAATCCAGGTCCTGGAGATCCGCCTCAAAGAGGGTGTCCGCGAAGATGATCACGATTGGACCATCGATATAGTCGCGGGCCAGCCAGAGGGCATGGGCCTGTCCGAGAAGCTCCTTCTGTTCCACATAGCGGGCAGGCAACCGGTAAGTGCTGTCCACATAGTGCTGGATCTGCTCGCCCAGGTAGCCCACAATGAAGATGTATTCCTGCGGGTTCAGAGCCGCCAGTTTCTCCAGGATATAGCCCAGGAAGGGTTTGCCGGCGACGTTGATCAGCGGTTTCGGCTTACTATAAGTGTGGGGGCGCAGCCGGGTTCCAAACCCGGCCACCGGGATCACCGCTTTCATGGTGTTGCCTCCTTCATCACGAGGTCATGCTCCCATGGGGCTCTCCGATAGCATTATAACCCGGATGATCGCCGTTAAGGGTTGCCCTTCGCATTCCCCAAAAGTGGGCGGCTCAAAATCTAGTGCTTCGTCCAGATTTGTTTTGAGGATATAAGAGGGTGTGGGCCAATGGCCCCACCCCCCTCGAGATTTTGGGGGCGAGCCGGGCGCCGAAGCGCCCGGCTCGCCCCCAAACCCCCAGGGGACCAAAACCAAAAATCAAATCTGGAGGGAGCACTATTCAGTTTTTTTGGGGGGTGGACGGGGTCGCCTTCGGCGACCCCGTCCACCCCAAATATATTTCTCCCCTCCCTGCGGCCCTTTGGGCCGCGGGGAGGGGGGATCCACATAAAAAGTGAAAGAAGCAAGAGCAGGGACCGCCAGTTGAGTTATAATAGCTTCGGCATCCTGGCGGGAGGTGAATCCTATGCGCCCGAAGCGTGAGACCTATACCGTGGAGATCGCGGGGTTGGTCCGGCATCTCCCGTTATTTGAGATCGCCCCCGGTGTGCGCATTGCCATCTTCAACATGCTGGGGGACACCGAGGTGGTCCTGGCGGCGGCTAAAGAGCTGGCCAGGCGGATCCCCAAAGAGGCAGAGGTGATCGTCACCCCGGAGGCCAAGGCCATCCCCCTGGCCTATCAGCTTTCCGTTGAAACAGGCCTGCCCTACGTGATCCTGCGCAAGAGCTACAAGCCCTACATGGGCGAGGCGCTGAGCGCGGAGACCCTTTCGATCACAACGGGGCAACCTCAGACGCTTTACCTGGACGAGAAAGACATCGAGCTGGTCCGCGGTCGGAAGGTGGTGCTGGTGGATGATGTGATCTCCACCGGGTCGACCCTGCAGGCCATGCGCCTGCTCATGAACAAGGCGGGTGCCATCGTGATCGCGGAAGCGGCCGTGTTTACGGAAGGCGAGCGAGCCAAGTGGCGTCATATCATCTCCCTGGGACATCTTCCGATTTTCACGAACAACACGAAGAAGGAATAGCGCGGCGGCCCTGCGCGTCCGGGGGAAGCAAGGATCCTTGAAGGGGCGATCCCCCACTTCCGATGGATCCCCTTCTCTGCAGCCCTTTTAGGCGGCAGGGAAGGGGAAGAAAAGCCCAATGAAACGCCGCATCGTGGAAATGGAAGCAGTAGCCAGTCCGATGATCCTGGTTTGCCGACGGAGGAACCCATGCTGTTCATCCGATACCCCTATGTGCGCTGGTTCATCGCCCTGCTGGCGCTGATCTGGCTGGGGATCTGGATCGGGCTTCGACCCCAGGGGCCCGCTCTGATCGGCGTCATCCTGGCCCTGGTGATGACGGCCCTGGCCTGGATCAACCCCCCGGGGGTTTATTCCTGGCTGATCACTCCCACCTGTCCCCAGTGCGGCGGACGGCTTCGCTGGTCCGCCATCCAGCCTGACGATCACGATCCTTACGTGGAGGAGCTCCAGGTCACCTGCACCCGCTGCGGCTGGAACCGGGTGGAATTCCGGAACCTGGCGGGGCCGCTCACGGCAGGGCCCGCTTATTCGGAGTGAGCGCCAGTCCACAATATTCCCCTTTTTAGCCTTTTCGAGAGCATGACAGGAATCCGGGCGGGCCGCAAAGCGGGCCCGCCCGGATTTTTCACTTCCAGGCGGGAGGTAGTGCTTCATCCAGATTTGTTTTGAGAATGTGAGATAGTGTGGGCCAATGGCCCCACCCCCCTCGAGATTTTGGGGGCGAGCCGGGCGCCGAAGCGCCCGGCTCGCCCCCAAATCCCCAGGGGACCAAAACCAAAGAAAATCAAATCTGGAAGGAGCAGCAGGCTGCCTTCGACGGCTTGCACTCCCATAAAAACGGGCTCCCCCGCCTCAAGCCAGCGGCTTCTGGAGGCCTGAATGGTTCTCATTGAGCTCGGCCTGATCTTCGTTGGACTTGCCCTGCTTTACCGCACGGCTTACTACCTGGGATTCTCCCCCATTCCCTTCATTCTGCTGGCCGGACTGGCTTTCGGCGAAGGGGGCATCGTCCCCCTGCGCTTCAGCGAATCCTTTGTGCAGGTCACCGCCGAGATCGGATCGCTGCTTCTGCTTTTCATGCTGGGGCTGGAATATAGCGGGCAGGAGCTTCGGGAAGCCCTTCAGGCCCATCTCCCGGACGGCCTGGTGGATGTCCTGCTGAACTTCCTGCCGGGTTTCCTGCTGGCTGTGGGGATGGGGTGGAGCCTGCCTCTGGCTGTGTTGATGGGAGGGGCCACTCTGATTACTTCCTCCGGGATCCTCGCTCATCTGATTGCCGAGCTGAGGTTGGAAGAACTTCCAGAGGCCCGCATCGCAGTCTCGATTTCGGTCCTCGAAGATATGCTGGTCGCGCTTCTGCTTCCCCCTGCTGCTGCCTTGATCTTCCACGCCGAATCCTCTATGGCCGGGCCTCTCCTTCTGACCACCCTCCTGTCCATCGGGGCGCTGTGGACAGCCATACGCTTTGGTCAGGCTCTCAGCCGCGCCGTGGATCATGAAAGCGATGGGGTCCTTCTGCTCTCCCTGTTCGGGCTGGTGCTGCTGGCTGGAGGAATAGCTACCCTATTGCAGATCCCGGCAGCGATCAGCGGCTTCCTGCTGGGAATCGCCATCTCCGATCCAGTGAAAGAGCGTGCGCGGCGACTGATCGGACCGGTTCGGGATCTTTCCGCAACCGTTTTCTTCCTCACCCTGGGCCTGCGTCTGGACCCGGGGCTTCTGCCGCCCGTGTTACCGCTCGCGGGAGGTCTGGTGCTGATCACCGGATTTACCAAATGGCTCACCGGGTGGTGGGCCGCCCGACGACAGCGTCTCGGCCGATGGGCCCGCTGGCGGACTGGGGCCTTGATGGTTGCCCGGGGGGAGCTCTCGGGAGTGATCGCCGGCCTGGTTCTCCAGGCGATGCCTTCCGCCCCTTTCGTTCCTCTGACGGCCGCTTACGTGCTGCTCAGCGCCATCATCGGGCCCTTGCTGGTTCATCTGGTGCCCAGGACCAAGCCTTGATCCTACAGGATCTGCTGCCCCAGCAGGGAGGCCAGCAGCTCCACAGCCAGCTCAGCCGTGCGATTCCGGTCATCCAGGATCGGGTTGATCTCCACCACATCTACCGAGCCCACCCGCCCGCTGTCCGCCAGTAATTCCATCATCAGATGGGCTTCTCGATAGGTCAGCCCGCCGGGCACGGGCGTGCCCACACCCGGTGCCACCTGGGGATCCAGGACATCCAGATCCAGGCTGACATGAAGCCGGGGCCACGCCTTCAGACGGGTGAGAGCCTGACGCACCACGGTGGCGATTCCCAGCTCATCGATCTCCCGCATGGTGAAGACCAGCATCCCACTCCCGGCCAGGGCCTGCCGCTCCCCCGGGTCCAGAGAGCGCACCCCGATGAGCACAACCTGTTCCGGACGAAGCGTGGGAGTCGGGCCTCCGATTTGAATTAGACGGGGATGACCGTTTCCGACCAGATGCGCCAGAGGCATCCCGTGAATGTTGCCGGAAGGCGAGGTTTCCGGGGTATTGAAATCGCCATGAGCATCGATCCACAGGACACCGACCGGGCCAGCGGCGGCCACCACCCCTGCGATCGTCCCCATGGCGATCGAGTGATCCCCACCCAGGATGATGGGGAACCGACCCCTGACTACTGCCTCCCGGGTCGCCTCAAACACCCGTTCGCAGACCTCCGCGACGGCCTCCAGATAGCGCATCCCTCCCGGGCCGGTGAGCCGCACCTCCTCCGGAACCGGGACTGCGATGTTGCCTCCGTCCTCTACAGAATAACCCAGGCGCTCCAGACGGGCCTGTAGCCCCGCATACCGGATGGCACTGGGGCCCATATCCACGCCGCGTCGACTCTGCCCCAGGTCCATCGGCACACCGAGGATCCGAATTGAACGTCGCATCTCACGCATGGTCGATGGAATCGTCAACTTTCTCGGCTGAGTTTCCGATGATGGCCAGGCGGGGATGTGCGTCCATCGTGTCCCCTACCCCCGGCTCCCTCAATAGAAGCGCTCAATCGGCCACCCGCGCTGCTGGGCCAGCCGCCTCAGGCGGGGATCCGGGTTCACGGCGATCGGATGGCCCACCCGCTCCAGAAGATAGCGATCCGTGTAGCTGTCTGAATAAAAATAGCTCCGGGTCAGATCGATCCCCCGCTCGGCCGCGTAGCGTTCCACCCAGTAGACTTTGCCCGGACCATAGCACGGGGGCTCCACCACCCGCCCGGTGAGGCGCCCATCTACAACCTCCAGACGGGTGCACAGGTAATCCGGGATCTCCAGAACCTCCGCCAGAGGCCGAACCACGTATTCGGTGGCCGCGGAAACCAGGACCACCCGATGCCCCTGAGCACGGTGGTGGGCGATCCGCTCCACCGCTCCGGGGGCGATGTAGGGCCGCACCCACTCCTCAAACCACCGGCGGGTCTCCTCCCGGAACGCCTGCTCATCGGTGCCCGCGATCATCGCGGTCAGCTTCGCACTGGCCCGGGGGAATTCCAGCAACCCCAGGTAATACCGCAAGGCCAGCCAGATGAACGTCCCCCACAACGTCCAGGTCATCCGGCCGCTTCGACGCAGATAGCGCACCCATTGTCTCCCCGAGCTCACCGAAAGCACAGTGTAATCCACATCGAAGAAGGCAGCGACTGCCGCTTCCATGATCTCCACTCCGGTCGAAGATCACCGTGGAGGGGATGGCGGGCTTTCCTGCGCTGCCCCATCCACGGTGAGCGGGGCTGCTGAGAACAGCCCCGCTCATCCATTAGGATGACCCACCACTTAAAAACCCCTCGCCTCGCGCCACATACGATCCAGCTCCGGGATGCGGGCCTGCTCCCGCTCCCACCACTCCGGATCCAGCTGGGCGTCCAGCTCCTCTACCGTCTTCCCCTGTTGCTCGACCCAGGTGAAGTATTTGAGATTGTGCCACCGGCGCCGGTTCTCCTGCGTCCCCTCCTGGATCCAGTCCAGCCCCTGGCCGTGGAAGATATGGACCAGACGCACGGTGGCCTCCGTCTCATCCATCGGCCCGTACTGGCGGGTGAGTTCCGCCATCACCGATCGGTAGCGCTCGATGTTATCGGTGGCGACGGTGACGATGAGGTCCTTCGGACCGAAGCGATAGAACTTCGCCGTCTTGATGGCTCCCAGCACATTGGCGATCCCGCTGATGCCAAAGATCTGGGAAAGGCGCTGAATCTGGGCCTCGGGAACCCCCCAGCGGGCCAGCACCCTCCAGCCGGGCTCCTCGGTCAGAAGCTGCAGGCCCTTCTTGCACGAGAGATCATCGATGCACATCAGGGCGTCCATGTTCATCACGTGATGGATCCATGTGACATGTTTGTCGCCGATGCCCTGGATGTCGTGGACCCCGTAGCCGTTCATGTAAAGCGTGGGGCACTGGATCGGCTCCAGGCCGACGATCCGGCATGTCGGCCACACCTGCTTCAGGCGATCGCCCGCGCCGATCGTCCCTGCCGAGCCCATGGCCGAGACGAAGGCAGCGACCCGACCGTTCCCGATTCCCTGCTGGTGGAGCTGGGCCGCCAGTTCGACAATGGTGTTCCCGGTCACATAGTAATGGAAACGATAGTTCCCAAGCTCGCTGAACTGGTTCAGGATGCGCACCCGCGGGTCGGCAGCCGCCAGCTCCTTGCACTTATCGTAGATCTCCTTCACATTGCTTTCGGAACCAGGGGTTTTGATCACCCGGGCGCCGTAAGCGGCGATGCGCTCGAACCGCTCCCGGCTCATCCCCTCGGGGAGGATCACGATCCCTTCAAACCCCATCCGCCCTCCAACCCAGGCCCCGCCGATCCCATAGTTCCCGGTCGAGGGCCAGACCAGGATATGGTCCCCTGGCCGCAGGCCCTCCAGGAGCACCTTCTCCATCAGGATCGAGTAAGCCGCTCCCACTTTATGGGAGCCCGTGGGGAAGTCCTTGGAATACAGGACCACGATGGGCGCCTCCACTCCGGTAAGCGCGGAGGGCAGGACCTCATAATAAATTCGGCCGGCTGGATCGCGCCAGGTGATGTTGAAGAGGTTGTAAGGATCCAGGGGGTCGCGTTCCCGGGCCTCGAGGGCCCGAGCCCGCACCTCCGCCGGCTGACACGATGGATCCCGCATCTCCTCAAAGGTGGGGCCGAAGAAAGGCAGGCGCATCGGGAACCTCCGGTATAAGATGGGATTTTGAGATCACACCCCAGGAGTTTGGGGCTGGGCGGTCTGCCCAGCTCCCAAATTTCTTCCTCACCTTTTCCTTCATAGGAGTTACGCAGTTCGGGGCTCGCGAGAAGAGGTAGAATGGCCCCACCCCCTATTTTTTGGGGAGTCGCGCGCCGAAGGCGCGCGACTCCCCAAAACCCCCAGGAGAAAACCAACTGCGTAACTCCTACTTCAAAAGCTGTGGGAAACGAAAAGAACGCCCCGACAGCAAGTTGCGCTGTAACGATTCCGCCCTGCCCCATTCGGTTCGGATCTCTGGCGAGTAGATGGAAGAATCTCACCCTCATCAGCCCCCAGGAGAAAACTCACGTGACCCCTCATCTCCGGATTGCGTGGTGTGAGAATGGCGGAATCGTCCCGTTGCGTTATCATAAGCATCCTGCGCGCGAGACGACCGATGGATACCCGGAGGGAGGTCTTTGAGATGGGTTCTCCCCCCGCCCATGGAACCCGGGTGAATCCCGAGGTCCAGGCCCGGAGCGGCGATTGGAGGGGCTGGCCCCAGGAAGCTCAGCGGTCGCTCTCCGAGCGCATCCGCCGATGGCTGCTGCGCGAATGGATCTGGGTCTTCATCGTCGGATATGGCTTGTTTGTCGGCCTCCCCTGGCTCGCGCCTGTCCTCATGCATTTGGGGTGGGAGATACCAGCCCGCTGGCTTTACGATCTCTATAGCCTCTTCTGCCATCAGCTGCCCCAGCGCTCCCTTTTCCTTTTCGGTCTCAAGCCGATGTATTCCCTCAGCGAGATCCGCCAGGTCTGGCCTTATGAGGACCCCCTACAGCTGCGGGCGTTCATCGGCAACCCGACCTTCGGATATAAGGTCGCCTGGTCCGACCGCATGATCTCGATGTATACCAGCCTCTGGGCGGTGGCTTTCCTCTACGGCTTAAGCGGCCGTCGCTGGCGGCCGCTTCCCCTGGGAGTTTTCTTTCTGCTGGCCCTCCCCATGGCCCTGGATGGCACCGCGCATTTCATCAACGACCTCCTCTACGGGATCGGAGAGCGCGGCTTCCGCTATGATAACGCCTGGCTCGTGATGTTGACAGGGGGACGCCTGCCCTCGTGGTTCTACGTCGGAGACGCCCTGGGTTCTTTCAACTCGTGGATGCGATGGATCACCGGTGTGCTCTTCGGGGCCGGGCTGGGGGGGCTGGCGTTGCCTTATATGGAAGCGGCCATTCGGGCTGTCCTGGAAGAGCAGGACCGATATCCCTCCGGCCCGCCAGTCCGGTAACATACGCGATGAACGTTCCCGAGGAGGAACTCCGGATGTCCCACAATGCCTCTTCAGCGCGAGCGCTGCTGCGGGTTCTGACCGTGGGCCCGCTTGCCACTAATTGTTACATTGTCGCCTGCCCGCAAACCCGGGAGGCGCTGATCATCGATCCGGGGTGGGATCCGGATCGGATCCTCGCCGTGGTTCGCGCTCTGGAGTTGAAAGTGCGCTATGTGGTCAACACCCATGCGCACTGGGATCACATCGGCGCCAACGGGGCTGTGGTTTCGGCCACCGGCGCCCCGCTGGCGCTGCATCCCGCGGATCTTCCGCTGCTGCAGGCCAGAGGGGGCGCGGACTGGTGGGCGATCCCGATGCCCCCCAGTCCCCCTCCGGATCTGGAACTACAGGATGGCGATGTTCTGGAAGTGGGAACGTTGCGCTTTCAGGTGCTGTTCACACCGGGGCATACTCCGGGGCATATCTCGCTTTACGAACCGGAAGCCGGTGTGGTGTTTGACGGCGATGTTCTCTTCGCTCGAGGCATCGGCCGCACGGATCTGCCGGGAGGGGATTACGAGACCCTGATGCGCAGCATCCGGGAGAAGCTACTCCGCCTGCCGGATGAGACACGGGTCTACCCCGGGCATGGATCGTGGACCACCATCGGCGAGGAGCGAGTGGCCAATCCGTTTCTGGCGGAGGACGGATAAGACCGGTTGCCCGAAGGCGTGGCGCTGTGGGCCTTTCCCCCCGTTTTTCCAGGCGGGGTTGAGCGCTGAAGGCGCCCAGCCCCGGTCCAGACCCAAAGATAAACCGATGCAACCCGTCTATGGGGACTCCAGAACAATCAAACTGTCCGCGATGATCGAGCCATCCGGCTGTTCAAAGCCAGAGAAGTAAACATACTGGCCGACCTGTGGGGTTCCGATCACAGCGGTGGTGGGAAGAACGAACACCCGACGTCCGTCCACCCGATACCCATTGGAGAGCGCCTCCTGAATCGTCCCCTCCCACTCTCCTTCCGCACCCGGGCGACGCAATACCTCGAAAGACTCCGCAACGATCGATCCATCTGGAGCCCGGGAGCCCAGCACGCTCACATAGATCCCTGGAGGCAGGGGACCCTCTGAATCGATTTCGGAGGAGACCTGCACACGATGCCCGGCCACCTGATAGCCTCCCGGGATCACCGCCTCGATCACGCCTTCCAGGCTGAGGATTTCCGCTCCGGACGGGACCCCCTCCTCAGCCCCAGGGGATATGGAAGGCGTGGCCAGACCTGGGGCCTTTCCCTCTCCTGGAGCTGGAAGCAAAGGAGCAGTTCGAGCAGGCGGTGAAATGCCTCTTTCGGGGATCCCCCGGGCGCATCCAAGGATCGCCGCGCCCAAAAGCAGCAACCCGATCGGGATCAACCGGAGACGCATCTGTTTCCCCCAGCAGGTAGATTACCTTTACAATTTGAGATCCTGGGGTTGGGCCGAGAGCCCTCGACCCAACCCCAGGAGGATGCTTTTCTCCCCCGCTATGGCCGTCGGGTGGGTCGGGGGCCATGCCCGGGGCTCTGGGAGGGACCCTGAAGGGCAGGCCGGGGGGCCTTCGGCGAGCGAGCGATCACCGTATGGGCTAACCACGTTCCATCCGGTTGGCCGATCGCCCGCGCGGTCACGAGATCCCCGGCCTGAAGATCCGTTAGGGTGGCGTTCGGATGGCCCACGATCCGAACCCGGGTCTGCGCGTCCGTCAGCAGCCGCACCAGCTCCCCCTCGCGAGTCTGGATCACCAGCGTGGTTCCCTCCATGCTCTGGAGCGTGCCATGGAACAGTCGATAAGGGCGGTGGGAAACAACACGGCCCGCCAGGAAGGTCCCTTGCACGAAATGGCCGATCACCGTGACCGGGTAACCCACGCCGAGATCCGACCATGTCGGTGAGATCACCCCCGTGATGTGCAGGCGCGTATGCTCGGTCCACTCCACCGGGATCACCTCGCCCACACGGGTTTTCATCTCCAGCCGCCGTGCCGCGACATCGATCCGCTCCACTGTCCCATGGCGAACCTGAACAGGCCCCTGGACGATCACCCAGTGGGCCTCCAGGGATTTCCCTTCCTCCAGCCAGCGGCCGTGGACGGTCGCCCGATCCCCTGCGCGCACGTCGCTCATGCCTGCCCGCACAAAACCGGGGACGTGGAAGCGGGTCCCTTCCTGGATCCGGATCTCCAGAGCGCCCCAGCGCTCTGTGTTCAGTGTAAGGCTGTGATCTCCGATGGCGGTGATGGTTCCCCGGACCAGAGCCGGTCGGCCCAGAACGGGGGTCGCCGTTGGTGAGGGTTCCTGAGCCCATACCGTTCCAGCGTTGAAGAGCACCCAGCTGAGGATCAGAAACCAGAGCTTTCGCAACATATCGCACCTCCCTGGAACATATGGAAGTCGTGGGATCCATTCAGCCTCCGACAGTAGCCCACCAGGCGGTGTCCGCTTAAGCTCAACCGGTTGGGCGGAGAGGCCAGCCCGTGCGCATTCCCAGGGCCTGGGCACAGCTCGCGCCCTCAAACCGGTTTTCACAGGGCGCAGGCCATCGGAGGAGATCCCGCTGAACTCCACTTCCATGCATACTAACGAGTTCCCAGGCCCCGGGTTACGGATTCCCAACCTTCCCGGTGTTTGAGGAGGTGAAGAGGGCTCAGGACGCGGGGAGAAGGTCGCCTCTGCGCCCTGTCCATAGGCTTGGAATGGGTGCTCGCCTCGCTGGGGAAAAAGAGCGAGGGGGCGAGACTCTTAAAGCTCGCCCCCTCGCTCTTTTGTCGAACTTTCCCTGGGGATTTCTAAGGCCAGTTCGATACAACCTGGGAATAGAGACTCGATACCGTTTGCCCAAACACGGTCAGGGCAATCAGAACAGCCAGCGCAATGAACAAAACTATCAAAGCATACTCCACCAGGCCCTGGCCTTCTTCACGCCTGGAGCGCGACATGGAGGCTCCCCACGGGTGAGATCCACCGGCATCCCCAATCAGCGATGGGAACCGCTGACCCGAGGTTACATTTAATTATAGAAATGGCCCGCTGGCTTGCTCTTAGGACTTTGGTCATGGGGGAACCGCCCCCGCTGGATTCGCCCGCGGGTTCGGGTGGAAAGGGATCTTTCCTGTCCCTTAAGGGGGGCAGGTTACCCGCTCAGGTACACGCCATCCTCCAGAATCAGGCCGGTGAGATACGATCGCGGGACGAATTCGAACCAGGGAATCTCCTCGCCGGCCAGTGGAAGAGGGCGCCCGGCGCGAGCCGGATGGGGCCCGACCCCGGCGGGCCATCGCTTCTCCGAGGTGGCCACGACAAAGAAGGGGCGCTGAAACGCCCGCGCCAGAACCGCCAGGGGGAGGGTTCCGATCTTGTTCACAATCCCCTCCTCATCCCAGGCGTCCGCCCCCACCAGGACCAGATCCACCTGCGGAAGCCAGTGCATTGCGACGAGATCCGGGAGAAGGATCGCCGTGTGGCCCATGGCCGCTACCTCCTCGAACATCCTCCGGCCCTCCCCACCGGGCTCCGCCACCGGGCAGAGCACCTGGAGAGAGCGGCCTTTTTCCGCGGTGAAGGCCAGGGCCCGGGCGACCAGGCCGCTCCGGGAATGGGTCAGGATCGTCCGGGCAGAACGAAGCAACGATGCTGCATGCCGGGCAGCGGCCTTCTCATGAGCCTCCAGCTGGTGCCGGAACCTCTGCAGAGCGGAGATCAGGCCCGCTCGAGCGGCCGCTGGATCCGCTGCTTCCCGGACGGCCCGGCGAGCGGCTTCCGCCACATGAAGCGGAGGAGCCATATCCGGATGGGCGCGGAGGATCGCCTGCAGCAATCCCTCCAGCTCCGAGCGAAAGTCCTCCACCTGATCCGCTGAAGCCGTTTGAGCCCATCCCTCGATAATCCGAGCGGCCTGAGAGGCCAGGGCCATCGCCCCCGAGGTCCGATCCTCCTGATAAGCCTTCAGCTCCTCGCGCCAGTCAAAGCGCTCCACTGAAACCTCCCCTTAAGCCGGGTTTGTCGGTCCGGGCCGGGCGCCCCCGGTACCTGGCCCAGACCGAGAACAAATTGGGGGAAGGGTCCCTTCCGCCCTCTTCCATTAAAACTCATCCTTCCCCCAAGGGATGGCAACCCATTTTAAAATGAGGGGGTCAAAGCGGCCTTCGCATCTTCTGACATAGAGTGTGACAACACCTGAGAAGGAGGGAATGGGAAACGATGGG
Source organism: Candidatus Thermoflexus sinensis (assembly GCA_016842045.1). Lineage (GTDB taxonomy): Bacteria > Chloroflexota > Anaerolineae > Thermoflexales > Thermoflexaceae > Thermoflexus > Thermoflexus sinensis. The sequence continues at coordinate 26,028 of JAEVEY010000155.1, read as the reverse complement.
TTCCAACTGGCTTTTCGAGCGAATCGCCCCCTTCTATGATGCGGTCATTCGCTTCCTGGATCTCGGACCCCTGCGGGATTACCTGGGGCTTCCGACAGGGGGGCGACTGCTGGACCTCGGGGGAGGGACCGGGCGGGTGGCCTTCGCTTTGCGGGAGATGGCCGGTTCAACGGTCGTGGCCGATGCGGCCTGGGGAATGCTCCGGGTGGCCCGGCGACGGCCCCAGGTGCTCTCTGTCCAGGCCCTTGCCGAACGCCTCCCTTTTGCGGATGCAACCTTTGACCGGATCCTTATCGTCGATGCGTTGCATCACTTTATTGATGCACAGGCCGCTATCCAGGAGTCCGCTCGAGTGCTTCGACCGGGAGGCCGGCTGGTGATCGAAGAACCGGATATCCGTCGCTGGCCGGTCAAGGGGATCGCGCTGATGGAGCGCTTGATCGGGCTGCGCAGCCGGTTTCTGTCCAGGGAAAGAATCCGGGAATTGATGGAAGCTGCTGGTCTGCAGGCCCAGGAATATCCGGATCCTCGATCCTTCCGCTTCTGGATCGTCGGCCATAAGGCGAATGGCTGATAGATCCATTTCAGGGTGGGCGGGGCCGCCCTGGGCGACCTCACCCACCCTGAAATCCCCCGGACAGGAGAAAGAGTCCAGCCATCCAATCGCGTTAAAAATAATAGGAGTTGCGCAGTTCGGGGCTCGCGAGAAGAGGTAGAATGGCCCCACCCCCCAAAAAACCCCCAGGAGAAAACCAGCTGCGTAACTCCTAAAATAAATAGGGCCGGCCCTATCGCCGGCCCTATGGTGCCCCCTCCGGGATTCGAACCCGGATCCCACCGCTTAGAAGGCGGCTGCTCTTTCCTTTTGAGCTAAGGGGGCAGGCGTTTCTATTTGGACTTTGGACAAACAGGCCGTCTGATTTCTCGTTCAGGCCCTTCCCTTGCGCGAGGCAAGCCCCTCCCCCCTCCCCGCGGCCCTTTGGGCCGCGGGGAGGGGGGAAGTTGAATCCCCCATCCTGAGGAAAGTGAGGAGTTTGTCCAAAGTCCAGTTCTATGCCCAATAATAAAAAAGACGCAAGCGTTAAGCCGTAGGAAAAAGGTCACAGGGAGAGGGCTCTACCAGCGGATAGGACAGCAATCGAGAGTTAGAGCGCTCTCAGAAGAGAAACCGTGGAAATCAGGGGGAAGGATATGCCCGACCTTCGGACGAAGATCGGGCGCGTTTTCAGCTGGATTGGTGAAGAGCACTTCGAGCCCATGAGATATGCCTGTCGTAAAATGAGCCGGGAAACGAAAATGCAATCCGAGGAACTGGCTCTACAGTAACACCATCCGGCAGAGCTGTCAAGGTCCGAAGACGGAGCGGTAGCGTAACGGCTGGAAAGCAAGCTCCTGATCTGCTAAGCGGATTTCATCCCGGGTGATTTTCACGCGAGCATGGGACCCCTGCGCGGTTTGCTGGAGTTTCTGGAGGCAGAGCCTTCCCTTTCCCAGACCGTTGCCGCCCTGGAAATGGGGGAGCACATTCAGATGACGCTTCCCCGCTCGGGGTGGTCGTTCTGGATTGCCGGGCTGGCCCGGCGAGCTTCGCGGCCGATGGTGATTGTGGCCGGGACCGCGGAGCGGGCCCAGCTGATGACGCAGGATCTGGCCCTCTGGCTGGGAGCGGAGCGGATCCATCGGCTGCCGGAACCGCCCGCCCTCCCGTACGAACGGGCGCCCTGGCCTCCCGAGATCCGCGCGGAGCGGCTGACGGCCCTGGCCGCCTTAGCGGGCCTGAACGGAGATCCTGCGCCGGTGTTGGTGGCCTCCATCCGCGCCCTTCTCCTCCGCACCCTTCCGCCGCGGCTTTTCCATCGCCTGCGTCGGATCCTGCGGGTGGGCCAGGAGCTTCCAATGGAGGGATTCCTCCGCTACCTCCTGGAAGCCGGCTATGAGCCGGTCACCATGGTGACCCATCCCGGGCAATTCGCCCGCCGCGGGGGGATCCTGGATCTCTTCCCCTCGACGGTTGCGGAGCCCATCCGAATCGAGTGGGAAGGGGATCGCATCGCCAGCATGCGCGCCTTCGATCCGGGCACGCAGCGGACGCTTCGGCCGATCGAGCAGGTTCGCATCCTGCCGGCCCGGGAAGCGCTGCCCACCTACGGGCCTGCCGTTGCGGAGCGGCTGGCCGCCTGGCAGCCCGCTGTGGAAGCTCCTGCGGAGGCGGAAGCGTTGGAGCGGGAGCGGGAAGCGCTGGCCCGCGGCGCGCCGTTCCCACTGCTGGAGTTTTACCTGCCCTATTTCTACACGGATGCCACCACGCCCCTCGCCTATCTCCCGGAGGACGCCTGGGTCTTCCTCCTGGACGAAGCGGAGATTCGGGCAGCATGGGAAGAACTGCTGGAAGAAGCCCGGGAGCTTCGGGCTCGGGCAGAGGGCGCCGGGTTCCTGCCTCCGGACTATCCGGATCCGTTTGTGGACCGGGCGCTGTGGGAGGCACATCTGCAGCGTCGCCCCCAGCTGCACCTCACCGCCCTCCCGGAAACCGGGGGGTTCTCCTCCTTCCCGATCGAAGCGCCCCCTCGATTCGGGGGGCAACTCCAGCGCATCCTGGAGGACTTCGCCCGGCGTCTGCACCTGGGAGAAGCGGTGGTGGTGGTCAGCCGCCAGGCTGCGCGGCTATCGGCGGTCTGGGCCGATCACGCCCGGGGCATGGAGGAGGCGGCCCAGGCGATCGCGTCCCTGGAGGCCCCGCCGCTTCCCCGACGGATCTACTTCCTGAACGGAGCCCTGAGCGGGGGCTTCCTGTTCCGATCGAAGGATGGCCACCGCCTCGCCCTGTTCACCGATGCGGAGCTCTTCGGCGTGCTGCGCCCCCTCCCCTGGCGCCGGCGGATGCGGCGGGGGCCTCCGCCGGAGTGGATCCGCGAGCTCCGAGAAGGGGACTATGTGGTCCACGAGGACTTCGGTATCGGGATCTTCGAGGGGCTGGTCCGCCTGAACCTGGATGGGGTGGAACGGGAATATCTGGTGGTGCGCTATGCAGGCAATGACCGCCTCTATGTGCCCGTGGATCAGGCGGATCGGGTCAGCCGCTACGTGGGGCCGACGGATCAGCCGCCGGAGATCCATCCGCTGGGCGGCGGGGACTGGGCGCAGGCGCGGGCGCGGGCCCGCCAGGCCGCGGCCGAGGTCGCGCGGGAGCTGCTGGAGCTCTACGCCCGGCGGGAAACCGCACGCGGCCACGCCTTCTCGCCGGATACGCCATGGCAGCGGGAGCTGGAGGCCTCCTTCCCCTTCATCGAGACCGAAGATCAGCTGCGGGCCATCGAGGAAGTCAAGGCCGATATGGAGCGGCCCCGGCCGATGGATCGGCTGCTATGCGGGGACGCCGGGTTCGGGAAGACGGAGGTGGCCCTGCGGGCGGCCTTTAAGGCCGTGATGGACGGCAAACAGGTCGCCCTTCTGGCACCGACGACGATCCTGGCCCATCAGCACTACGAGACCTTCCGGGCTCGCCTTGCCCCTTTCCCGGTGGTGGTGGAGGTCCTCACCCGGCTGCGCTCGCCGAAGGAGCAGGCGGAGATCCTGCGCCGGTTGCGGGAGGGGGAGATTGACATCCTGATTGGCACTCACCGGCTGCTCCAGCCGGATGTGGTCTTCAAGGACCTGGGGCTGGTAATCATCGATGAGGAGCAGCGCTTTGGGGTGATGCACAAGGAGCACTTCAAGCGCCTCCGGGCGGAGGTCGACGTGCTCACCCTCACGGCGACGCCCATCCCCCGCACCCTGTATCTGGCCCTCAGCGGCCTGCGGGATATCAGTCTGATCCAGACGCCGCCTGAGGAGCGGCTGCCGGTTCAGGTCTATGTTGGGCCTTATGACGATCGCCTGGTGCGCTCGGCGATCATGCGGGAGCTGGACCGGGGCGGGCAGGTCTTCGTGGTGTATAACCGGGTGCACGGCCTGGAGGCGTGGAAGGAGCGCCTGGAGAGGCTGGTGCCAGGGGCGCGGTTCGGCATGGCCCATGGCCAGATGCCGCCCCGCCAGCTGGAGAAAACCATGATGGCCTTCACGCGGGGAGATATCGATGTCCTGGTGGCCACCGACATCATCAGCAGCGGCCTGGATATCCCCAACGCCAACACCATGATCGTGATCCGCGCCGACCTCTTCGGCCTGGCCCAGCTCTATCAGCTGCGGGGACGGGTCGGCCGCAGCGTGCTCCAGGGCTATGCCTACTTCCTTTATGATCCGAAGATCCCCCTCACGGCGGAGGCCCGGGAACGTCTGGCGGCGATCTATGAGATCCCCGGCCTGGGCGGAGGGTTCCAGCTGGCCATGCGCGACCTGGAGGTCCGCGGGGCGGGGGAGATCCTGGGGACGCGCCAGCACGGGCACATTGCGGCAGTCGGCTTCGATCTATATATGAAGATGCTGAACCGGGCCATCGCGGAACTGCGGGCGGAGCGAGAAGGTCTCCCTCCCCCGCCCCCTTCTCCCGAAGGGGTCACAATCAATCTCCCCTGGCCGATCGGCCTGCCGGAGGACTACATCCCGGATGCAGCCCTCCGGCTCCAGCTTTATCGGCGTATGGCTGGAATCAGCACTCTGGAAGGCGTGGAAGAGATGGCGATGGAGCTGAAAGACCGGTTCGGCCCGTTGCCGGAGGAGGCCCGCAACCTGCTCCGTCAGCTCCGCTTCAAGATCCTGGCCGCCCGCGCGGGGATTGAGCGGATCTATGGGGAAGGACGAACGCTGGTCCTTCGCCCGGCCCCCCCTCAGGCGGATGGGCAGATCCAGGCATTCGGCGGCTGGGTGGCAGACGGCGCAATTCGGATCCCCCGACGTCCCTCCTGGCCCGAGGATCTGGAGCGCCTGCTCCGGAGGCTTGCCCGGTAGAGCGGTTCAGGAAGAAAGCGGGCGGGGTCGTCTGTGGCGGCCCCGCCCATCCTCAAACCCTGTCCCTCTTACTGCCGCTGGAGCACGACATCGATCTCAAGACGAATAGTCTCATCCACGCTCAGCACCACCGGCACCCGGGGCTGCTCCAGGTTGAAATCCGCAAAGGTGAACTGAGTGCGAGCCTGGGCGATCACCCGATTCCCCTCCACGCGGGCAGTCACTTCCCAGGTCACCGGCCGCGTCGCCTCACGAATGGTAAGATCACCGATCAACCGAAACGCATGCTCGCCGGAAGTCGGCAAAGGCGAAGGCAGGCCCTGGATCTCCCGCGGGATGAACACCGCATAGGGGTAGCGATCCGCCTGCAAGGTGTTGCGCCGGATGAAGTTATCCCGCCGTGCCTGATCGCTGGTCAGGGTGCGCAGATCCACCTGAAAACGGGAGGCCTCCGGCACGACCCGCCCGCCCTCGATCACCAGCACCCCGGTGATCGCCCGGGTGGTCCCCACCGCGTCATTCGGCAGATCCACCCCGACCAGCTGTTCGCGAACCCGATATCGGGCCTCGCTTTCCTCGGAGACCACGACGTAGGTGATCCGCCCCGTGCTGGCATCGGAAGGCACGGAGGGTATCGCGGGAGGTGCAGAGGTCGGGGAAGGTTGCCCGCCGACCGTAGGAGACGCCACCGGCGTTGCCGTGGAAGTGGGAGGAGGAAACGTAGGCGTGGCCGGACTCCCACATGCGGCCAGTCCGATCAGGATCAGGAGAAGCCAGACGGTCCTCGCTACAGAACGTTGCATGTTCGCCAACCTCCATTCTGGGTTGGTTGGATTTACCCGCTCAGAGGGATGAAGTATTACGCGTTATAGCGTCGAATACCCAGAAGGGGGCTCAGACCCCGGCGGGTAAAAATATGGGGCGAAAGGTTTTTCGCCCCTACCTGCCGAAAACCGCGAGGGGATCGAATCGGACATAAGCCTCAGGGCCTGCGTACACGGGATCTGAACGGAAGCAATCAGGCGGCCGGAACGCCTCCTGGCATTCAGTGCTTACCTGAAAACGCCCCAACGATGGGGCAATGACTGCTCAAGCACTTCACATAGCATACAACCTGTTCCTTAAGCAAAGTTGAGCAAGAGAGAAAGTGGGTTGCTCCGACTTAAACGCTTTTCACCTGCGAGGAAATGCCTATGCCCCATCTTCGATGATCCGCTCCTCCGGTGGAACCGGCTCATCGCCCACGATTAAACCATCCTGAATGCGCACGATGCGCTCCGCGTGACGAGCCACAAAGGGATCATGCGTCACCACCACCAGGGTAATCCCCTGCTCCCGGTTCAACCGCTGGAACAGCGCCAGGATCTCCCGCCCCGTTCGGCTATCCAGGTTGCCGGTGGGCTCATCGGCCAGGATCACGGCCGGCTCCGTCACCAGGGCTCGCGCGATGGCCACCCGCTGCTGCTGGCCGCCGGAGAGCTCATTGGGGCGATGGTGCAGGCGATCCCCCAGACCTACCAGTTCCAGCACCTGTCGGGCCCGCTCCCGGCGATCCCGGGCGCCCCGGTAAATCAGCGGGAGCTCGACGTTCTGCAGGGCAGTCGCCCGGGGCAGCAGGTTGAAGTTCTGAAAGACAAAGCCGATTTTGCGGTTCCGGATCTCCGCCAGCTGATCGTCGGAGAGGCGGGAGACATCCTGGCCTTCCAGAATATATCGGCCCCGGGTCGGCGTATCCAGACAGCCCAGGAGGTTCATCAGGGTGGATTTGCCGGAGCCCGAGGGGCCCATGATCGCCACGAATTCCCCACGCCGGATAACCAGATCGATGCCCCGAAGCGCGGGGATCTCCACCTGGCCCATCCGGTAGATCTTCTCGACCTTTTCCATCACCATCACTGGATCTCCCATCCATGCCTCCTGCTTGAGCAGTGCATTGCTTCAAACCGGCGCTGTGAATTCTGCTGGACTCTGGACAAAGCATGTCTCAGAACCTGCTATCCCGGCGCGCTCCATGGATGGAAGATACCACACGGATTCGTGTAGTTCCATGGAACAGAGCAAGCTTCTTCCCCTTTCCCCCCTCCCCGCAGCCCAAAAAGCCGCGGGTAGGGGGGAATTGCCGGGATACCGGCGCTGAACTGCGGGCCTTCGATCCAGCGCCGGAAACCTGACATTACTCATATCGAAGGGCTTCGATGGGATTCAGAGCGGCGGCCCGGATCGCCGGATAGATCCCGAAGAACACCCCTACAGCGACGGCAAACAGAAGCGCCAGAGCGATGACGTCCCCTTGCACAACCGGGCGCAACGTGCCGGCGCCCACCGGGATTCCACGGATGAGATGAGCGGCGCCGATCCCTATCCCCACCCCCACCAGGCCGCCCAGGCCGCTCAGGGTCACCGCCTCGCTGAGGAACTGCATCAGGATATCCCGCCGCCGGGCCCCCACCGCCTTCCGCAGACCGATCTCCCGGGTCCGCTCCGTCACCGAAACCAGCATAATGTTCATAATCCCGATGCCGCCCACGATCAGGGAGATCGCCGCAATGGCCCCCAGGAAGAGCGTAAGGGTCCCGGTGATCTGGGCGGAGGTCTGGATCAGATCCTGCTGGCTGACCAGGGTGAAGTCATCGTCATCCCCATCCAGCAGTCGGTGGCGCTCCCGTAAAACCCCACGGATCGCCTCCATTACGGCGGGCATCCGATCGGCCCCGTCGGCCTGAACCAGGATCTGAGAAACGACCTCGCTGCCCCGAAACTGGCCGCCTCGCGCCAGCCGTTGGGTCGCCGTGCTCAACGGCACGAAGACCTGATTGTCCAAACTTCCGAAACCCGTCCCTCCCACGGGAGCAAGGACCCCAATCACCCGGAAGGGGATGTTATTGAGGCGGATGAATTGTCCGACAGGGTCTCCTTCCGGGAACAACTGGGCCGCCACGTTGGCCCCCAACACGGCCACTGCCATCCCGGTCTCCACATGGGTCTGGGAGAGAAGATCCCCATCGGCAGCCTCGAGGCCACGGACGGCGAAGAACTCCGGTGTCACGCCATACACCTGAATCCGCAGGTTGCTTCGCTGATAAACGATCTGGGCGCTGGTCTGGAAGACCGGGGCCACCGCCACCACACCGGGCAGATCCTGCAGCGCCTGAGCATCCTCGCGGGTCAGGGTGGATGTCGAGCCGGGCGCCTGAGCGACGCCGCCCACCCGGACGACCCCCGGGGTCACGAAAATCAGGTTCGTCCCGATCCGCTCGATCTGCGAGCGGATCGCGACCTGGGTCCCCCGCCCGATGCTCATCAAAGCGATCACGGAGGCCACGCCAATAATCACCCCCAGCATGGTCAGGGCGGATCGCATTTTATTCGCCGCCAGACTGGAGAGAGCGGTCCGGAAAGCTTCCACAGCGCTCATCACCTTCCTTCCTTTCCATTCGCGGGGATTCGGGAGCGGGTGAAACCGCCCTGCACAGTCCCACCTGCGGCTCTTCAGCTATTGCCTATCGGAAGATTCCCGGGCCGAAGAAGCCGGGGCCAGGGACACGGGTGCTCGCAGGAGAAGCTGTGGATACCGGCAGGACCACCACGTCTCCTTCCTGCAACCCGTCCAGGATCTCCACCATGGTATCGCCCCGCAGTCCCACCCGCACCGGGATCTGCTCCGTCTGGTCTCCTCGCAGGACGGTCACAAGGGTCTGCCCACCCCGGGTGGTCAGGGCCCGCCGCGGGATCACCAACGCGTTCTCCCGCCGGGCCACCGTGATCCGAACCTGAACGGTCATCCCGGCCCGCACGGACGGTGCGTGTTCCTCCAAAGCGATGGTCACCGGGAAGTTCACCACGCCCTGATTCTGGACGCCGACCGGCGCGATCGCCACCACCTTTCCCTTTAACCGGGTATCCGGCATGGCCTCTGGGGCGATCTCCGCCTCCTGACCCAGCGCCACCTGCGCGACATCCACCTCGGGGAGGTTCACTACGACCTCCAGGCGGTTCAGATCCGCCAGGGTGATAGCCGGGCCGCTGGCCCCGGCCGTGCCGCCTTCCACGATGTTCACCGCCGCCACCACCCCATCCACCGGCGCCACCAGCCGGGCCTGCTCCAGGCGCAGCTGAAGCTGCCGCACGGCGATCTCCGCCTGCTCCACCTGATACTGGGCCAGCTGGATATCCAGATCTGGATCCTGGGCCTGCAGGCGGATCAGGTTCGCCCGCGCCTGGGCCAGCGCGGCCTCCGCGGCCTTCAGCTGCTGCTCGCTGGGTCCGGATTGAGCTTTCTCCGCCTGCAGACGGGCGATCTCCACCTGCAGCTCGGATTGACCGACCCGTGCCTGCGCCAGCTGCAGATCCACCTGGGACGAACCCGGCATCCCCGCGGTCTTATCCCGGCTCAGCTGGGCCTGCCAGAGCGCGTTCCTGGCCACCTCGTAGTTCAGTCGCGCGATCTCCAGATCGCGAGGATCCGGCCCGGCTTTCAGGGCCTCCAGGCTGGCCTGGGCATTCGCCAGCGCCGCCTGCGCGGCGGCCACATCCGCCGGCCGCGAGCGAGCGGTAGCCCGGGTCTGAGCCAGCCGGGCCTGGGCGATCTTCAGGTTGATCTGGGCATTCTGCAATTGTAGCTCCAGATCCCGCGTGTCCAGCTCCGCCAGGACCTGGCCGGCCTTCACCGAATCTCCAACCTGAACATACACCTTGCGGACGATCCCGGATTGCGGGAAAGAGAGATTGACCAGGGTGTGCGGCTGGAGATTCCCGGAGCCACTGACATAAACTTCCAGCGTATCCCGCCGAACCCGATAGACCGTGCTCTGGCCCTGTCCGGTCTGCGCCGCAGAGGAGCTTCCGCACGCAGTGGCCATGGAGAGGACCAGGAACAGAAAAGCGGCAATGCCTCCCCAACGCTTAACCATCGTCGACCTCCTTCGCGTTTCCTCACAGATAGACGCGCCCAGCATAGGGGTGAAAAATTTTTCGCCTTGCCGTGAGTTTGGAATATTCCCGGGCGGCCTCATGCGCAGCGCTTTCATGGTGCCTGACTTTTCCGCTCAGCCCTAACGGGCGAGCATCTCCTGGAAGCTCTGGATGAGCAACTCCCTCTCCAGGGCGCTCAGGCGGGCCTCCGGATGCATCAGCAGGTAATCCTCCGGGGGCATGGTGCCATTGCGGATCACCTGGGCGATCTCTTCCGCCAGCCGTGCTTTCCGTGCTGCCGGGAGCTGGCTCAAATCCATCTCCGATAGATTGAACGCCTGACGACCCTCATTCACGTGGTTCACCACCAGCCATGAAGCCGGCGCGATCGCGGTATACCACGGCCATCGAGTCTCGTTGCTATGACAATCCGCGCACGCCCGCTGCCACAGGACCTGCGCTTCCGGCGGGTCCCACTGCACTACGGTGCGGACCGGCGGGTTCGTGCGCGGCGCCGGAATCAGTTGAGCGATCAGCAACAGTGCCAGCGTGAGCCCCCCGCCTCCCGCGAGCGCCCGAAGGCCCTCCCTCCGCCAGTCGGAAATCGGAGCAGTGGCTATGGCTTCCCCCAACCCCGCCGCGCCTCGACGGCCCCAGAGCCAGGCGGCTCCCGCCAAGATGCCCAGCGCGATCAGCACGCCCCCACCGATAGCCATCGTGGATGCCGAGGGGAAAAACCGGAACGGGAGCGAGCGCCCTTCCGGTCCTGGGCTGAATGGAAATCCTCCTTCTGGGCGAGCGCCGGGAGGAAAGGCGCGCGGCCCGCCTTCAAAGGTCCCCGGCGGTGCCCGGAAGGCGCCGGCCGGAGCTCCCGGGAAAGCCCCTTCTCCAAAGGGGCGGTCCCGTCCGGCAAAGACCGGCGCTGGACCTCGGGCCATCGCAAGGATGAAAGATAGCAGGAAGGCCAATCCCCCGAGGAACACACCGCCGCCGGATACACCCAGCAACCCCTGCACGATGGCCCGAAGCCGGCCTCCGATCCGCTGCCCGAAAGCTGAGAAGACCACCCCGACCAGAGCGAGCACTGCGCTGATCCCTGTCCACAGGGCAGCAAACGGCCCGGTCGTCCCGATGTGAAACAGGAACATCAGCAGGCCGAGGAGCAGCAGAGCCAGAAAGTAGGCGGGCAGGATCAACATGATCTTTCGAGGCCACGGCGCAGGCTGAAGGGCCATCCGCCCGGCGAGGAGCCCGGCCGCGCCCAGCCAGGCCAGGGCGCTGAGCCCAAGCACCCCGCGCGAGAGGGTTTGAAGCGCGCTGAAGCCTCCGACATTCCGATAGAGGAAATCGAAGCGGGCGCCGAGCCCATTCAGGGCTGCTGCGATCAGCAACCCGACCCCGACCAGCAGGATCGGCAACACAATCCCCCAACGCTGTCTTTGCACAGGTGTTCCCTCCGAAATCAGATTATTGCTTCGTCCACTTCGTCCAGAGAGGATATAAGAGGGTGTGGGCCAATGGCCCCACCCCCCTTTATCCCCCCTCCCCACGGCCCAAAGGGCCGTGGGGAGGGGGGATAAAAGAGATGTGGGGGGCGAGCCGGGCGCCTTCGGCGCCCGGCTCGCCCCCAATCCCCCAGGGGACCAAAACCAAAAATCAAATCTGGAGGGAGCACTATGGATCTCACCAGCAAGGAAACATTCGGAAAATATGCTGGACGCCTGGTTTACGCCCGGGGCGCTTCCGGGCGAAGCGGAAGGATCAATTCAAACCGGCTCCCGTGGCCGGGCCGGCTGGATACCTCAACGCGCCCGCCATGGAGCTCCACAATCCAGCGCACGATGGCCAGGCCCAGCCCGCTGCCCTCGGCACTGGCGTTCCGACCCCGATAGAAACGCTCGAAGATATGGGGCAGATCCTCGGGGTCGATCCCCGGGCCGGTGTCCTCTACCCACAATCGAACCCTTTCGCCCTCCCGGCGAGCGCCCACGGTGATCCGCCCGCCTGTGGGCGTGAACTTCACCGCGTTGTCCAGCAGGTTCGATAGCGCCATCTCCATCCGCCATCGATCCCACACCACTTCCATCGGCTCTTCCGGAAGCTCCAGCTCGAGCCTTAACCCCTTCCGGGCAGCGGCTTCCTTGAACAGGGACGCCGCAGAACGTATCAGATCAGCCAGGGGATACGAGGCGAGTTCCAGCTGGATCAGCCCGCCCTCAAGCCGGGAGAGGTCCAGCAGGTTCTGCGTGATCCACGCCAGCCGATCCACCTGGGCCTGACTTTCCGCCAGGAAGCTTGAGCGGGCCTCCGGATCCTCCACCGCCCCGCTTTGCAAGAGCTCCAGGAACGTGCGGAGGGCGGTCAATGGGGTGCGCAATTGATGGGAGGCGTCGGCGATGAAGTGACGCAATGCGTCCCGTTCCCGGGCCAGGGCTGTAAACATCGCCTGCAGGCGTTCCGCCATCCGGTTGAGCTCCACCGCCAGGTGCCGCAGCTCCAGCGGCCCGGATTCCGGGGCGCGGACGCTGAGGTTTCCTTCCCCCATCTGAACCGCAGCCCGGGCCAGCCGGCGGATGGGGCGGCTCAGGGCCTCGCTCACCATCAGCCCCAGCAACCCGGCCAGCAGGGCCGCCCCCAGCCCGGCGATCCCGAACGCCCGGGCGGCCGCGGCGATCACCTCCGCGCCGGGTTCGAGCCCGGTCTGCAATTCCACGTAACCGAGGGGGGCATCCGGCTCGCCAATCGGCGCCCGCACGGTCATAGAGTTCCCCCCCTCGAGGACAACCCCCTCTGCCTCCCCGGAGCCGGGAAACGTCTCGAAGTGGAAGCGGCTTCCCCACGGGCTTTGGAATCGACGGATCCGCATCCATCGCATCCCCGGCGGCCCATAAGGGCGTTCAGGATGCTCCACCGCGCCGGGTAGATATAACGAAGTTCCTGACCCGGGCTCGCCGGCGCCCGGAGTCGTGGAGGGAAGGGGGGCTGCCCAGAGGGCCGCGCCCGCGCGCGCCGGCGGTCCGGAATCCACCAGCACCTGTCCCTGAGCGTCCAGGATGCGAACCCGGGCGTTCCCCAGGAAGGCCGTGGCGTAGGCCAGCCGGGCCAGGCCCTCCGTCCAGGGGACGGGCTCCATCCACATGCGGGCCTGCCGGGCGACGGCCTCCGCGTTCGCCCGCAGCACTGCCTGCTCCTGGCGGAGGCTATAAGCGCGCAACAGGCCGAGGGTGAGAAGCCCGCTGATCCCCACCGCCACCAGGCTCAAAATCAGATAGCTCCCGATCAACCATCCACGGATCGTTCGAATGGGCCAGAGCCCCCGCATGGTTCGCTCCTCATCCATCGCATACGCCTGCAAAAGAAGCCCCGGCGTCCACGTCAGGGCTCGAAGTGGGAAGGAGCGCTAAAGTGTCCCCTCCCATCGGGCGCTGTGATCGCCTGTTCCGTTCGAGCCCAGCCGTTGACCACCGGGTTCGCCTCAAACAAACGCCATCCAGGGTAGCGCTCGTATCGTCGATGAAGCCGGGTGTGGAGGTCTGAGATGCGCTGAAGGCACGTCCCAGACCCCCCAATTTCATGTCCCACCTCCAGAGGGCGCAGGGGTGGGAGTGAAGCGGGGCGCAAAGCGAAACCGGAACGGCGCATAGCGGACACCCAGATAGGCCTGGCCTGGCTTCTGGGGATGCTCCCCCAGGATGACCGTCACCGTCCGCTCTCCCTCCGTGGGACGCCAGATCGTCAGGCGGATGGAATCCCCGGGACGATGCGTGGCGATCCGGTCCGCCAGATCCACCCCCGGGCTCAGGGGCTGCCCATCGACCGCTGTGATCCAGTCCCCGGCCCGCAGGCCCGCCTGTTCCGCCGGACTTCCCGGCGCCACCGAGAGGATCAGGACCCCACCCGACGGTGGACGCATGCGCCCCCATGGGAACCCCCATCCCCGGAAGGGGATCCAGCCCCGCCAGGCGGGTGGGCCCGGTTCCGGGGCGACCACGATCCCCAGGTAGGCCTGCCCGTTGCGATCCCCCAGGGTGACCGTCCGGGTGCGTCGTTCGTCGCCGTGCTGCACGGTCACGGTGATCGTGTCGCCGGGCCGATGCCGGCTCAGGATCGCCCGGAGATCCGTCAGGGACCCCACGGGCTGACCGTCGACTTCCAGCAGAATGTCCCCCCGCACGAGACCGGCCCGGTCGGCCGGTCCACCCGACTCCACATCGAGGATCACTACTCCACGCTTTGCGGAGGGCGTGGGAGTTGTCGGGGCCCCTGGGGTGGGGACCCCCAGAACCCGAGCGAACGCAGCGCTGCGGGAGAGCAGGAGCCACGCTCCTAAGACGCTCCCGATCAGGATGAGTATCCCGACCAATCCTAATCCAATCCAGATCCAGCGGCGCATGAGAACCTCCCCCCGCTTCGCCTTACCGGACGGGAGTTTAAACCGGTCGGGTTATATCCTCATTGTCAGAATATTAAGGGTTCTTAATCACGTGAAGAAGGGATTCGGATCCGGTGGGACGCCCTTTCCGCAGCCTGAGAGATCTCGAAAGGAATTCTCCCTCAGGCCGAGAGAATCGATCCCCAGCGCAGGGAGATGCTCAAACTACAGGAGGGGGCCTATCAAGAGGTCCAGTCGTCCAGATCATCCTGGAGGGAAGCCGTGGAAACCGGAGGGCTTGCTATGGCTGGAATTTATAGCCGACCCCTCGCACCGTGAGGATCCAGCGAGGGTTCGAAGGGTCGTCCTCCAGCTTCTCCCGAAGGTGCCGGATGTGCACATCCACGGTCCGGTCATCCAGGACCTCGCGGGTATAGCCCCACACTGCCTCAAGGAGTTCCTCGCGGGAGAAGGGGCGATGGGGGTGGGTGACCAGGAAGCGGAGGAGCCGGAACTCGGTGGGGGTCAGCGGCACGGGGCGGCCGCCCCGGGTGACCTGGAGCCGCTCCAGATCCACCTCGATCTCGCCGAATCGGATGCGCTCGCCTGGGGCGGCCATCGCCAGCTCCCCATATGCCCGGCGCAGCAGCGCCCGCACCCGGGCGATCAGCTCCCGCAGCCGGTAGGGCTTGACCACATAATCATCCGCTCCCACCTCCAGCCCGACCACCCGATCCACTTCCTCATCGAGGGCGGTGAGCATCAGGATGGGCTGCCTCAGGCCCTCGCTTCGCATCCGGCGGCAGACCTCAAAGCCGTTCATATCCGGCAGCCGGATATCCAGGATGATGAGATGGGGATCCCGCTGGAGAGCCATCTCCAGGGCCTTCTGTCCGGTATCCGCCCAGAGGACCTCATAGCCCTCTTTCTTCAGGGCGTATTCCAGCCCCCGGGCCACCGCCGCTTCATCCTCAACGATGAGAATCCGCTCTCCAGCCATAGTCGCCCCGACCTTCCCTGGCGCCTGTCTGGCAAAGAAGCGGAGATCACACCATCCCCGTATCCGGTCAGCATGATAACATAACGCCCCCTCGCCTGCTTCCTGAACGCGCAACCCGAGCCGGGGATATTCGATGCGCAGAGGCAGGTGCGGGATCTCCCCGGGAAGGAAACCACGTCCCGCGCCATCGGGGAGAGACAACCCCGGAGCTGCCCCAGCATGGTCGGCCCCGATGGCCTGAGGACCGATATGGGGGCATCAAGGTCAGGAAAGAGGCATCAGGCCCAGATCACGAGGGGGTCCTCCGGATCCATCGAACGATCAAAAACAGCCCGGTGGCGGTGAGCACGATGGCCGCCCCGGAGGCCACGCCCGCGTAATACGAGGCGTAGAGGCCCACCACGGCGGAGAGCGCCGCCAGGAGGACCGAGAGGGCCATCATCGCCGGGAGGCGGTGGGTCAGCAGATAGGCCGTGGCCGCCGGGGTCACCAGCATCGCCACCATCAGGGCCACCCCCACGGTCTGGAGCGCCACCACCACCGTGATCGCGATCAGGATCCGCAGGAGGTTCTCGAACAGCCGCGTGGGCAGCCGCAGGGTGATGGCCAGAACTGGATCGAAGGAAATCACCAGGAATTCTTTATAAAAGAACACCACGGCCGCGGCCACGATCCCGGCGAAGATCGTCAGGCGAAGGAGATCCCGATCCCCAACCCCCAGCACATCCCCGAAGAGCAGATGGGCGAGATCCACGGCATAGCTGCGGGAGGTGGAGATCATGACCACACCCAGCGCCATGGCCCCGGCGAACAGCACCCCGATAGCGGTGTCTTCTTTCAACTGCTGCCCGCGGCTGAGGGCCCCGATGCCCAGGGCGGCCAGGATCGCGGTGCCCAGCCCCCACCAGAACAACGCATCCCGGGAGCCGCCTCCGAGCAGATACCCCAGGGCCAGCCCGGGCAGGATCGAGTGGGCCAGGGCGTCGCCGAAGAACGCCATTCCCCGCAACACCACATAGGTCCCTACCAGGGCGCAAAGCCCTCCGGCCATCACGGCAGCGATCAGGCCCCGGACCATAAACATATGCTGAAGCGGATCCAGCAGGAGACGCCACACCTCGCCCACCGCTCAACCTCCCTCACAGCAGGTATCCCCAACGGCGATCAGCTCGCCTCCGATCGAAACCAGCCGCAGATGGCCGCCGTAAGCCGCCCGCAGCGCCTCTGGCGTGAACACTTCCTCCGGGCTTCCGAAGGCAATGAGACGCCGGTTCAGGAGCAGCACCCGATCGAAGTAAGCCGCCGCCTGATCCAGATCATGGGTGGCCACCAGAACCGTCACCCCCTGCTGGCGCAACCGCTCCAGAATCTCCAGGATCCCCTCTTGGGCGGGCAGGTCCAGGCCGGTGAAGGGCTCATCCATCAGCAGCAGCTCCGCTTCCTGGGCCAGGGCCCGGGCGATGAACATGCGCTGCTGTTGCCCTCCGGACAGGGCGCGGATTGGCCGATGGGCCAGATCGGTGAGACCCACCTGCTCCAGGGCACGGCGAACAACCTCCCAATCCCGAGCGCCGGGGTGACGCAGAAGCCCCATCTTCCCCACCCGCCCCATCATCACCACATCGGCAACGGTCAGGGGGAAATTCCAGTCCACCTGGTTCCGCTGGGGGATGTAAGCGATGCACAGATGGCCCTGAGGGCCATGGCCGTAGACCCGCACGGAACCGGCGGTGGGCGTCAAAACGCCCGCGATGATTTTCAACAATGTGCTCTTGCCGGCCCCGTTCGGCCCCACAATGGCAATGCGCTCGCCGGGCTCCACCGTGAAGGAGATCTCCTCCAGAGCAAGCACGCCGTTGTAATGCATCGAAACCCGGGAGACCTCTAACAGCGGCTCGCCCGGGGCATGCCGGGCCTCCCGCTCTCGCAACGTCACCATCCGCCACCAGTTCATCAACGCCATCCGATCCTCCTTCCTGAAGCGCGCCGGGACCCTCTAAAAGGCAACGAGACCTTACCGCAACGCCTCCACGATCGCCTGCACGTTATAACGCATCATCTTCACATAGGAATCTGCCTCACCCCCCGGCTCGCTGAGGGAATCCACATACAGCCGCACCAAACGCGCCCCGGTATCCTCCGCGATCCGCCGGGCCAGCGCCGGGTCCACCGTGCTGCTGACGAAGATCGCCCGGATGCCCTTCGAGCGGATGGTTTCCTCCAGCCGGGCGATCTCCTGCGCGGAGGGCTGGGCGGCGGTCGTGACCCCCGGCATGATGACGCCAGCCTGCTCGAACCCGTAGCGGTGGGCGAAGTAACCGAAGACCTGGTGCTCCGTCACCAGGAGGCGGCGGTCCGGCGGGATCAAAGCGACCTGCGACCGGATCCACCCGTCCAGCGCCCTCAGCTCCGCCCGATAAGCCTCCGCGTTCCGGCGGAAAACCTCCGCCCGATCCGGATCCAGCTGGCTCAGAGCCCCCTCGATGGTAAAGGTCCACGTGATCACGTTGTGGGGATCCAGCCACACGTGGGGATCCATCGGGCCGTGGGAGTGAGCTTCCTCTTCATGCTTATGATCCTCATGCTCATGCTCCTCCATCCCGGCCTCAAAGGGGAGGAGGGGAAGTCCCTCCGATAGATCCACCCGCCGGGCGCGCCTGCCCGCCTGCTGCAACAGGGGCTCCAGGAAAGCCTCCAGGCCTGCGCCAGCGACGAAGAGGACATCGGCTCCAGCCACCCGGGCGGCGTCCTGCGGGCTGGGCTCGAAGGTGTGAGGATCCACCCCCGGCCGCAACAGGACGGTGAGGTCGATGGCCTCGCCGCCGATCTGCCGCACCACATCGCCGACGATTGTGGTTGTGGCCACAACCTGCAGCCGTCGCTCCCCTCCCGCCGGTTTCGCCGGGGACGGCTGACAGGCCGTTATCCCCATAAGGAGAACCACTATGATTCGATAGAGCCAGCGATGCATCGTGCTACCCTCCTTCGCAAGAGTTAAGATTTGGACCTCTGACAGGGTGAACAAAGGCCGATCAGCTCGAGCAGGTGGTCTTCCACCTGGAACCCTGTGCGCTGCTCCACCTGAGCGATGAGGCCGCTCAGATCCTCCGCCCCCGGGAATTCCACTGTGCGTCCGCAGCGCCGGCAGAGCAGGATATGGTGATGCCCGGGCGAGGCCAGGATGTAACCGTCGCAGCGATCCTCCTGATGAACCCGGCGCACCAGCCCAACCCGCTCCAGCACCTCCAGGGACCGATAGACGCTCACCAGCCCCAGGGAGCGATGGATCCGGCGCCCTCGCATATAGATCTCCTGGGGGGAAAGGGGGCGACCGGCCCGCTGCAGGACCTGCATCACCACCCGGCGAGGCGTGGTGATCCGCCACCCGGCCCGGCTCAAACGCTCCTCCCAGCTCACCGCATCCTCGCTTAATGAAAAAATTTTTCAAAAGCAGTTTAACCGGAAACGACCCCCCTGTCAAATCCGGGCCTGCATCCCTGTGGGAATCCTTGCTGCCAGACGAGGCAGGCGCTGGGGAGTGGGAAAGACTGGGATTCGGGGTTTAGGCTGCTCGGTTGCCAGCTGTGGGCTTTATTTACTCCCTCCCCACGCCGCTTCGCGGCGTGGGGAGGGGCAAACGCGGAACCCGAGCAAGCACCGCCGGGATCGCAACCGGGCAGGCTGGCGCTTTCGAGGGGTCCGACCGGGTGGGGAGGTCGCTGATTGGGGAATGGAGGCTCGTGCGGTCGGCTTCGACCCGGGCGCCATGGAGGGGACGCTCTTCCCGGGCCCTTCGGGCCGCGAATGAAAAACAGGTAGCGCATGCCAGAATGGGAATCGGTGGCGCTCAATCCCCTATCGGGTTCAGGAAGCAGATCGGCGCCGGAAAGGCGCGCGGGAAGCTTCCCCGCTTTTCACCCGCGCCACAAACTCCAGGATCTCCCGGGCGCTCTGCACCGCCGCCCGGCCCGTCCCGCCTAACATCTGGGCAAGCTCCGCCACGCGCTCCTCCCCTTCCACCCGAACCACCCGGGCCACCGTGCGCTCGCCGATCACCTGTTTCTCCACCTTGAAATGCGTGTCCCCAAAGCCCGCTAACTGCGGCAGATGGGTGACGCAGAGGACCTGATGATGACGGGCGAGGCGCCAGAGCTTCTCTCCCACCACGGCCCCCACGCGGCCGCCGATCCCCTGATCGATCTCATCGAAGATCAGCGTGGGCACCGGGTCCGCCTGGGCCAGGGCGACCTTCAAAGCGAGCATGAGGCGCGACGTCTCCCCGCCTGAGGCGATGCGGGCCAGCGGGCGCAACCCCTCTCCGATGTTCGGAGCGATCAGGAAGGTGACCCGATCCAGGCCGGTGGCGTCGAAGGCCCAGCGGGCGCCATCGGCGTAAGCCCCCTCCTCATCCGGCGTCCGCTCCAGCGCGACGGTGAACCGCGCCCCTGCCATCCGGAGATCCGTTAGCTGGGCCTCCACCTCCCGGGCCAGGCGCTCGGCCGCCTCCTGGCGCCGACGGGAGAGCTGCATTCCGAGCTCCCCGATCTCCCGCAGCAGCCGCTCGGCTTCCTCCTCCAGCTCCCCCAGCCGCTCCTCAGCGTGGAGCAGGGTCTCCAGCTCCCGCTTCGCCCGCTCCGCGTAGGCCAGGATCTCGGAGATCGTATCCCCATATTTGCGCTGAAGGCGCCGGATGAGGTCCAGGCGTTCCTCGATCTGGGCCAGCCGCCGCGGATTGAACTCGATCCCCTCCCGGTAATCCCGGACCGTGCGGGCAAGGTCCTCCACCTGGGCGATCAGGCCTTCCATGGTTTCCACATAGGACTGGAAGACCGGATCGATCCGGACCAGGGCCTGGAGGGCCCGTGCGGCCTCGCTCAGGCGATCCAGGGCGGAGGGGGCCTCATCCTCTCCCTCATACAGCGCTCGATAGAGGGCGTCGGCGAGATGGGCGAGTTGCTCGGCATTGGCCAGGCGGTTGCGCTCCTGCAGCAGCGCCTCCTCCTCGCCCTCCCGCAGCCGGGCGGCCTCGATCTCCTCGATCTGGAACCGGAGGAGGTCCACCCGACGGGCCTTCTCCCGCTCGTCCTGCCGCAGCTGTTCGATCTCGCGGCGCACGGCCCGCCAGCGGGCGACCCGCTCCGCCAGCGCTGCCCGCAGCTCCCCCACCCCGGCATAGCGATCCAACAGCTCCAGTTGCTCCCGGGCGCGCAGCAGCGAGAGATGCTCCGTCTGCCCGTGGATATCCACGAGAACCTGTCCGATCTCCTTCAGGACGTGGAGGGGAACCAGCCGGCCGTTCACCCGGGCGACATGACGGCCTCCCTGGCGGATCTCCCGGCTCAGCACCAGCTCCCCGGGAGGGCCCTCATCGAACAGGCCATAGGAGTCTAGGATCGGGGAAAGCAGCGCGAGGGTGGGTTCGTCCAGCTGAAAGAGGCCCTCGATCAACGCTCGCTCCGCGCCCGCGCGGATCATCTCCACATCCGCCCGACCGCCCACCAGCACCGCCACCGCGTCCACCAGGATCGATTTCCCGGCTCCGGTTTCCCCCGTGAGCACGTTCAACCCGGGCTCCAGCCGGAGGGTGACCTCATCAATGATCGCGAAATCCCGAACGTGCAGCTCCACCAGCATCCTGTCCTCTCGTAAGCAGGGACCTTTCACGAATGGGACACGAATTCACGAATGGCTTATAGAATCTTCCTGTCTGGGCACGCCTGGAACGGACACGAAGCGGAGTGCCCGACTACTGCTCCCTCCAGATTTTGGTCCCCTGGGGGTTTGGGGGCGAGCCGGGCGCCTTCGGCGCCCGGCTCGCCCCCAAAATCTCTTTGATCCCCCCTCCCCACGGCCCTTTGGGCCGTGGGGAGGGGGGAGAAAGGGGGGTGGGGCCATTGGCCCACACCCTCTTATATCCTCAAAACAAATCTGGACGAAGCACTACAAACAGGGCTTTCCGTTCGTAGTAGGGCACGTGAGTGCCCGTCCTGCTTGTGAACGCCTGTGACAGGCACTCGCTTCGCTTCGTGCCCTGCCAAAGATCTTCTCTTTCCATCGGACAGCAAGGGGGGAGGGATTCACCGCCAGAATCGAAGATAGCCGATGATCGTGCTGATCGCCAGGGCCAGATAAATCCCATCCCACAGGAAGCGCGTTAGCAAAAGCGGGGAGGCTCGCAGAAGCGGGAGGCGCCACACGGCCAGCCCCACCGCCAGCCCCACGCTGACCACCAGCCAGATCCATCGTCCCCGACGCCGCCCGATCAATCGATGCACTGCCTCCGCGGTGAGGCTTCCCACCAGAGGGCCCGCGAAGATCGCCCAGAAGCTCAGGGCAGCGACGATCGGGGCGGAAATCAGGCCGCTCAGCACGGCCACGACGGCGGCGATGCCATAATCCATCCAGCGAGCGTTGAAGAAGATGGCCTGCTGACCGGCCACGCACTCTCGACAGCGATAGCCCACCGGGGTCTGAACGGCGCAGCGAACGCAGATCGGCCGCCCACACCGGTTGCAGCGCAAGGTGGTGGGGGTGCCGGGATGAAAGGCACAGAATAAAGTCTCCCCCTCGGCCATCGATGGCCTCCCTTGATTATGATAACGCAACCTGGCGGCCTTCCTCCGGATGGGACATGCGCCCCTCACCCCGCTGTCCGAAGGGTGGAACGGCCCCGCCCCAGAACCTGTGAGGAACCGTCCAGTGCGTGATGCCTCCTGGGATCCAGCGGGAGCCCTCCTATCTTCCCCGGTAGAAACTTCTGGTCCTCACCCCTCCTCCCGGGCGGCCTGGATCGACCGGCCCCTCCAGCCCTCCTCTATCCACCCGCAAGGCTCCACAACAGCATCCCGAGGGCTCCCGTGAGGGCAGCCAGGGCATTGACCCCATCGTTGTTCAGCCACCGCCATCCCCGTAACGGCCGGGCAGGCTGACCGCAGCGATGGATCGGACGCTCCGTTTCTTTCGCACACCGCTCGCACCAGTAGATCCGCTGCACCGTCGCCCCTAAGAGGCTGTCCAGGAGCATTCCGAGGAAGCCCGAGAGCCCCACCCATAGAGCCATCCCGATGGATCCCCCTACCGGGCTCAGCCCCACCGCCAGGATCCCGATGCCCAGGGCACCTAACCCACCCGCGATGGTCCCTTCCAGCGTGATCGCCCCGGAGGTCCCTGGGGGCACCGGTCGGCCATCCAAGATACGGCGGGGAGACCGCCGGCTGAGTAACCCCACCTCTGTCGCCCATGTATCCGCGGTGACGGCCGCAAGGCTTCCCGCGAACATCCACCAGAGCGCTGGATGAGGGAAGAGCCCCCACAGGATGGCCAGCCCAGCACCGATCCCCCCGTTCGCCAGCGCCTGGCCCAGATCCCGGGGCCCGCCTTTAGCGAAGTCCAGGGCGGCTTCCGCTTTCCGCCCCAACCCATATTGTGTAAGAGCCGAGGCGGAGACGAAAAAGGCGATCAGCAACAGCGCCCACGGCCATCCTCCGAAGCCGAAGACGGCGGTGCCCACCAGTGCGGCCCCCAGCCAGCCGCTTGAGGAAAGCGCGCCCAGGCGGAAGGCGAGGCCCCCGATCAGGATGCTGAATAACAGGCCCAGGATCAGGCGGGCGATCATCGGCCAGTTCTCGATTCCAGGCCCCATCCCGTGTAAAATCCTCAATAACCGGATCGTCCGGCGTTCGACCCGATGGGAGGCGGGTCGGAGGGGCCCGCAGCGATCGACCGCGCGGCCGCCCTCATTATCATAGTGCAGTGGATCCCGGAAGACCTCCGCCGTGGGCCCCTCGCGGAAGCCCATGAAATGGAGAGCCGGGATCGATCACCCATCCGAAAAGCAGGAGGGACCGATGCGTGTCGAACGAAAAGTTCATGAGGAAGCTGCCCGGCTCGCCCGGCGCCTGCCCCCCGGGCAGGTCCTGACGGAGAAATTCCCCGTGCTACATTACGGGCCGATCCCGAAATTCGACCCGACGACATGGGATTTCCGGGTCTTCGGGCTGGTGGAGGAAGAGAAGCGATGGACATGGGAAGAATTCCAGCAGCTCCCCCGCACCACCATCACCATCGACGTCCACTGCGTCACCGGATGGAGCAAGCTGGACACCACCTGGACCGGGGTGGCCTTCAAGGACCTGCTGCGGTTCGTTCGGGTGAAGCCTGAGGCCCGATACGTGATGGCCCACTGCGAATACGGGTTCACCACCAACATCCCGATGGAATACATGGAGGATGCCCTGCTGGCCACTCACTACAACGGGGAGCCCCTGACGCCGGAACACGGTTACCCCCTCCGCCTGATCGTCCCCCGCCTCTATTTCTGGAAGAGCGCGAAATGGCTTCGCGGGCTGGAGTTCATGGCGGAGGATCGGCCAGGCTTCTGGGAGCAGGCGGGCTACCATATGCGCGGGGATCCGTGGCGGGAGGAGCGGTATCGGGAGTGGTAGAGGGATCTTTTCCCCTTCCAGCTCCCAGAATTCGGGAAGGAGATGCGGGCCCTCAAGGCCGTCGTGCCACCCGGGCATCTCAGGCGCTATGCCTGTTGTCTTTGTTTGAGTCAGGGGCGGAAACCCGCGCCGATATTTATGATCTCGTGGAGGCGGCCTTGCCTTCACAATAATAGGTGTCCAGGCCTGTTAAGACCCGAAGGGGCGACTGCTGTATCTTTTCTTTACGGGAGGAATCCATGCAAACCTACGCGTATGGCTATCCACGATTGGGGCGCAAGCGGGAATACAAGACGCTGATCGAAGGCTTCTGGGCCGGGAAGGTCCCGGAGGCGGAGCTGATCGCCGGCCTGGAGGCCCTGGAGGCCGAACGCCTCCAGACCTATCGGCGCTTCGTGGACCGCTTCCCCATCGGGGAGATGTCCCTCTATGACCCGATGCTGGATACCGCCCTTATGTTCGGCCTTTACCCGAACGGCGGGCGGCTGGAGGATTACTTCGCGCTGGCCCGGGGCGAGCGGGCGCTGGAGCTCACCAAGTGGTTCAACACCAACTATCACTACCTGGTTCCGGAGATCCCCTTCTCCGGCGGGCAACCGCCGGCCTTCCGGATAGCCTGGAACAAGCCGCTGGAAGCGCTTTCGAAAGCCCCCGACGGCTTCCCCTATGTGATCGGTCCCTACACCTTCCTCCGGCTGAGCAAGGGATATCCGCCCGAGGCCTTCGGAACGCTGCTCCGGGCGTTGATCCCCGCCTATGCAGAGCTGTTCCGCTCGCTGAAAGCGGCCGGCGCCGCGATGATCCACGTGGACGAGCCGGCCTGGGTGACCGACGTGCCCCCGGACCACGTGGCCCTGATTCGCGAGGTCTATATGGCCCTGGGCCGGGAGGCGGAACTTCTGGTCTTCACCTACTACGACAGCGTGGATTTCCTGGAGGCCCTTTACGATCTGCCGCTGCGGGGTATCGGGCTGGACCTCCTCCACGGGGCGGAGAACATGGAGACGATCCAGCGGTCCGGCTTCCCGGCCGACAAGATCCTGATCGCCGGGATCGTGGACGGCCGCAACGTCTGGAAGACCGATCTGCGGAGGGCGGCGCAGCAGGTGGAGGCGCTCCGTCGGCGGACCTCCGCGGAGATCTGGATCGCCAACGCGGGGCCGCTGTATCATCTCCCGGTGACCGTGGAAGGGGAAACCCGGCTGGATCCGGCCCTTCGGGAGCGGATCGCCTTCGCCACGGAACGCCTGATGGAGTTACGCCTTCTCCGGACGCTGCTGACGGAAGGAGAGACCGGGGAGGTACAGCAGTGGAACACCTTTCTGCATCCCACGGACCACTGGGTTCGTCCGGAGGTTCAGGAGCGGGTGCGCCGCCTGGGGGCAGAGGATTTCTCCCGCGCCCTTCCCTACCCGGAGCGAGCCCGTTTACAGCGGGAGCGCCTTCGGCTTCCGCTCTTCCCCACCACCACCATCGGCAGTTTCCCCCAGACGGAGGACCTGCGCCGGGCCCGCACAGCGTATCGGGCCGGGAAGCTTCCTGAGGCCGAATACGAAGCCCTCATCCAGGAGCGCATTCGGTATGTGATCCGGGTGCAGGAGGAGCTGGGGCTGGACGTGCTGGTGCATGGGGAGTTCGAGCGCTCGGACATGGTGGAGTTCTTCGCGGAGCGGTTGGAGGGTTTTGCCATCACCCAGCATGGGTGGATCCTCTCCTATGGCACGCGGGTGTATCGGCCGCCGATCCTGTATGGGGATGTGCGTCGCCCCGCGCCGATGACCCTGAAGGAGATCACCTATGCCCAATCGCAGACGACGAAGCCGGTGAAGGGGATGCTGACGGGGCCGGTGACCATGCTGGCCTGGAGCTTCATCCGGGAGGACATCCCGGTGCATGAGGTGGCCTTTCAGATCGCCCTGGCGATTCAGGATGAGGTGAAAGACCTCGAGGTGGCTGGGATCCGGGTGATCCAGATCGACGAGCCGGCCTTCCGGGAGCGGGCGCCCCTCAAGCGGCGGCGGTGGCCGGAATACTTCGACTGGGCCGTGAAGGCGTTCCGCCTGGCCTCCCGGGCCCGGCCTGAGACCCAGATCCACACCCACATGTGCTATTCCGAGTTCAACGAGATCATCGAATACATTGACGCCCTGGATGCGGACGTGATCAGCATTGAGGCGACGCGGAGCCGGGGGGAGGTGATGGAGGCCTTTGAACGGCATCGGTATGAGCGCCAGATCGGCCCGGGGGTTTACGACGTGCATTCCCCGGCCGTCCCGACCCCGGAATCCATGGAGGCGATCATCGAGCGGGCCATCCAGGTGATCCCGGCGGAGCAGATCTGGGTGAACCCGGACTGCGGGCTCAAGACGCGGCGGTGGGAGGAGGTGATCCCCTCCCTGCGGAACATGGTGACG
>JAEVEY010000194.1 GCA_016842045.1 Candidatus Thermoflexus sinensis | reverse complement strand
TGACCGGCTGATAGGCGAAGGTGCGGCTGTCGATGGGACCATCCATGATCGCCTCAAGGACGTGGGACTTCACCAGCATGGCCTCAGAATAGAGATAGAGACTGGGCGGCTCCTGGGCCATGCACACAACGAGGGTCTTGGGGGCCGGAGTCGGCGTGGGAGGGGGAGGAGTCGGTTGGGGAGGCTGCGTGGCGGGGGCCGGTGTGGGCGTGGCAGCGGGCGCGCACGCGCCAGCCAGGAAAGCCAGAATCAACAGAAACGCTGCGCTCCATCCGAGCTTTTTGGGAACCATCGCTTCTCCTCCTTATGGAATTTTGGGGGAGAACCCCAGTTCCACCAGCGGGGCCAGCGCTTCCTGATTTCTGAAAGCCCCCACCTCCTCTGGCCTTGTTTTTAAGAAATTATAACAGGCCAGCGGAGAGTTGACAAGCCCTCTCAAACGCGCGCCGTGAATTCGACGAGGCTTTTGCCATGAGTTCTCCGCTGATCCACCGAATCGAAGATAGGGTGGTGTTGATACGGGAAGTGATTTTCTCTTTTGCCTCCTGGATGGGCAAAGAAGAAGGAAATTGAGGGGCGCGCCAAAGGCGCGCCCCCCGCCCCCCCTAATGCCTGCTTCGCTTACCAAGTCAAGTTATCTTCTCCACGGCAATCGAAAGCGCGAGGAAGCCTCACGGGCGGAGGAGACGGTGGCAAGGACCGGGAACAACTCGGACAGCATCGCGTGAAGGGCGTCCGTGAACCCACGGGTTTCCTCCGCATACCGCCCGCCGGACAGGGTTTGAAGGACCGCCAGGTGCTCCACGCCCAGCCGCAGGCTGGTCTGCGCCCGGGCGATATCCAGGTCCAGATAGGGCAAAATGTGCACCGGCATCGCCCGCGGCAACCGATGCCCCAGGATGGCTTCCACATGCTCCCGCAGCCGCCCCACCAGCTCGGAGCCGGATTCCCCGCGGACCTTGTTGAAGACAATCCGGACCTTGCTGGAAAAAGCGTCCGGGCCCGCCATCCGGTAGACATGGGCCAGCCAGGAGGCCCCGGCGATCAACCCTGTGTCTTCCGGCTCCAATACGATATAGAGGACCTGGGAGCGATTGATCGCTCGCAACGAGAGCGGCGACATCAGGTTATTGCCGGTGTCCAGAACAACTGTATATCCCTCCCCGGTTGCCCGTTCGACGGCGAAATCCAGCCAGTCCGCTGCCCGCGCCAGAACGGAAACCGAACGCTCCCCCATCAGGGGATCCAGCGTCAACAGCCCGGCGGTGAGCCGCAGATTCCAGCGGATCCCCCGGGGCGCCGGCACCTGGCTCCAGAAGGTCGGGACATGCGCGCCCGGTTCGAAGACCCCGCCAGCCCGAGGCGGCGACGGATTAAGGCTCGCCAGCTCAACAATGGAATAAATAGGGGTCCCCTCACCCAGCCGGAACAGATCAGGCTGGTTGCCTCGCGTGTCGGACTCCGCATCGATAATGTGTACCGAGACCCCCCGGGCCGCCAGGAGGGCGGCGGCATTCGCAGCAACCGTGCTCTTCCCGGTCCCTCCCTTGGGTCCACCGAACCCGATGACCCGGGGCTGGCTGGCGACCACCACCGGAGCGCCATAAACAGACTGTAGATAACGGGCCTGTTCGGTGGCCTGAACCTGAGCGATCAGCTCACTTAGCCGGGCAGCGATCTCCTCTGCAGCCCGCTCCGGGGGAATCACCGGATATTTGAGATGCTCCGCCCAGGTCGCCCAGGCATTCCCCGGGGAGGCCACCACAATCACCGCTGCTCCTGTCTCCGCCACCAGGCGACCAACGGTCTCCGTGGTCATTCCCGTTTCGGTCGCCACCGGGATGATGAGTTGCGGGCGGAGGCCGGCCAGGATTTCCACGGCTACCGCTCCTGGCATCGCATAGGCTTCATGCCCCAGACGGGCCAGCTGGTTGGCGATCTCCCCGCCTATCCCACTCAGGTTCCCCAGGATCACCACATTCATTCCCATGGCCTTTCCCTCATGGTTGGGATGGGAATTTGGAACCGGCGGCTCCGGATGGGAGGAAGAAAGCGGGCGCGCCGGCCGCCTCACGGCCAGCCCGAATCCATTGCTCCAGATCCTGTTCGGCGAACCCCGTGGAAGGCGGGATCTCCGCCCGGGCACAGGGCGGCGCCATAACCAGGTAGACCGTCTCTGCCGTCCCCAGCGCATAAATGATTCCCTCCAGCGCGCTCTGAGGAATTCCGAGCAATAACCGCGGCGCGCCTGTTGAGGCGCTGGAGGTTCGCACGGCCGTCGCGCCCTCACCGCTTGAAGGCATGGGGAGACCCAGAACCGATCGCACCACCCCGCGGGCAAGCCATTTGGCCATCGGGCGCATGGGAAGGGTGAGGCTCGTCGTCCCGGCGATCTCCGGCGATGACTTCAGAATGGAGCCTCCTTCCGACTCCACGAAGAGGGCTGTGGGCACCGGGCTTCCGCCGGGGGCTCCAAAGAACGCCACCATATCCAGGCAGTCTCCGGGGCGCAGCATGGAAAAAGGCGGCGCCTGGATCCGATCCGTGTCCTGCAACGTGAGCAGCTGTTCTCCTTCCACCATTACTGAAGAGAGACGGGTCGCCGCCGTGAACTGACCGGAGGGAAGGATCCCCGTCCGGGGGATCGCCGCCCCTGCTGGGATGAACATCAGC
Source organism: Candidatus Thermoflexus sinensis (assembly GCA_016842045.1). Taxonomy (GTDB): domain Bacteria; phylum Chloroflexota; class Anaerolineae; order Thermoflexales; family Thermoflexaceae; genus Thermoflexus; species Thermoflexus sinensis. The sequence goes on along the minus strand of JAEVEY010000194.1, from coordinate 4,822 downwards.
ACCGTCCCTCCCGTATAGCGAGGAAGCTCCGCCTCCCGGATCATTCCCTGAACGGCCGGAGCTTCATAAACGAGAGTCGTTCGAATCTTATCCTCGGTGAGGACATCCCCGGGATACAGAGGGACTGCGGCCACCGCGATCATCACCTGGTCTGGCACACCGGTCGTGATGAGCACGCGAGCACTTAGGGCCACAGCAGCTGCCAGAGCCAGTCCGATCAGTAAGGGGATGACCTGCCGCACTCGACGCATCCTGACCTCCAGAACTGTGATGATAAAAATTTACAGGTTACTCCCATCATCCTATCCAAACGACCAATCGAGATATCACGGCTGAGGAGTTATAAGGGGAACGATCTCCCCCTCACCCTCCAGGGAAGATTGAGCTGATGAAGAAATGACCTTTCAGCTCTCTAAAGCCTCTGGGGGTCATGGGGCAACGGGAAGGAGGACCCAACGGCCCCGACCAGTCTCCGCGAGCCAGGCCAGTCCCGGATGACCCGTCGCGATGGGCGGCGCCCGCCGGTCCTCCGGCTCCGGCAGCAGCCGCCAGCCCCGCAGCCCCAGGGCATCCCGGCCCGCCCACAGATAGATCCACCGCCGGGGACGCCGCAGGGCCGCCGGGATCTCCTCGCCATACCCCAGCCGCATCCGGAAGGCGTCCGTATCGGTCACCACCAGGACGCCCCCCGGCCCTTCCGCCTCTCCCGCCATCGCCCGCTCCAGGAACGCTCGGGGATCCTCTTCTCCGTCCGCCAGCCCCTCCAGGAGCCCTTCCGGATCCCAGGCCCAGATCGCCCATCCCGCGGCCCGCAGCCGCCGCAGCAGCCCTTCCATCCCTCCCCTCCCCCAGGCGATCTCCGGCGCCATCCCCAATGCCGGCCGCCGGCGGTCCAGGAGAAGCACCGCCGGCCCCAGATCCTCATCCCACCATCCCAGCGGGAGCCCTACCCCCTCCTCCCCCCTCCTTGGCGGAGGCAGATCGGACCAGGACGCCCGGGGCGCCCGAGGCAGTGGAGACGCGGGCGGGGCCAGCCCCTCTTCCCTCCTGAGCCGGATCTCCCGCCACCGCCCCTCCCCCCACCACCGGCCCCGGAAGGGCTCCTCCGGGACCGGCAGGCGCCCCACCAGCGCCTCCCAGTCCCGGGCCTCCAGGGCCAGCACCACCCGATGGGCCGGCCGCCCCCGCAGCGGCCGAAGCGAAACCTCCCGCCGCGCCGCCGTCCAGATCCAGAGATTCGGCCGCTCCTCCACGGCCTCCAGACCGGCCTCCAGGGCCATCTGCGCCTCCTCCCCCATCCCATCCACCCCATCTAACACGAGCAGGATAGGCTGGGACTCCTCCCGCAGGGCCCGGAACAGCCGTCCCATCCCTTCCCGATCCGCCGGGTCCACCCGGACGGCCCAGGGGGCGTCCCGCCAGTCCCCCCGATCGTCCACCACAAAAACCCGCCGGCCCGCCCGGGCGGCCGCGGCGGCCATCGCCCGCAGCGCCCGGGTCTTCCCGGTCCCCGCCTGGCCGATGAGGAAAAGATCCGGGGCGGAGGGATCGCAGAAGATCCACCGGATCTCCCCCTGCTCCGGGAAATCGGCCACCCCCACCCCGATCCGGTCGGCGGATTCCTCCTCCGGCGCCCCGGGGTCCTCCGGCAGCGGCGGCGGGGCCAGGGAGGGCGCGGGGGGATCCATCCTGCGCAAAACGGCCGCCACCCGGTCCAGATCCCGCATGCCGTCGCCCCCTGCCCGCTGAAGGCGCAGCGTCCGATCCGGATCCGCCGGGTCCATCCCGTATTCCTCCCGCACCCCCATGGAGGCGCCCGAGGCATAGGCGAAGCGGATCCGCCGGAACACCTCGTTCTGCCCCACCTGGACGAACGCCCAGCCGCTGCCCGGCAGGAAGGCGGCATCCGGCCGCCCCAGCACCGCCGTCGACTCCTCCGGGGTCTCGCAGCGCAACGCGATCCGCACCCGCAGGTTCGCCCGCAGCTCCCCGGGCACCGCCGCCCCTAAGCGCTGGGTCGCTAACACCAGATGCATCCCCAGGCTCCGGCCCAGCCGGGCCAGGCGGATCATCCGCCCCATCCCGTCCGGGATCTGCTCTAACATCTCCGCAAACTCGTCGGCCATCACGATGAGATGCGGCAGACCCGCCGCGTCCGCGTGGTCCGCTCCCTTTTCCGCCAGGACCCGCTGGCGGCGGTCCAGCTCCCCCTCCAGGGTCTCCAGGGCCCGGGCCGCCTCCCGGGCGTCCAGGTTGGAGAGCAGCCCCACGCAGTGGGGAAGATCCTGAAGCGGGGCGAAGGCCCCGCCGCCCTTGAAGTCGATGAAGAAGAGCCGCACCCGGTCCGGGGGGAAATGCACCGTTAGAGCCAGAGCCAGGGTCCGCATGGCCTCGCTCTTGCCCGACCCGGTGGTCCCGATCACCATCGCGTGGGGGCCATGGGATCGATCGTGCAGGTCCAGGCGGAAGGGCGCCCCCTCGTCGGTGTAGCCCACCGGAACCCCCAGCCCCGCTCCCCCTCCCCCTCCTTCTTTCCGGGCGGCCCGGATGGCCTCCATCAGCGCCTCCGGCTCAGGATCCCCCAGGCCCCACAGGGCCGGGGCCGGGCGGACGGCCGCCGTCTCCCCCATCCCCATCGGCCGCAGGCGGGACAGCGCCCGGGCCATGGCCTCCGCCTGATCGATGGCCAGGCGCGGCGCCGGGTCCGCTCCCTCCATCGTCTGCCCGGTGACCAGATCCATCATCCGGACGCTCCCGTCCGGCAGATAGAGGGCCAGCGTCCCGATCCCCCCAGGGATGGGGACGCCGGGCGGGAGGATGAGGACCGGATGGATGCCCGCCGCCGGCCCCTCCCGCAGCAGAACCCATAGACGGGCGTCGGTTAGCCACTCCTCATCCCCCAGGGTGATGACCGTCGGGCCCTCCCCGCCCCCCTTCCCCTCCTTCCCCTTCCGCCGGAAGAAGGCCTCGAACAGCTCCTCCCGGATCCGGGCCGGCCCTCCCGCGTAGCCCTCCCGCAGCTCCCCCACGTGGGGGAGCCACCGGAGGAAGGCCCAGCGGGGATCCCGCAGGCCCACCCGGAAGGCCACCTCGGAGGGGGAATGGGTGAGAGCCAGCTCGAGGAGAAGCCGGGCGACCGCCCCTTCCTGACCCGGGAAGGCCACCAGGGCCGTGGCGGCCCGGAAGGAGAGGGGGAGCGGACGCTCCACCTCCGCCTCCATGGCCCCTATGAGCGCCCGGGCCGCCCCCTGAAGGGGCGGCGGCAGGTCCTCCGGGTCCAGCGGCCGCCGGGAGGAACGGGGGAGGAGGTGGGACCGGCGGGTTCCGGCCCGGACGGTCAGGAAATCCGGGTCTCCCCGGTGGCGGAACCAGAGGTCCGCCCCCGCCTGCAGGCGCTGGGCCAGCTCCTCCCACGGGGGGAAGAGGGCCCGGTCCAGGGCCTCCTGGGCCGCCCGCCAGGCCTGGAGTCCGACTAAGAACCGCCGCAGCCGCCGCTCCGCCCGCTGCAGCGCTTCCGCCGCCTGGGCGCGGTGGCGCCGCAGGGCATACCGGTGCTGGATCTCCCCGGCCAGAAGGGAAGATCCGGCCGTTAGCGGGATGAACAGGAGGTAGATCCATCCCCTCCCCCCGAAGGCCAGGGGGCCCATCACGCCGTAGACGGCGGACATCAGGAACCAGGGCGCATGGGTCCACCAGGGCGGCCGCTCCGGCGGCGGGGGGAAATCCGGCAGGTCCGGGATCTCGGGGGGATCCCCGGGGGGCGGCGGCAGCCGCCGCATCCCGGGCCAGATCCGGCGCGGGACCGCCTCCGGAACATAGATCTCCCGCCCATCCTGCTCCTGCCACAGACCCATTGCTACAGCGATCCGCCATAAGAGTTTGAGGAGATGACCCGCATCATCCGTGGCTCGCTTCCTCTGACCAGACCAGCAGCCGCACACGATCAGGCGGCCGCTCCTCCGGAAACCACTTCCGCCATGCCTGGACCAGCTCCAGATCAAAGGTCGGCCAGGCCGTCACCGGGGAAAGCTCCAGCACCCGGGCCTTCCGAAGCGCTCCCCGGGGGAGCACAGGAGCGGCAAACCGGGATCCCCGCTCTAATGGGGCGGGGTCCAGCTCGGGGCGGATCAGCAGGAGTCTCCCGGCCGAGCCCCGGAACAGGATCCATCCGCGACCCTGCCGCTCTGGAATCAGCAGCTGGGCCATCCCATCCGGCAACGGAAGGCGTGCCAGTGCCTCCTGAAGCCATGCCATCGGGTCTTCGATTCGGATCGCCTGGGCGGCCGTGGCCCGGGAGAGCTGGATATGACGGATCGCCCACTCGTGCAGCACCTCGCCCACCTCCCGGATCGCCCGGGCCTGGCGGGCGTTCCCTAAGGTGATCAGCGCCCCTAACAGGGCAAAACCCGCCACCAGCAGCAGGGCCAGAGCCAGATCGGCTTCCGTCATCGCATCCTCCTTTCTCGCAAGATCTCCGTCAGCCTCCTTGTGGCCTTCGGGCGCGGATCCCGCGCCCAGGCGAGGCCCAGAAGGATCATCCCCAGCGCCAGCCCCAGCAGCCACCACCGGGACCGGATGGGCTGCACCCCGAACCGGAGCCCGTCGGCCACCGTGAGGCGTCCCCTCACTGGCAGCTGAAGCAGCTTCGCCCGGAACCCCGCGGGCATCCAGAACCGCCCATCCGGGCCGGTGACGATCCGCCGTCCCCCCGCCTCCACCACCGCGCCCGGGATCCCCGGCTCGTCGGGATCCTGAAGGCCATTCCCGTTCCGGTCCAGGAACACCACGCCCATCACCAGCGCGGGCGCCGGCGATGGAGGCG
>JAEVEY010000023.1 GCA_016842045.1 Candidatus Thermoflexus sinensis | reverse complement strand
GTGGCCGTTGGCGTCGAGGTCGGTATCGGATTCGACGTCAAGCCGATTATGATCGTCGGCTTTTTGATGATCGTCGGTGTTGGAGAAGGCGTGGACGCGGAAGTCCCATCCTGCAGGGTTGCCGGTCCATGAGGTGTGGCGAGCCCGGCAGTTGGAACCGGCGGCTTCGTGGCCGTCGCAGTGGGCGTTGGGACCGCAATACAGACAGTAAGGGCAAGCGATTGGACCTGCGCGTGGTAATAGATCACCACATTGAGATACCCATACTGATGGATTAGGGCCAGAACGTTTGGCGCAAGCTGCATCGCCACCGGTACGTACTGCGGATAATTTGCAGTCGTCCATGGTTGCGAAACGGCATTCGGGATCGGAAAGGACTGTTCAAAAGAATTCGGAACTAGCGGATGGCCAACGCTGATGGTATCCGTTCCGTTATCCATAATCGGGCGAACCCACGCTGTGACCCACGCAGCAACGATTGAGCTCGCCCCCGGAATGCTCGAGAACGTGTGAGCTACAAACACCGGATAGTTAAACGGGTTGGGAATTCCCGAGGGAAGCTGGCCGAAATACCCATAAGCCGAGAATGCGGTGACCACCTCCGGTCGCGGAGCAAGGGATTGTCCCGGCCCAACGGAGAGCGTCGCCGACACCGTCCCTGCCGGACATGTCAGCCCGCCGCTTGCACTCCCTATTCCTGGTGCGCCCATGGGTGTTCCAGCCGTTGGGTTCCACCCGCTGCATGCGCCAAACACCAGCGCGCTCACCGCGATCACTGCCATAAGGCCCCACCGTTGTCTATCCATCTAATGCCTCCTGATGCTCGTATCTCCGACAGGCTCGCCGCTCATGCCTCCGGCACAGTCGGGACTAATGCGCCCAATATAGCTGAACTCCCATGAATGTCAATCCCGATTTCCTGTTTTTATGGGTTGGAGAGGGGGCCGCTCCATGGCGCTGGCCGAAACGGTGGCCGCGTTCGGTGGTTTGGGATCCCCGAGGGTGGAGGGGAAGGCGCTCACCAAACCCGGCAGATCAGCCCTTTAAGGTATTCGGATTCGGGGAAGGTCAGGCGGATGGGGTGATCGGGGGCCTGGGAGAGTTTCTCCAGGATCTGGACCTCCCGGCCCGCGTCCTCGGCAGCAGCGAACACGATCTTCTGGAAGAGCTCCGGCGACACGAGGCCAGAGCAGGAGAAGGTGATGAGCACGCCGCCCGGACGGATCAGGCGCAGGGCCTGCAGGTTGATGTCCTTGTATCCCCGCGCCGCCCGGTTCAGATGCGCCTGAGAATAGGCGAACTTGGGTGGATCCAGGATGACCGCATCGAAACGCCGGCCCTCCGCCTGAAATCGTCGCAGCACGTCAAAGGCATCGCCCTCCACATTCTCAAAACGATCCTCTCCGAAGCCGTTCAGGCGCAGATTTTCCGCGGCCAGCGCCAGCGCCTCCGCCGAGGTATCCACGTTCACCACATGGCGGGCTCCGGCGGCCAGCGCATAGACCGCGAACGCCCCGGTGTAAGAGAAAGCGTTCAGGACCTCCGCCGCACCCGTCAGGTAGAGGGCCGACCGACGCCGGTTCTCCCGCTGATCCAGGTAGAACCCCGTCTTGTGGCCTCGCAGAAGGTCGACGTAAAACTGGTAGCCGTTTTCCAGAATGATCAGGCGAGGGGGTGGCGCTTCCCCCGCCAGGATCCCGCATTGGGGAGGTAGACCCTCTTTCTCCCGAACATCCACATCGCTGCGCTCGTAGATCCCCCGGGGCTGCAGAAGCTCCTGAAGAAGGCGGACCAGAACCGGCTTCCAGCGCTCCAGCCCCAGGGTTAGCGACTGCAGGACCAGGAAATCATTGTAGCGATCCACGATCAGGCCCGGCAGGCCATCGCTCTCCGCGAAGACCACCCGATAGGCCGTGGTGTGCTCCTCCAGGCGCAGCGCCCGACGGGCCTGCCATGCCCGCTCCATCCGGCGCCGCCAGAAACGCTCATCGATGGCCTCCTCGGGATCCCAGGTCAGCAATCGGGCCAGGATCTGCGAACGGCGATTGAGATACCCGCGGGCCAGCCATTCCCCATCAAAAGCGAACACCTCCACCAGCCCGCCGTCCTCTACCGATCCCTCCAGCCGCCCCATGGCGCCGGAGAATACCCAGGGATGATGTCGACGGACCGGGCGATCATGCCCTGGCTTCAGATAAAGACGAGGCTCATAGACGCGGCCCTTCACGCTTCCCTTTGACATGGAGCATCTCCTGGCCTACGCTCTCCAGGAAGGAATGACACGCATCTTTATGATAATGCACGGATCGCTTCTATCGGGCTGTGCGGACATGCGCGTTTTCAAACACCCTCAATCAGGATAGGAGGCGAAGCGGGCAATGGCCATCCTTCGCTTTCTGAAAGTCCTGGGGTTTTCCCTGCGATTGCTGCTTCACATCCTGGCATGGGAGCTCATCCTCCGACGTTTTCGCCCCCAGTGGGTTCGGGCCACAGCGCCTCAGCGCTACCGCGCCTGGGCCGCTGCGTTCCGGGAGCTGGCCACCGCCCTGGGAGGGGCCCTCATCAAGCTGGGTCAGTTCCTGAGCGCCCGCGTGGATCTCCTGCCCGATTTCGTCACCGAGGAGCTCGCTCAGCTCCAGGATGAGGTGCCGGCTGAGCCTTTTGAACGGATTCGGCCCCTGATCGAGGCCGAACTGGGACAGCCTTTGGAGAGCGCCTTTCAGGCTTTCGACCCGGTGGCCACCGCGGGAGCTTCGCTGGGGCAGGTGCATCGGGCCTGGCTGCCGGATGGGACCCCGGTGATGGTGAAGGTGCAGCGACCGGGGATCGAGCGGCTGCTCGCCGCGGACCTGGCGGCGCTGACGGCGGTGGCGCGCATCCTTTCCCTCTATCCGCCGTTGCGCCGTCGGGTCCATCTCGATCGCCTGCTCCGGGAGTTCGCGCGAACCCTGGCGATGGAGCTGGACTACATCGCCGAGGCTCGCCATGCGGAGCAATTCGCACGCAACTTCGCCGACGATCCCGGCATCCGCATCCCCCGCCCGTTCTGGTCCCACACCCGACGGCGCGTGCTGGTCCTGGAGGATGTCACGGCCATCAAGATCACCGATCTCGCCGCCATCGATCGCGCGGGCATCCCGCGCGCGGCCGTCGCCCGGCGGCTGTATCATGCCTATCTGCGACAGGTCTTTTATGAGGGCTTCTTCCACGCGGACCCCCATCCTGGCAACCTCTTCGTGGAACCTCTGGATGGTGAAGTCCCATCCGAAGGCGGGCGACCCTTCCGGTTGACGTTTGTGGACTTCGGAATGGTGGGGCAAATCTCGCCGGAGGCCCGGCGATGGCTCCGGGAGGCGGCGATCGGCCTGGGAACCCGGGACGCGCGACGGATCGTCCAGGCGATGGATGCGCTGGGGTTTCTGCTGCCCGAGGCCGATCTGGAGCAGCTGACGGTTGCCGTGGAGCGTCTGTTGAGTCGTATCTGGGGCCTTTCCATGGCCCAATTGCGGGAATGGTCCCTCGCGGAGGCGGAGGCGCTGTTCCTGGAGTTTCGCGAGCTGCTTCTGAGGTTCCCATTTCAGATCCCCCAGGAATTCCTGCTCCTGGGGCGAACCCTGGGGATCCTCGCCGGGCTGGTCACCCGCCTGGATCCGGGTTTCAATGTCTTTGTGGAAGCCGAGCCTTTCGCCCGGCGGCTGTTAGAGGAGGAACAGCCTGCCCTCTCCGAGCTGGCCCTGGAGGTCCTGCGCCAGCTGGTGCGGATCCCACGGGATCTGGGGCGTTTCCTGGAGCGCTCCCTGGCCGGGGAGATCCGATGGCAGGTGACCTTCCCGGAGGCCCGGGAGACTATGGTATGGATCGCCGAGGGGTTCCGACGGCTGGTGTGGCAGATCACCGGGCTGGCCTGGTGGATCCTCGCCCTATTCCTGTGGATGAGCGGGGAAGAGCTTCTTGCCGGGATCCTGGGGGGGATCGCCGGGCTCTGGATGCTCTGGGGGCTGCGCCCGTGGCCACGCCGGTGGAATTAGACAGCAGGCCTGCCCCCCCGGGTCATAGGGGCTGGGTCGGGCAGGGAAGGTGCCCGACCCAGCCCCTGAAGTAGCTTTCACCAGGAAGAGGACAAGCAGGGCGGGGGCTTTGCGGCCCATCCCCACCCCTACGCTTTTTCGATGGGAAGGATCGGCTTCAGGAGCGTTCTACACCCGTGGAGGGGGTTTCCTCCTCCAGCAAGCCATCCAGGATGGTTCGCATGGAAAGCAGGGCCTCCCGGCGGGCGGCCTTCATATGCTGCCAGAAGCGCTCCGGGAGCATTGCCTTCAACGCCTCCCCGAACTCCCGGGCCGCCGCCCGGGCATGAGCCCGCGCTTCCTCCTGCCATGGCTTCCGCGCCTCCGCCCTCATGGCTCGTCTCCTAACTCCAGGGTTCCCCGCTGTTCATTTTGCCCGGAATGACCGGATCGGGCAAGGGAAGGGTTCCGGGCGAGTCTGAGCGTTCCCAGGGGGGGCGAGCCGGGCGCCTTCCCCAGCATCCTTTTCCTCCTCCTCCCCATGCCCGAAGGGCCGTGGGGAGGAGGAGGGATCCATCCGCTGGACCCAAACGGGATGAGGACGGAAAAGCCCCAGGAAGGGTTCGGACCTATCGTTCGGATTCACCAAAAGCCTGGCGGTGGACGGCCCGGAGCCGTTTGGGGGAAACCCGGGCGTAGCGACGGGTCGTGGTGGGGGAGGCATGCCCCAGAAGGTCCTGCACCGCCGCCAGATCCCCGGTCGCCTCCAGGATCCGCGTGGCGAAGTAATGGCGAAACTGATGGGGAGTGAGAGTCCCCTCCAGCCCAGCCTCCCGGGCCAGGGTAATCAGCGCCCGCCGGACCCCCTCAGGGGTCATCGGTCTCGTCTGATCTCCCGCCCCTTTATCGTGGCGGGCGAAGAGGGGCCGGTGATCGACCGACTTGCCCCGCGCGCCGGCATCCCGGGCCTGGAGGTAGGCCTGAAGGGCCCGCACCGCCGCAGCGTCCAGAAACGCCAGCCGTTCTTTGCCACCTTTTCCATGGCGCACCCACAGGATCCCCTGCGTCGCATCGAAATCGCCTCGCCGGAGGGCCACCAGTTCTCCCACCCGGATCCCGCTACTGCGCAGGACCAGCAGCAAGGCCAGGTCCCGGAGGCGGATGAGCTCCTTGCGGCGCGAACGGGAGGGTGGGCGGGAGCGGGCGGCCTGGAGCAGAGCCTCCAGCGTTTCCTCCTGAGGAAGCCGGGGAAGGGGAGGGGAAGGTCGCCCGCGCTGCGCCCTCAGCTCGCGTACCAGCCGCCGCGCTTCCTCGGCCGGCAACTCCCACAGTCCTTCATCCAGAAGGAAATTCACCCAGCCGATCAGCGCGGCCAGGTAAGTCTGGCGGGTGGCCGCTGGCAAGGCCCGGCCTTCCTCCCGGTAACATCCTTCCAGGTAAGTGATGAAGTCTCGCACGATCCCCGGATCCAGATCCGCAGTGGTCCGCTGATCCGGATCCAGATCCACGCTGGCAAGATACTCCAGAAACCGCTGGAGGGCGGTTCGATAGGTCTGGATCGTGCGGGGACGCCGGCCATAGCGGACGGCCAGGCTCTCCAGGAACGCCACGACCGCGCTACGCAGACGGATTGCCTCTGTCATCGGGGTATCCATGAACTCGGATTTCAGACGCGGGCTGCCCGAAGCCCGTTAGCGACCGCCAGGAGCTCGGAGATCTCGTGGGCGAGGACCGCGAGGGCGACGTTGATGCGGCCGGTGAAGGCCAGGGGGATCAGGAAGGCCAGGATCAGCAGGGAGAAGGCGATGTTCTGAGCGCTGATCCGTCGGGCCTTCTTCCCCAGCCGGATGGCGAAGGCCACCTGGCGGAGGTCATCCGCCATCAGGGCGACATCGGCCGCCTCGATGGCTGCATCCGTGCCGATCGCCCCCATCGCGATTCCGACCGTCGCCTGGGCGAGCGCCGGAGCATCGTTGATCCCATCCCCCACCATGGCCACCGGCCCGTATTTTTCCTCCAGCTCCCGGATCGCTTTCACTTTGTCTTCCGGCTTCAGATCGGCTTTTACCTCATCGATACCCAGCTCCGCGGCGATGGCCCGAGCCGTCTCCTCCCGATCTCCGGTAAGCATCACCACCCGGACGCCCATCCGGTGCAGCTCGCGGATCGCTTCCCGGGCCTGAGGGCGGATCACATCCCGGATGGCGATGACTCCCGCCAGGCCTGTATCGGTTCCCACCAGCACCAGGGTCTTGCCATCTCCTTGCAGCTTCTCCGGGAGGGTTTTCCTATCCACCTCCAGTCCTACTTTCCGGAACAGGCTGGGCTTCCCCACGTAGACCATCCGCTCCCCAACGCGGGCCATCGCTCCATATCCGGCGATGGTCGAAAACTCCAGGACCTCTGCACGGAGGATCCCGGCCTCTTCCGCTTTCCGCACGATCGCCCGGGCCAGCGGATGCTCCGAATACCGTTCGACGCTGGACGCCAGGCGGAGCACCTCCCGCTCATCCTCGCGGATCGGGATCACATCCGTGACCTCCGGCTCTCCCCTGGTCAGCGTTCCCGTCTTGTCGAAGGCGACCACCCGGATGCGGCCCAGGTTCTCCAGGTGCGTGCCGCCTTTGATCAGCACGCCGCTCCATCCCGCCCGGCCGATGCCGGCGGCGATGGCGATCGGCGTGGACATCACCAGGGCGCAGGGGGCAGCGGCGACCAGCAGCACCACGGCCCGGGTGGCCCAGTCCGTGAACGGCGCGCCCAGAAGGGGAGGGAGGAGGGCCATCAGCACAGCGCTCAGAAGAACCAGCGGAGAATACACCCGGCCGAATCGTTCGATGAACAGCTGGGCCTGGCCTTTCTGTTCCTGCGCTTCTTCCACCAGATGGATGATTCGGGCCAGCGTGTTATCTTCAAAGGCCGCTGTCGCCTGAACCTTCAGCAAGCCTTCCTGGTTGATCGTTCCGGCGAAAACCGGCATCCCCTCCCGCTTCTCCACAGGGATGGACTCACCCGTCACCGGCGCCTCGTTGACCGTGGAGCGGCCCTCGAGGATGAGTCCGTCGGTGGGGATGGATTCGCCGGGTCGGACGATGAAGATGTCGCCGGCTTTCAAGGTGTGGGCCGGGACGATCTGTTCCTCACCGTTCCGCAGGATGCGGACCTCTTTCGGGGCCAGATCCAGCAACTTCCGGATCGAGGCACGGGTTCGAGCGTAAGCGAGTTCCTCCAGTCCCTCGGCCGTGCCGTAGAGGAACACCAGGAAGGCGGCCTCATCCCAGAGGCCCAGGGCGGCGGCTCCGACGGTAGCGGCCAGCATCAGCAGCTCGATATCCACCGTTCGCCGCTCGACCAGTTTCTCCAGGCCTTCCCGGGCCCAGTGAAAGCCACCGATGGGGATCGCGATCGCATACATGGCGATCTCCGCAAGAGGCGGGATCCACCCGAGATGGGCCAGGCTGAAGGCCAGGCCGGTGAGCAAGCCGGCGATCAGGGCGTTCCGGAGGGGAGGGTAGGTGAACCAT